>JALWHT010000112.1 GCA_026983515.1 Sulfurovum sp.
CTGAATAATCCGAAGCGGATTATTCAGGAATCAGTGTCCAGCCCGGCTTGAGCTTCGCTTTATAGATGAACAGGTGGTGCAGGATATGTTTGATCCAGTGTCCTGCAAGACCGATCTCACCGAAGGTGTAGTCAAGGTCACGACCGATACCAGGGTACTTCTCGAAGTCAGGTACAACAGGGTAGACAGTCAGTGCTGCAGCAGTACCGTCGGTCAGACCTTTACCTGCCGAAGCAACACATGCTGCACCCATTTCTGCCATAGAAGCTTCATGTAGGTGCGCATTTTCTCCGTTTTTGATCATATCGACAATAGAGTGTGCTACCGCTTTACCGATGATACCGGAAGGCATACCTGTTCTTGGTGGTGTCGGGGTGATCGGTGTACCGTTTGGTGACTGCATTGGCTTGGAGATTGGATGTGGCGGTGCGAATGCAATACCTGCGGCAAAGATATTTTTGTACTCAGGACTTTGGTAGGTTCTTGGCCAGTCAGAAGCCTTCCACTCTTCGTACGGTTTTGGTGTATAGTCTGCGTCAACCTTGAGGAATCCGTTTGCTGCAAAGAGCTTTTCGGTCATATCTTCACCGTTTTTGTTGTAGGCTTTAAGACCGACGCCCGCAAATGGAGGGATAAGCATTGCAAAATCGAACTCTTCTTCACCTGTAGAACCGTCAAGCAGTTCATAGTGCACTTTTCCTTCTTCTACTTTGTTGACAGCAGCACCGACGATCCAGTCTACACCACGCTCAACAAAGAGTGACTCTGCAAAGAGTTTGGAGCTTGCTGCATACATACCACGTTTAATATGAAGACCACCCATACCAAAGTCGCCAAGGAAAGATTCGTTGGAGATCCATTTGATTTCAAGGTTGTCTCTAACCCCTGCTTTACGCGCTTCATGCTCGATGTTGAAGATGTATTCAAATGCTGCACCCTGACATGTACACAGTCCGTGACCAGTACCGATAAGGACTTTTTGCTTTTCTGTTTTTGCTTTTTCGAGAAGACTTTGCAGCTCGAGATTCGCATGGATTGCATGATCTGCTGTACATACGGAGACCGTATGCTCACCAAGATGTCCGTTACCATCACCCAGTCCCGGTGTCGCATCAAAGTTTAGTTTAGGCCCGGTTGCATTGACAAGATAGTCATATGTCAGCTCTTCTGTCTGACCCTCTTTACCTTGACCGGTATATTCGATAGTGATATACGGTGTGTCGCTATCCGCTTTTCCTTCGGGGTGAATGGAAACCGCTTTTGCCTGTCGGTAATCGATACCTGCTTTTTCATAGACTGGTGCGAGAGGGAATACAACATCCTCTTTCTTCATCTGTCCGACCCCTACCCAAATGTTGGATGGGATCCAGTTCCACTGTGCGTTTGGCGTCACTACCACTACTTCATGGTCGTTACCAAGCCACTTTTTTGCAAATGTTGCGGCAGTGTGTCCGGAGACGCCACCACCCATTACTACTAATCGTGCCATAGCCTTCCTTCTTGTTAAAGTCATTGTTACGGAACTATTGTAGAGCATACGCGTTTAAAAGGAAATAAAATCGTAAATATTTGTCTTTATTATTCCGCATTCTTATGAGATAGATAATTTTTGAATTCATTTAAGCTTAAAACAATATAAATCAAATCAATTTATTTGATGAAATGTGGAGATAATTTGTCCTATTTTAGGCTACCCGGATTAGGGAAGTTATGGTAAAATCGCCAAAACCGATAAAGAAGGAAAGAATGTGCAGGCTTGGTTGGTGAAGTGGTGTATGGTACTGTCACTTTTCACGGTGCTGCTGCATGCTGCCGTATGGAATGCGCCTTACCCTGTAGAGGAAATACGGGGGAATACGCTATTTTCTGCTTTCTCTTCCCCTCCAAAGCACCTGGATCCGGTACGTTCTTACAATGCTAACGAATGGATGTTTCTCGGACAGATCTATGAACCGCCGCTACAATATAACTACCTTAAAAAACCCTACGTTCTTGAACCGTTGACATTGACACATATGCCGCAGGTGGTATATCTTGATGATAATGAAAGTGAAGTAAATGTGAAGAGTCCGGCAGTGAAGTTCACGCTTTACCGTTTTCACTTTCGTGACGATCTTGCCTATCAGAACCATCCTGCTTTTGTGAAAAATCCTGACGGCTCACTGTGTTACGGCAACCTGACAAAAAAAGCATTGAAAACAATTCAAAGCCTGAATGATTTTCCAATGCAGGGGAGCCGAAGTGTAACGGCTGCTGATTACGCCTATGCCATAAAACGTATGGCGGTACGACAGTATCATTCACCCATCCTCGATACGATGATGCAGTACATTGTCGGGCTGCGTGACTATTCAAAAGAGGTTACACGGGAGGCGAAAAAACGTTTTGTGAACGAAGAATATCTGGATCTTCGAAAATTTGAAATACCCGGTGTAAAAGTTGTCGATGATAGAACACTGGAGATCCGTATTTATGGAAAATATCCGCAGTTTCTCTACTGGATGGCCATGAACTTTTTTGCACCCATTCCCTGGGAGGCAGACCTTTTTTATCAGCAGAAAGGTTTAAGGCAGAAAAATATTTCGCTTGATACACAACCTGTGGGCAGTGGGGCTTACTATCTGGCTGAGAACAGTCCCAACAGGCGTATCAGACTGGTAAAAAACCCCCATTTTCATATGGAGCGCTATCCCGGACTGACAGCAGAGGAAGCCAATGCTTCCGGTGTATCAAAGCAACTGCTGCGAGACAGAGGGGAAAGACTTCCTTTTATCGATGAAGCTATTTATTCGCTGGAGAAAGAGAGCATCCCCCTGTGGAACAAGTTTTTACAGGGGTACTACGATGCTTCTGGTATCAGCTCCGAAGCATTTGACCAGGCGGTACAGATAGGTTCCGGCGGGAGTATGGGGCTGAGCAATGTGATGAAAGAGAAGGGGATTGGAATGGTCTCTTCTGTGGAACCTTCCATTTTTTATATGGCGTTCAATATGGATGATCCTGTTGTAGGCGGTTATGCAGAGGCACAGAAGAAACTGCGTCAGGCAATCAGCATTGCACAGGATCAGGAAGAGTACATTTCCATTTTTCTAAACGAGCGGGGCGTACCTGCGCAGGGACCAATCCCACCGGGTATTTTCGGTTATGAGGAGGGTAAAAAGGGAACCAACCCTGTTGTGTATAACTGGGTGAGGGGCAAGCGGGTACGCAAAAGCATCAATGTGGCCAAAAAACTGCTGGCGGAAGCAGGCTACCCCGGCGGTATTTCGGCAAAGACAGGCAAACGGCTTAAACTCTACTACGACACCACTGCTACAGGGCCGGATGACCGGGCACTGATGGACTGGCGGCGCAAGCAGTTTGCCAAACTGGGCATCGAACTGGTGATCCGTGCAACAGACTACAATCGTTTTCAGGAGAAAGTGCGCAAAGGAAAAGTGCAGCTTTTCTCGTGGGGGTGGAATGCAGACTACCCCGACCCGGAAAATTTCCTTTTTCTGCTTTACGGCAAGAATGCTGCTGTCGATACGGATGGTGCGGGTATCAACAGTGCCAATTACAAAAATCCGGAATTTGACAGACTTTTTGAGCAGATGCAAACCATGCCAAATTCACCCGACCGGCTTGCTGTCATTGAAAAGATGCTGAAAATTGTACGAGAGGATGCGCCGTGGGTATGGGGGCTATACCCTAAAAGTCTCGCACTCGTACATGGCTGGTTCCATAATGTTGTTCCCAACGCCATGGCGAACAATACACTCAAGTACAAGCGTATCGACGCTGCACAGCGTTTTAGAAAACAGCAGACGTGGAACCGTCCGGTACTTTGGCCGCTGTTGATGCTTGTTGTTGCAATGTTATTGCTGATATGGGGACTTAGGAAAGCTTACCGAAGAAGACAGTCAAGTGCCATACGAAAGGAAGATGTGTAGATGCTAACCTACATTATTAAACGGATTCTTTATGCCATACCGATTCTCATTGGGGTGAACCTCATTACCTTTATGCTCTTTTTTATGGTCAATACGCCGGATGATATGGCGCGGGCACAGTTGGGCGCGAAGCAGACCACTCCGGCCATGATTGCAGCATGGAAAGCGGAGAAAGGGTACGATAAACCGCTTTTTTACAATGCTGAAGCTTCCGGTGTCAAGAAAGTTACCGACACCCTTTTTGTAAATGAATCTCTCAAACTTTTTATGTTTGATTTTGGACTCTCCGATGCCAATCGTAATATTGCCGAAGATATTAAGGCGCGTATGGGGCCGAGTCTTGCCATTGCACTGCCGACCTTTCTGATTGCACTGGTGACTAACATATCGCTGGCATTGCTGCTGGTGCTTTTTCGCGGTTCGGTGTTGGATATGTCGGCGATGGTTTTGGCTGTGATGATCATGTCCGTTTCGGGACTTTTTTACATTATAGCAGGGCAGGTACTTT
>JALWHT010000113.1 GCA_026983515.1 Sulfurovum sp.
AGCCAGTTGAGCAGCAGGTAGATGAGGTAGGCAACAACGGTGGAGTAGAAGGCGGTACCGACATAGAGAGGCAGGACAATATTGTCCCAGTTGTCTTTGAACCACTGCATGGTCAGCTCGACATGGTGAATGCCTTCGTGTCCCAAAATAAGATTTCCTGTGAGATACTCCAGATACCACAGCGGAGGATAGGTTACGGGGTTGCTCAGCCATACTGTTGCCAGTGCGATAGGGACATTAAAGCGCATAATAGGGGTGGTGACCATTACGCCTGCCATCTGCATAGGCATCGGAATGAAGCCCCAAAAGAGACCGACAAGAACTCCTTTGGTAACCATTTTCCGGTTGATGTTGAAATATTCACGAGGGATGCGGTATTTGTCGAGAATATGGTCGAATTTGTCTTTGTGTGTAGCGATCTTTCTGAAAAACTGTCGTATCATTGTTAATCCGTGCTTATGCAATTGATTTGCATTAGTGTAGTATCAAAGCCCTTTAAATCCCCTTTTTATCAACTTTGGAGTAAAATACGTCTGATTTAAATTCCCCTTAAAGGCTATGACATGAGCGGATATATGATATTTTCAGGCACATCCAACCCACAACTGGCAGAAGAGATCGCAACTTATCTCGAAATGCCTCTTTCAAAAGCGAACATCAATCGTTTCAGTGACGGTGAGATCTCCGTACAGATTGCTGAAAGTGTACGGGGGAAAGATGTTTTCATTGTTCAGCCTACTTCCGCACCTGCCAATGCCAACCTGATGGAACTGCTTATTATGACCGACGCGCTCAAGCGCTCTTCCGCTAAGTCCATTACCGCAGTGGTACCGTATTACGGTTATGCAAGACAGGACAGAAAAGCGGCACCGCGTGTACCTATTTCAGCAAAGCTTGTGGCAAACCTGATGGAGACAGCAGGCATTACTCGTGTGGTAACCGTAGACCTGCACGCTTCACAGATTCAAGGCTTTTTCGATATTCCTGTCGATAACCTCTACGGCGCGATCCTCTTTATGGACTATATCAAAGCCAAAAATTTTCCTAATCCTATTATTGCCTCTCCCGATATCGGAGGGGTAGCCCGGGCACGTTACTTTGCTAACAAGCTGGGACTTGATATGGTTATTGTCGATAAGCGCCGTGAAAAGGCCAATGAGTCGGAAGTGATGAATATTATCGGCGATGTAGAAGGCAAAGATGTGATTCTCATTGACGATATGATCGATACGGCGGGAACCATGGTCAAAGCGGCCGCTGCGCTCAAGAAACTCGGTGCGACATCGGTCATGGCGTGCTGTACCCATCCTGTACTTTCCGGGCCTGCGTATGAGCGTATTGAAAACGGTGAGCTTGACGAACTGGTTGTTGCCAACACCATCCCGATGACAAAACCTTCCGAAAAGATCAAAATGCTCTCTACCGCTTCGATGCTCGGAGAAGTCATAAGACGTGTACACAACAATGAGAGTGTCAATTCACTCTTTGAAACAAATTAGATACAGTAGGGTGCTGTGTTTCCACAGTACCGGAATGTGAATACTCATAACAACCAAGAAGGAAACGTGTGACAAAAAAAGTACCGCAGAAGAATATCCGAAACTTCTCCATTATTGCTCATATTGACCATGGAAAGTCCACACTCGCAGATCGTATCATTCAGGAGTGCGGGGCAGTAAGTGACCGGCAGATGAGCGCGCAGGTGATGGATACGATGGATATTGAAAAAGAGCGCGGCATTACCATTAAAGCCCAATCGGTACGTCTTGACTATGTCAAAGATGGAGAACACTATATTCTTAATCTTATTGACACTCCGGGTCACGTTGACTTTTCATATGAAGTAAGCCGTTCCCTTGCTTCCTGTGAGGGAGCGCTGCTCATTGTCGATGCTGCCCAGGGTGTCGAAGCGCAGACCATTGCCAATGTTTACATTGCCATCGAGAATGACCTCGAACTCATTCCTGTTGTGAACAAAATTGACCTGCCTGCTGCCGATCCCGACCGTGTACTGACAGAGCTTGAAGAGGCCATCGGTATCGATGCGACGGAGCATGCGCTGGTTTCGGCAAAAACGGGGCAGGGTGTGCCCGAACTCATTGACATGATCGTTGAAAAGATCCCTGCGCCGACAGGAGATGAGGATGCGCCGACTAAAGCACTCATCTACGACAGCTGGTTTGACAACTATCTGGGGGCACTGGCACTCGTGCGTGTGTTTGAAGGTAAGGTCGAAAAGGGGCAGCGCATCAAGATCATGGGTACAAAAGAGGAGCATCAGGTGCTTGATTTGATGTACCCAAACCCTATTAAGCCTGTTAAAACCCAGAGTCTTGATACGGGTGAGGTAGGCATTGTCGTTACGGGTTTGAAAACGGTCGAGGGACTTCAGGTGGGGGATACCATTACCGACGCGAAAAATCCGACACCTGAAGCCATTGGCGGTTTCGAGCCTGCAAAGCCCTTTGTCTTTGCAGGTATCTATCCCATCGAAACAGACAAGTTCGAAGACCTGCGTGATGCGCTCAACAAGCTCAAGCTTAACGACTCTGCGCTCAGTTTCGAGCCGGAAAGCTCCATGGCACTTGGTTCGGGTTTCCGTGTCGGGTTTCTGGGAATGCTGCATATGGAGGTGGTCAAAGAGCGGCTGGAACGGGAGTTCGACCTTGAACTCATCGCCACAGCACCGACAGTTGTTTACCGTGTCAAGCTGACCAATGGGGAAGAAATCACGATTCAAAACCCTTCTGAGATGCCAGAAGTACAGAAGATAGATACCATTTATGAACCTTATGTCAAAGCAACCATTCTGACACCGCAGGAGTATGTGGGCAACCTTATCAAACTTCTCAACGACCGCCGCGGCATACAGGTGAAGATGGACTATCTAAATGAATCGCGTGTACTGATGGAATATGACATTCCCATGAACGAGATCGTGATGGACTTTTATGATCGGCTCAAAACCGTTACCAAAGGATATGCAAGTTTCGACTATGAGCCCATCGGGTTCCGTCCGGGTGATCTGGTCAAACTCGACATCCGTGTGGCGGGAGAAGTGGTGGATTCTCTCTCTATCATCGTACCGCGGGACAAAGCACGCCAGCGCGGGCTTGCCTTCGTCGAGAAACTCAAAGAACTCATCCCAAGACAGCTTTTCGAAGTAGCGATTCAGGCGAGTATCGGAAACACGGTCATTGCCCGTACCAACGTCAAGTCAATGGGCAAGAACGTGACTGCGAAATGTTATGGCGGTGATATCACCCGTAAGCGTAAACTGCTTGAGAAGCAGAAAGAGGGTAAGAAGCGAATGAAGGCTATCGGTAAGGTTAATGTACCTCAGGAAGCCTTTATGGCAGTATTGAAGCTTGACAGCTAAAGAGAAAAGGTAAAACCATATATGTGGGACTGGATTACAAAATGGGCCTTTCACATCCATCTGATCATGGCGATCTCCTGGATTGGTGGATCGGTCTTTATGTTCATACTCGGCGTTACGCTGAGAGATAAAAAAGCGCAGCAGGAAGTCTACCCGCATATCGGGCCTATCTTTGGATGGTTTGAAGTGGTCTCTTTGATTTTGCTGCTTACCACCGGTTTGATTATGGGAGTAGAGTATCATCTTTTTGATATTCTGATGCATCCGAACGGAAGCCCAATCTCTGATGCCCTGCAAAAGAAGATTATTCTTGTAGGTATCCTGACAGTGGCGACTGTTATCCATTTTATCATTGCCTACAAGACCAACGGAAAAGTACGTACGCCGATGCAGCAGTTTCTCTCACGCAGTTCCAGCATGCTTATCTTTTTCCTGAACCTTTTTGTCATGCACTATGCCATTGTACTGAGAAATATTCTCTAAGTATTACAGAAATCAAGCCTAACGGGTTGAAAGTATATAGTACTTTAATGCCGTAATAATGGAATCTGTCATAAAAGTTCTTTTGTGACTATTTTAATATAATTTGATTATGTTAGAATTCAAAGAAATGATTATTGATTTGGAATATGATGGCTATATTGTATTGTCTGAATGTTTTGAACGATGGGAAACCCTTTGATGAAAAAACGACTCTCACTTTTTCTGCTTGCCTCCCTGACACTCTCTGCCGTTGCGGTAGATGAAAGACTACTGGCATATCAGCAGCGCTATTCTGTCTGCAACAAGAAAAATGACTACCAGGTTGCGGAGTGTCTGCTCAACGGTAATTTGAATTTCAGTATGTTCAGAGGAGACAGAAGGGCATTCCGTTACCTTTCGCCTAAGCATATTTATCGTGCACAGCGTGAAGGCCGACTGTATGAATTTACCATGGATCAGTTGCCACACACGGAGCGTTATGAAGGACTTCTGCAGTACATAGATTATCTTTACACAATCAAAGAGCAGTATGTGATACCGCGTTTTAAAGGAAATGAAGCTGAAGACACCATCCGTATAAAACGTATTTTCAACCTGCTGTACGATGCGGGGCTTGAGGAGACTCCCGAGCGTGATTATGCTTTTGAAGACGCACTGCTGGAATTTCAGCGTAGAAACGGTCTTGCTGTAGACGGAGAGATAGGGGCGCAAACGAAGCGCGCACTCCAAACTCCTATTGACGCCATTATCAAAAAGATCAAAAAAAATCTGACCATAGAGCGTGTCACGCAGCCAAAGCCCGATACATATGTTATGGTGAACATTCCTGAGTACCATATGTATTTCTACCGCGACGGCTACCTGATACTCGATATGAATACGGTAGTGGGAAAACCGAAAATGCGCACCCCTGTTTTCAACCGAAACATGCAGTTCATTGTTGAGAACCCTACATGGAATGTTCCACCGTCAATCTATGCCAAAGAGTATGCGCACAAGTCTCCTGAGCAGCTTCAACGACTGGGGCTTCGCTATGGCAGTGACGGTAAACTTTATCAGCCCGCCGGCAGACGTAACGCTCTTGGACGGGTAAAGTTTCTTTTTCCCAACAAGTTCAATGTCTATATGCATGACACACCGGCAAAGTCACTTTTTAAGCGTTCTCGCAGAGCCTATTCTCACGGCTGTATCCGTCTGGAACGCCCGATGGATCTGCTCCATGAACTTGGCTACGAGTATCACCCCGGCAAGACACGATGGATCACGCTCGATGAGCAGATTCCGGTCTATATCGAGTACCATACTGCTTGGATAGATGATGATGGCAAGCTGGAGATGCGTCCGGATGTCTACGGGTATGAGTGGAAGCTGTTTCGCTAATTAGCGGAAGCTGTTGTGTTTTGCCAGAAAGGCATTGAATTGGTTGGCAAAGGCGTGGGCATCTTTACTTCCAAAGGCCTTTGGCCCTTTGGTCATCTCCCCGCTCTCCCTGATGCTCTCCATGAGGTTGCGTATGGCAAGGTACTGTTTTATGTTCTCCGTTGTGTAGAGCTCCCCTCTGTGGTCAATGGCGTGCGCCCCTTTTGCAATGATCCTGTCAGCAAGCGGAATATCAGCTGTGATGACAAGGTCTCCGCTCAGGCAGCGTTCGACGATCTCGTGATCAGCCTCATCTGTTCCCTGGTCGACAATGATATATTCGATCTCTTTTGCATCACCGATTGAGACTCTCTTGTTTGCTACGACCGTTGTGGGTATCTGTAGCCGCTGAATGCTTCTCAGTACAATGGGTTTGAGCAGGTTGGGAAAAGCATCCCCGTCGATGAAAAGTCTCACAGTATCTCTTTGACCCGCCCCACCTCTCCGGTATTCAGACGTACTTTGATACCGTGGGGATGAGTTGAAGAATTGGTGAGAATCCTTTGTACCTTGCCGTAGGTAAGTCTGCCTGTAGGCTGATCCTCTTTGAGCACAACGGCGACATCAAGACCATATCGGATATTTTGGCGTTTTCTGCCGTCTTTTTGTGGGAGCATTGTTTCTTTTTCTCTTTTTCATAAGTATAGCGGCTTTCTGTAGATAGACAAATTTTTTGCTATAATTTTTTCTATGAATGTGGAAGTTTCCCGTAAAAAAGCCAAAAAAGAACGGGTCATTAGGGGCAACTAAGATGAGCCTTGTGATGTACAGGAAGCGCTTGAAAAACTGAAAATGACTGCGTATAAAAGGAAATATGGATGAATGGAAATCTGCTGATCTATCTTGGCATTGGATTGATCGTTGCCGGTATTGCCTACAGGTACGGACTGTTGGACTGGTTTGGCAATCTCCCGGGAGATATCACCTATAAGGGTGAACACACCTTTGTGTTTATCCCTATTACTTCAATGCTGTTGGTTTCCATACTCTTTTCTATTGTCATGTGGCTGCTGAACCGATAAGAGGGTAGTGTGCGTTGTTATAGCTGTGGCAAACTAAGTTTTCATATCTTGTGCCAAGAATGCAAAGATACTCTTTTTGCTCCGGCTCCCCAAACCCGCCGTGTCGGTACTCTTGATGTGATCTCCTTCTACAACTACAGCACCCTTGAGCCGCTGCTTTTAACGAAACATAAACCTGAGGGGTGGCGTATATACCGTGAGCTTGGGAGTATGCTTTTTAAACCTTTCATGCGGGAGTTTTTGGAGCATGATGAGGGAAAAGTTTATGTTATCGGTGTTGATGAGAGTGTTCATAGCGGCTATTCGCATGTTGCACAGCTGACCCATGCCATGAAAATGGCGGGTGTCAAGGTGCAGCATGGTGTACTTTGGGCTCGAAAGAAGGTGAACTATTCTGGAAAACCGCTACAGTACCGTTTGGAAAATCCGCGAGATTTTGTCTATACCGGTAAAACGGGTATTGATGCCATTTTGGTAGATGACATTGTTACTACCGGAGTTACACTTCAGGAAGCGCAGCAGGTACTCAAAGGAAATGGGGTCAATGTGTTGTTTGGACTGACATTGGCAAATGTAAAGCAGGCTTAATATTCATACAGTCTGATATAAAAGATAATATATTTATTATGTTAAAATAGCCTTGAATGACAGTTAGGAAGAATCTATGAAAATAGCAGATAAAAAAGCGTTAAAGAGAGAATCGATTATACAAACAGCCCTGCAGCTTTTTTCAACCAATGGATTTCACAAGACAACCATTCCGGATATTGCAGCCAAACTTGGTATGAGTGTAGGCAACCTTTACAACTATTTCTCCTCGAAAGATTTGCTTGCACAGGAGATCATTCGGTATACCTCTGAAGTATTGGGTGAGAAGATAAAAGAGGTTAATATGCTCGATGTCAGTGCAGAAGAGAAGGTACACAAGATTGTTGAGATCTATTTTTCGATGGCAAAAGAGAAACCTGAAATGATCGAATATTTTCTGCGTGTCTATCTCTCCAACAGGGAAGTCTTCAGTGATGGCTGTGAAGGGATGGTATGTGTCTCAGGTTTTATTACGGAAATCATGATATTTTTCGATGATGCAGTCAGCAGCGGCGAACTGCGTAACCAGGACTTCTTTTCGGCATTTGGACTCTTTATGGGATATCTTGGCGGGATGGTCTTTCTTAAGGGTGAGGGGGTATTGCCTAAAGATATTGCTTGCTATATAGATGATATTTCCCGAAATATCTACTATGCACTGAAGGCATAAGATGAAAAACAAGCAGCACAGCAAACCAAGACTGCTTTGGCTGCAATCGATCAGCTGTAACGGTAATGCCCACTCTTTTCTAAACCATCCTGATCTTTTTTCCATACTTTCTCATTTTGAACTTGTGTATCATCCTATCTTGGAAACAAAGCATACTTTACAAGATATACTGAAGTGTGAGACAGAGTGTGATATTCTCATCATAGAAGGGTCACTAAAAGAGAAAGGCTTGATGAAAGCCGGTGTTGAAGTGTCATCGGTCATAAAGCACTATGCAAGTATAGCAACACATATCATTTCAGCAGGGACATGTGCAACTTTCGGTGGGATGTTTAAGCAGTATGATCCTGAACATATTACAGGGTTTTGCTTTGATGGCGAAGTGCAGACAACACGGTATGAGCAGTATGCACAAAAACTTATTTCCCTTCCGGGCTGTCCTATTCATCCTAAATGGCTTGGTTTTGTACTGATGATGATTGTACAAAACAGACCTATTGCCAAAGACTCATTGCACCGTCCTTTGGAACTTTACGCTCCGACGGTACACACTGGATGTGCCAGAAATGAATATTTTGAATGGAAAGTGGATACAGAAGGGTTTGGGCTTAAGGAGGGGTGTCTTTTTTATGAACTGGGATGCCAAGGTCCCTATACGCACGGCAGCTGTAACAAGATACTTTGGAATGACATCAGCTCCAAGACAATAGCAGGTACACCCTGTTTTGGTTGCACGGAACCCGATTTTCCAAAAACGACCCTCTTTGAAACGGAAACCCGTATGGGTATTCCCGCTACCATGCCATTAGGGATTCCAAGGCGTGCTTACCTGACAGTCACCGGGGTGGTCAAAAGCTTTAGAATCAAGCGTTTTGAAGAAAGGTTGATCTCCTATGATGATTAAAAAACTGATAGAAAAAATTGAAGGTGAAGCAGAGCTTGACTTTACCCTGCAAAAAGGTATTGTGGAGGATGTACGCATCCGCTTCGGATTTTACCGGGGTATTGAAGAGATTCTTGTAGGCAAGGCACCCAGAGATGCACTGGTGATCACGCCCCGAGTCTGCGGTATCTGTAACCACGCCCATCTGCTTGCGGCTGTCAGTGCGCTTGAGAACGGTTATGAAAATGCCGGTATTGCTGTAGCACTGAGCAGCAAAGCGCGCTATATCCGTGAATTTACCCTTGCATGCGAGCTGATACAAAACCATATGAAGTGGTTTTACATGACGATACTTCCTCAGCTTGAAAGATTGACACAAAGTGAAAACGGCGAGAATCACGCATTGAAGGCATCGTATCTCTCGGGAGTTATTACCAAAGCTTTGGCTATCTTCGCAGGACAATGGCCGCACTCCTCCTATGCTGTCCCCGGGGGTGTAACATGTGATCCAACCTATATCGATGTGATGCAGGCTGCAACACTGGTAGATGAATCGATACGTTTTTTTGAACAGGTTGTGATCGGTATGGCTTTGGAGGAGTATATGCAGATCGATGCTGTAGGCAACCTGCATGAGGTGAAAGGTGATTTGGGCAATGTCCTCTATCTGCTCGGCACCCATGGTATAGCTGAATATGGGAAGAGTCACGATAGATTTATTGCATTTGCTGAAGGACTTGGTATGCAATCGGGTAAATCTATTGCTACTACGGTATCCAAGATCGATGTGCGTTATGTTCAGGAGTGGGTACAGGAGAAAAGTATGGCGAAGGCAGTATCATATAAAGACCGTATGTACGAAACCGGCCCACTTGCACGTGCTATGGTCAACAAAATACCAATCATTAAAAGTCTGCACAAACGCTATAAAGATGCAGTACTTACCCGTGTGTTTGCCAGAGTACATGAGGGAGTCATGCTGTTGTCTTATGCCAAGGAAGTGTTGCAAAAACTCGATTTAAGTGAACCCTCCTGTACACTTGAAAGCAGACTGCTTGCAGATACGTTTGAGGGAACCGGTGTGGTTGAAGCCGCCCGTGGCTCTTTGATACACAAGATTAAAGTAGAAGATAAAAAAATCTCACATTATGATATTATTGTACCGACACAGTGGAATCTAAGTGCCGGTACGGATCAAGAGAAAGGTGTAGCAATAAAAGCAATGATAGGTGCCAAAAGTATGGAAGAGGCATCGTTTCTTTTTAGAACTTTTGATGTCTGTTCTGTTTGTACGACACAATAGTATTTTTTCTTATCATTTCTATTCGCACCTCGAATAGTTCCCCTATTTTTAAAAACTGAATACTCATTCATACCTCTTTAAGTTTAGTTTACTTAAAATAGTGAATGAATATTCATTTTGAAAAAGGAGAAGCAATGGGTACGGACAAACAAGATGCCGTAAAGAGTCTTTTTACGGCGCAAAGTGCCAAGGTCGATACGAATAAGGGTGATGCATACTATGAAAAACTGTATGATCAGTGTCGTGCAAGACTTGATGAACTCAAAAAACTTGCACCAATCAACAGCAGAAGGGATTTTAGAACAGTTATCGAAGAAGAGGGACTTGAGCGCCGTGACTTTCTGAAATGGGCTTCGGCAACAACAGCTATGTTGATGCTGCCGGCATCCTTTACGCCTCTGGTAGCTGAGGCGGCTGTCATGATGAACCGTGTACCTGTTGTGTGGATAGAGCTTCAAGACTGTGCAGGTAACTCCGAAGCACTACTGCGTTCAGATGGACCAAAAATTGATGAGATCATCCTTGATATTATCTCTTTGGAGTTCCATGAGACACTGATGGCGGCATCAGGTCATCAGGCTGAAAAGCAGCTTGAAGATGCAATTGAGACTTTTAAAGGGAAATATCTGCTTTTTGTGGAAGGATCTGTTCCTAAAGGATTGGACGGTGCCTATGGAACTCTCGGTGCAAAAGCTGAAACCTTTATTGACCATCTTAAGCGTCTTTCTGAAAATGCTGCTGCGGTTATTGCTGTTGGTTCTTGTGCAACATTCGGCGGTATCCCCGCGGCTGCACCAAACCCTACTGATGCAGTAGGGGTAATGGATGTAGTGAAAGGAAAGCCAATTATTAACATTCCGGCATGTCCTGCCAACCCATCCAATATGGTAGGGGTACTGCTGCACTATGTGCTTACAGGACAAGTGCCTGAACTCGATTCACTGCTTAGACCTAAATTTGCCTTTGGATACCGTATCCATGACAACTGTGAAAGACGTGCACACTTTGATGCAGGTGAGTATGTTGAAGAGTGGGGTGATGAGGGTGCAAAAAACAACTTCTGTCTCTACAAAGTCGGCTGTAAAGGACCAATGACCTTCAACAACTGTTCTATTGTCCGATACAACGAAGGGGTCAACTGGCCGGTGGGTGTAGGACGAGGATGTATCGGGTGTAGTGAACCGGACTTCTGGGATAAATATGCCTATGAAAGACCAATGGCAAATGCTAACATCAAAGCCCCAACCGGCGGTGTGGAGAAAACAGTTGATGAGTTTGGTCTCGGGCTGTTGACAGCAGCAGGTGTGGGTATTGCAATACATGCGGCAGCAAGTGCCGTTGCAGGTAAAAAAGAGAGTGAAAGAGAGGAAGCGTAAATGGGAAAGAAACATATTATTGTAGACCCTATCACAAGAATTGAAGGGCATTTGAGAATTGAAGCAATCATTGATGAGAACAATAAAATAGTTGATGCATATGCGTCTTCTACTATGTTCCGTGGTATGGAAACCATCATGAAAGACAGAGATCCGCGTGACTGTGGATTGATGGCTATGCGTATTTGTGGGGTATGTACAGGTACGCACTACCAAAGAAGTATTGAAGCGGTTGAAGATGCATTTAATGTAACGATTCCTAAAAATGCAAGATTGGTTAGGAACCTTATTCAAGGTGCACTTTTTATGCATGACCATCTGGTACACTTTTATCATCTGCATGCGCTTGATTTTGTGGATGTCGTAGCTGCAACCAAAGCAGATCCGGAATTAACAGCAAAAGAGGCGGAAAAATGGGCAAAGATTGCCGGTCACAAGCCATATATTTCAGGTGCTCCTGATTTTAAAGCAGTGCAAGACAGAATAATTAAGTTTGTTAAAGAGGGACGATTAGGTATATTTGGGAATGGTTACTGGGGAAATCCTCACTATGAATTGACACCGGAACAAAATCTGATTGGTGTTGCTCATTATCTTAAAGCACTTGATATACAACGTGATTTGGCAAAAATGCAGGCGATTTTCGGTGGTAAAAATCCACATCCTCAGTCTATTGTCGTGGGTGGTGTTACTTGTGTACAGGATATTCAAAACCCTGCACGTATTGCACTCTTTAAAACTCTTTTAAAAGAGGGACGTGAATTTGTCAAAGGTGCATATCTCCCAGATATTTATATGGCAGGAACAATGTATAAAGAGGAAGCAACGGATAAAGAGGCTACCTATAAAGGTGAAGGAGGGACCGGTGGAGGTCTTTTGAGTTTTATGGCATATGGTGGTTTCAGATTGGATGATACCGGCTTCTATAATGCTGCATCACTTTTTCCAAAAGGTTTGGTTCTGGATGGTGATCTTTCGAAAGTTTATGAACTTGATACTGATAAGATTGCAGAAGATGTTACGCATGCCTGGTACAAAGGAACCGGTAAACCGGAACACCCTTATGAAGGAACAACTATTCCTGAGTATACAGGGTTGGAGCAAAAAGAAGACGGCTATGCATATTTGAAAACAAAAGAAAAATATTCTTGGATAAAATCACCAAGATATGATGGAAAACCTGTAGAAGTTGGACCATTGGCACGTATGGTAATAGGGTATGTTGGTGGTGACAAACGTATTAAGAAGTATGTTGATAACTTTCTAAACAGATCCGGACTTCCTATAGAAGTGCTCTTTTCTACAGTTGGTAGAACAGCAGCACGGGCTATTGAGACAGAGCTAATGTCAGATGTGATGATGGACTGGGTAGATGAACTTGCCAAAAATGTTGCGAGTGGTGATTTAAGTACGTGGACAGAGTTTGATTTTGATGTCGTTGCCAAAGATTGCAAAGGTGCAGGGCTTGAAGAAGCACCAAGAGGAGCTTTGGGTCACTGGATGAAAATCAAAGACGGAAAAGTGACGAATTACCAGGCAATTGTTCCTTCAACATGGAATGCCGGTCCAAGGGATGCAGAAGGAAAACTGGGAGCATATGAAGCAGCCTTAATCGGTACAAAGGTAGCAGATCCTGAACAGCCGCTTGAAATTATCCGTACCATTCACAGCTTTGATCCGTGTATTGCCTGTGCGGTGCATGTGGTCGATACCAAAGGCAAGGAGTTGGCTGTGTATAAAGTTGATCCTACCTGCGCATTCTAAGGAGTATGCTATGAAGAAAGGATATAAAAAAGTAGAAAGAATGACCTCTGCCATGCGCATTATCCATTGGGTCAATTTTTTCTCAATGATTGTAGCAATTGCAACGGGTCTCTATATTGCAGCACCGTACTACCAGACATTCATTGCCGAGCCAGCAGTCGATAAATATGTAATGGCGTGGAACAGATGGGGACACTTTATGGTTGCGATTATCTTTGATGTAACCTCTATTGTAGTTGCTTATCTGTACTTCTTTTCGCGTTTTGAAAAGCCCTATAAAAAGGTGTTGCCTACAGGAAAAAACATCAAAGAGTTCTTTGCTGTTTTGGGAAACCTGCTTACACTGAACAGAAGTAAAAAGTTTGATTCAAGCCATAGTGATAGCTTTAATACGGTTTATTTCACAATGTTTCATCTGCTTTTATTGTTAATGTTGTTTACAGGTCTTCAACTTTATGTTGAAGGACTGGAAAGCGGATTAAGCAGTATTGGAAACTGGTGGCCTTGGATGTTGCATGTAGTGACAGATTGGACCATACCTTTTAGTCATTTTTTGGTGGGAAGCTCCGTTCAGGATGCGACTATTATGGATGTTAGAATTGTGCATCATAAAATAATGTGGCTTATTATTATATGGGTTATTTTCCATATCTACTATCAGGTGTGGAGAACAATCTACTGGCAAGAGGGTGATATTGCTATTGCCTTTGGTGGCAGCAAATTTGTCAAAAAAGACAAAGAGGCGTAAGCCTCTTTTAGTATGGGAGCAGTATGTCAAAACGCATAGCACTTGTCGGGATGGGTAACATTATGTTTTGTGATGAGGGGTTGGGAACCTATCTTGCAAAGTATCTGGAGTCCAATTATGTGATCCCCCAAAGACTTACTATCGTAGATGGCGGTCTGCTTGGGTTTTCTTTGATGACCTACTATCAGGAGTATGATAAAGTCATGATTGTAGGTACCAATTCAAAAGAGGGAAACGCCGGTGATATCTTCCGTTACAGTGGTGAAGAGATGATGGCCCTTGGCAGTACACGCCAGACAGCAAACGAAGTTGAGCTGACAATGATGCTTGAGATCTGCTCTTTTAGTGAAGCGATGGGGGAAGTGGAGTGTGTGACCATGATTCCAGAAGATATCATTTCGGTCAAAAACGGATTGAGCGATACAGTCTTGAAGAAAATGCCGCTTTTAAGAGATGCTGTTTTGGAGGCGCTTGAAGATGAGGGCATTGCTCTTGTACCAAAAGCAGAGTATGTTCCATTTGAAACCATACTGCACCAGTGTGCCAATCCGGAGAATATCCGTCTTTGATTACTCTTGCATAGTTATGTTATAGATAATTTATCCCACAATCGGAGTTGTAATAAGTCCAAACAGCATGATCTTTTATGCTACCTCCTTATACAACAACTCTTGTTACTGCTTCGGTTGTGCGGTAAGTTCTCTTCGATTTTATTTTAAGGATTCCAACAGATGTACTTTGTGTTCGAAATGGATTTTATATCCAACAAACGCTATATTGCCAATATGGTACGCGCTTATGCTGAGACTACCGATACAGATGTAGAAGTGGTACAGACAGAAGAGAAGATTGTACTTATTTTTGCCAAAGATGATCCAAAGATTGAGCCGTTTTTGTTGGGCTTGGAGTCACGACTTCCCGCATCGGTATTTTTAAAAAAGAGCAGACACTTTTTTAGTGAGATAAAACCCTCGCTGCATGCCATAGAACAGGTGCAACTGCCGGTAAATATCGCACTCTGTCCCGAATGTCAAAAAGAGATGTTTGATGTCAGTTCCCGCCGCTACTACTACCCCTTTACCTCCTGTAACCACTGCGGTACACAGCATCCGTTTGTAAACAGCTATCCCTTTACCAGGGAAAACACAGGCATGAAGTTTTTGGTACCGTGCGAGGCGTGTTTGCAAGAGCAGAAGAAAAATCCGCTGCGTAGAGGCTACCCGCTTATCTCCTGTGTTGAGTGCGGCATACCGTTGCGCATGCGAGACAAAAACAATGAACGTTACGCCAATGACAAAGGCAGCTACAGAAAACTTTTTGAAGTGGCTGCCAAAGCCATTGAAAAAGGCAAAACGGTGCTCATGAAAACACCCAACGGCTATCGCAGATTCTACAAACCTTCAAAAGAGGTGTATGAGGCTCAGGATATTGCCATGATGACACAGGCCAATGCCCTCAACAAACACCTTATGATGGTAACACAGGAGTTTAATGCACTGCTGAGTATTGAACGTCCTATTGTACGGGTTGCTACAAAAAGTGAAGAGACCAAAGCCCTTTTTGGTACTACGGTACTGGTCAAATACCCTGATGACGGTATGAGCATTCTTTTGGCAAAAGAGCTTGCAAATCTTGGGCTGGAGTTTGTGATGTATGCCCAAAGTGATGCCGCTGCTTTAGCAGACTTTTTGATCGATTTTGACATTCCTGTAGAGCCACAGCAAGATTCCAAACTTTTTATCAATCAGGACATGCAGTTTTTTGTTGAGGGAGAACGGGTAATCTATCCGGCGTATGAGGCGGTTGAAAAAAATGTACTGTGTGTTGCCAAGGGGCTTGCTGCGGTACCGTATTGTGGTGGAATGCTGATGGATACGCAGGAGCATTTTGATGCGGTTGATGTGTCGTGTGTCTATAGGCTTGAAGAGGATGATTTTAGCAGTGGGCACTCATGTGAAAAACCTTTTCATCTCTATAGCGCATCGATGCTTTCCGTACTTGCCGAGCATCATCTGCTGAGAGAAAAAGCCATCGGTATCCATTTTGACGAAGCATTGCATTTTCTTTACTATAATCAAAAAGAGGTCATTGATGTCGTACCTCCAAACCCGTTTGATGCGCACAGTATGTTTGAGCATATTGCCACACTCAGAGAGGGCTCAGACAGACTGGTTGCCAACTATCAAAAAGCTTACCCTGAAATATTTGCTCGGCTTGAAAACCTTCAAGAAGATGCCGACCTCTTTACCGTTACAGCCATCATGCTGGGCTTGGAGGATGAGAGTTTTGAAGGTATCTCTGCCAAAGCGCTTGGCTTTTTGGGCAAAGGCGGTATCCAGATCGATACACGCGTCAAAGACAACCGGTTTGACAACTATGCCTTTCTTGCCAGTATCATGAGTTATCTCATTGCCGGTGTAGAGAGTGAACTGCTCTGTTACAGCATCTATGAATCGTTTGGGGATTATATTGCCGAGATCATCGGACAGCTTGCGGCAAAAACCAAAGCGCAGTATATTACCCTCACGGGCGAAACCCTTGCCAATCAGGCACTCTATGCCAGAATACAACGCCACCTTGGCAGACAAAAACTGCTCTTCCCCAAAGCCTACCCCATAGGAGCAAGTGCCGCAGTACACGGTGCTATCTATCTTAGATAGTGTATAATAGGGCATGATGCAAACCTTCAAAGTCACCGTTCATGGCACTGTTCAGGGGGTAGGGTTCCGCCCCTTTGTCTACACGCTTGCCAAGCGTTTTGGTCTAAGGGGCAGTGTCTGTAACGCTGCGCACGGTGTCGAGATTGCGCTCAATGCCACACCGGGGCTATTGGAAGAGTTTTTACAAGCACTGAAAGAAGAACTGCCCCCGCTTGCCTCCATTGATGCCATTCATACTGTCGAGTGTGAAGCCTTGCATTTTGATGATTTTCAAATCATTACCACCCATCAAGAGGGGGAGAAAACAGTACGCATTCCACCAGATGTAAGCATCTGTACTGAGTGTGAAAAAGAGCTTTTTGACCCCTCTAACCGCCGTTACGGCTATCCTTTTATTACCTGTACGAATTGCGGGGTGCGATACTCTATTATCTATGATCTTCCCTATGACCGAAAAAACACCTCAATGAAATTCTTTAAAATGTGTAAAGCGTGTGAAGCAGAATACACCAACCCGATTGACAGACGCTACCATGCGCAGCCTATTGGATGTTGGGAGTGTGGACCGACTTTATCTCTTCGAGATAAAAGTGAAAAGTTAATAGTGAAGATTGAAGAGTTGATTGACGTTGCTTCGCAACTTCTTTTGAAAGGTAAGATTGTTGCGGTTAAGGGGGTAGGGGGCTATCATCTGATGTGTGATGCGACCAATGAGGCGGCAGTTTTGAAGCTGAGAGAGAGAAAGCAGCGTCCTG
>JALWHT010000114.1 GCA_026983515.1 Sulfurovum sp.
TGGTGAGGCATTCTCCATGTTCCGTCTGCATCTTTTACAGGCATAGGAAGTGTCAGTTTGTAGTGTGTTCTTCTTTTTGCCGATCTTGTTTTACTTACACGTCTCTTAGGTACTGCCATGGTCTATCCTTTGTTACTAATTTTAATATTCTATCTCCAGCGCTTCTTCACTTCCGTCACAATTGTCACAGTAGTGAAAAGCCCCTTCGATGGCATTGATCTCGCTCTGGAGGATATACGTTACATCAATAACGCCGTCCAAAAACTCGATTATATCCAAATCATCTTTATCTTCCGATACCCTATCGCTGAGTGTCAGCTTCAACGGCATGTCGATCTGTCGGCGGTAGGATGTACCGCAACGATCGCACACCAAAGGAAGCTCTCCGCTTATGGCCGCATCAAGAAATGCACGATGATAACCGCTCTTTTCCAATGTTCCCTTTAGGCAAACCCCCTGAACTTCCAGTTCAACAGGTCTTGGTGTGGAACCCACCTTCTCAAAAAAGATTTTCACAAAAAATCTTGATTAATAAATTTCTCTTTGTGCAAAGAAGAATGCAATCTCGATCGCTGCATTTTCAAGTGAGTCACTTCCGTGTACAGCATTGGCGTCGATGCTGTCTGCGAAGTCAGCTCTGATTGTACCGGGTGCTGCCTCTTTCGGGTTGGTTGCACCCATCAGCTCTCTGTTTTTTGCCATTGCATTCTCACCTTCAAGCACAGAAACAACAACAGGACCAGAGATCATGAAATCAACAAGGTCTTTAAAGAAAGGACGTTCTGCATGTACTGCGTAAAAAGCTTCTGCATCAACTCTGGAGAGTCTGATTTTCTTTGTCGCAGCGATTCTGAGGCCTGCTTCTTCAAAACGTGCAAGAATCTGTCCTACTACATTTTTTGCTACTGCATCTGGTTTGATGATCGATAGTGTTTGTTCCATCATTGTATTCCTAATAGGGATAATTTACTTCATAGAGAAGTATTCGGGCGGAATTGTACCCAAACAGATATTAAAATCGTATTAAAAGAAAAGATAGAGTAAGAAGAAAAGTGTGAACCGGGAAATCCGGTCACACAGAATAAAGGGGATTAGTCTTCGATGACAGGCTCGCCTTTTGCACCTCTGTTTGGTGAACAAGGCATACCCTCTACACAGTCATCCCACTGAATACATCCCTCTGTTGGACATGCTTCAGCACATGCTGGTACTTCGTGATAGTCTACACACTCGACACATTTGTCAGGGTATACGTAGTAGATCTCCTCACCTGTTGGGTTATCGTCCTCGTCAACGATTGCTTCTACCGGACATTCGTCGATACAAGCTGCACAGTTGATACAAGTATCTGTAATAATTACTGCCATTTGTTTTCTCCTTTGTTAAGATGCTCAAACTATATCAAAAGTTATTTAAATTATTCTTTAATCAGATGGCCAAAAAGTCACGTATCGCACCGACCTTGTCCACTTTTTCCCAACTGAAGTCCTCATCTTCCCTTCCAAAGTGGCCATAGGCTGCTGTTTTTCGGTAAATAGGGCGCAAAAGATCGAGTGAATCCATGATTCCTTTAGGGGTCAGGTCAAAGAGTTCCTCTACGCAGGCAACGATTTTTTCGTTTGCTACATTTTCTGTTCCGTGTGTATCAACATGGATAGAAACCGGTTCTGCCACACCGATAGCGTAAGCAATCTGCAGTGTCGCTTTTTCACAGGCTCCCGCTGCTACCAGGTTCTTGGCAACGTGGCGTGCTGCATAAGCTGCCGAACGGTCTACTTTGGTAGGATCTTTCCCCGAAAAGGCGCCGCCGCCGTGCGGGCAAGAACCGCCGTAGGTATCAACAATGATCTTGCGCCCTGTAAGTCCTGCATCTCCCTGAGGGCCTCCGATCACAAAACGTCCAGTCGGGTTGATATGATAGGTAATTGCATCATGCAGCATATCGTAAGCTTCAAGTACCGGGTTGATCACCTCTTGGCGTACCGCTTTCTGTACCTGTTCGAGTGAAACATTGTCATGATGCTGTGTAGAAATGACCACTGTATCGACCGATACCGGTTTGCCGTCAACATACTTCACGGATACCTGTGCCTTTCCATCCGGTCTGAGAAACGGTACCGTACCGTTTTTACGTACCTCTGCCAGTTTGGAGGTCAGGCGATGCGCCAGCGTAATAGGCAGCGGCATCAGTTCAGGTGTCTCTTTACATGCATACCCAAACATCAGTCCCTGATCACCCGCACCGATCTCACCGCTTGCCTGATCAACC
Organism: Sulfurovum sp.; assembly: GCA_026983515.1. Classification (GTDB taxonomy): domain Bacteria; phylum Campylobacterota; class Campylobacteria; order Campylobacterales; family Sulfurovaceae; genus Sulfurovum. The sequence goes on from JALWHT010000114.1 coordinate 2,270, forward strand.
CCCTGATTGATATCGGGAGACTGTTCACCAATACCGTTCAGTACCCCTGCACTGCGGTAGTCAAATCCGTACGATGCATCGGTATAGCCAATGTCACGTACCACTTCTCTGGCGATCTCCTGCATCGGCGCATATGCCTTTGTTTTCAGTTCTCCCGCAATAACACAAAAACCGTTACTCAGCAATGTCTCACATGCCACTCTGGCATTGGGATCCTCTTTAATGATGTAGTCCAGGATCGCATCAGAGATCTGGTCTGCCATTTTGTCGGGATGCCCTTCGGTGACTGATTCACTGGTAAAAATGTATTCGTTCATTCATGCTCCTTCTTCTTGAAGGTCAGCAAAGCCGACCGCCAATTCATTTTACTAAAGCTTCGCCTGCGGCTTAGAATGCTTCAATAAAAGATCTTTTAATATTCGTCCACTGTCACTGAACTTAAATAAATTACCAACCGGGAATTTATTCAAATTCAGTACTCATGCGTGACTACGCACCCTACAATATACCAGGGGAAATACCCCAAAATTCCTAATTCCTAATTCCTAATTCCTAATTCCTAATTCCTAATTCCTAATTCCTAATTTTATCTTTACTCTCTCCGCCAGCTGTTCAGGCAGCAGTCCCAGGCTCTCTTCGACCAGTTTCGTATTGCCATGGGTAATGAATGCATCATCATACTCAAAAGAGGTTAACGCCACTTCCGAAATCCCTGCTTCATCCAGATACTCGCCGATAGCAGAGGCGACACCGCCTTTCTTTGCAGAGTCGGAAAAGACAAACCAGTGACGGTAGCGCTTGGAGAGCTGCTCCAGCATTGCCTCATCAAGCGGTTTGACAAAACGCAGATCGAGTACGGCAGGCTTTGTCTCCGTCCACTGTGCTGTTTGCAGTGCCCTGCCCACACCGTTGCCATAGCCGATGAAAAGTACGTCACTTTCTCCTTCTTGCAGCAGCTGTGCTTTGCCCCGTTCATAGTCGGGCACATCAAAGTTTTCAGCAAGGAACGCACCGCGTGGATAACGGAACGCACAGGGACTGTCGTAGTCTCTGGCAAAGGCCATCACTTTTTGCATACCCGTTTCATTAAACGGAGCCAGCAGTGTCATATTGGGAATGGCTCTCAGGTAGGAAACATCGAATGCCCCCTGATGTGTTTCTCCGTCCTCTCCGACAATCCCCGCACGGTCAATGGCAAAAGCTACCCCCAGATTCATTAGACAGATATCATGGATGACCTGATCGTAACCACGCTGCAAAAAGGTGGAATAAATGGCACAAAAGGGCTTGAATCCCTCTTTTGCAAGCGGTCCCATGGAAGCAACGGCATGCTGTTCCGCAATGGCAACATCCCAAAAACGCTCAGGATATTTCTCCATTGCCGCACTCAGGCCCGTACCGCTTGGCATGGCAGCTGTCACACCGACGATCTTTCCATCTTCATCGGCCATTTGCACCAGTGTTTCAGAAAATATCTGTGTAGCGGACTTGACACTGCTCTTTTTGAAAGGCTCTCCCGTTTTGGTATCAAAAGCGCCTACACCATGCCAATGTTCTTTGGTACCCTCAGCAATCTCGTACCCCTTGCCTTTCGTTGTCTGCGCATGGATAATGACCGGCTTTCCAAGGCTTTTGGCTACCTCCATCGTCTCAATAAGTGCTGCAATATCGTGCCCATCCACCGGCCCTATGTATTCTATGCCCATCTCTTCAAACAGTACCCCCGGGGTGATCAGCTTGAAACTCTCCTCAAAGCGCTTTGCCATATAGGTAGCACTTTCAGGAAAGACTTCCAGCATCTTCTCCACTTTCCCTTTAAACTTCTGATAGAAAGAACCTGCCATGGTCTGGGAAAGCAGTTTCGAGATCGCACCAATCGGTTTGGCAATGCTCATTTCATTGTCGTTCAGAATGATCACCACAGGGTATTTTCTGTCTCCAAGCTCGTTGAGTGCTTCATAGACCATACCTGCACTCATACTGCCATCCCCAATGAAGGCTACAGGAATACGCTCTTCTTTTTTTAGTGCAATCGCTTTGGCTGCACCGACTGCCAGGGAAATAGAAGTTGAACTGTGTCCGGCAACATAGTA
>JALWHT010000115.1 GCA_026983515.1 Sulfurovum sp.
CATTCAGGTGTTCTTTGTCTTCATGCTCGCAATAGTGTTCTTCGTAGGTATCAAGCTTTAGACGGTAATCAGCGGAGAGGTCAACCACCTTCAGACCGTTTTCGATGAGCCCTTTGGCAAAGCCCATAGAAGCTTTGTGCGGCAGTGCGAGAAAAACAAGGTCGCAGGCATTGGCGACTCCCGCAACATCGGCTTTCTCTACAGGCAGCGTAATCACCTTTTCCAATGACGGATGCAGTGTCTCTATTGTCGTATCACCCTGTGTCGTCGCCAGATAGGTCAGTTCAAATCCTGGATGTGCCACAAGTATCTTCACCAGTTCCAGTCCCGTATAGCCGCTGGCTCCTACAACCCCTACTTTTACCATTGTTTCCTCACTTTCTTTGGGCAACCACAAGGGTTTGCCCCTACGCGCCCTAAAATTTTAATTTTTAACTTTTAATTTTTAATTGAGCTTGATCTCCTCATACAACACCTCTTCGATGTCGTATGCCTTCTTTCCGCTTGGCAGACTCAGTTCCACCTCGTCGCCCTCCTCTTTGCCTATCAGCGCTCTGGCCATCGGGGACTGGAAAGAAATGAGCCCCTTCTCCGGCTGCGCTTCCATACTTCCGACAATAGTGTACTTAAGCTCTTCACCGCTCTCCTGGCAGGTCAGACAAACCGTTGATCCGAAACTGACACGCTCGTGTGCCAGCGTAGAGGGGTCGACCACCTGTGCACGGCCGATGATGTCAGTCAATTCGGAAATGCGCGCTTCCATCAGCCCCTGTCTTTCTTTGGCGGCATGGTACTCAGCATTCTCTTTAAGGTCACCCAGTTCTCTGGCTTCATCGATGACCTTAGCGATCTTGCCTCTTTCATTGGTCTTCAGGTTTTCAAGCTCTTCGGAAAGCTTGACATAGGTTTCACGCAGCATCGGCTCTTTTTGCACGATATATCCTTTGTTCGAATTGGTTGGAGGTATTATAGCAAAAAGGTTATAATGCAAGCCAATAAAGCAGCAAGGCAGGTTAGGCAATGAAAAAGATACTCATCACCAACGACGACGGTTTCGAATCGGAAGGACTCAAGGCGCTCATCGAAGCGATGCGCCCCCTTGGCGAAGTCTCCGTCGTCGCCCCAAGCAGTGAAAAATCCGCCTGCGGCCACTCACTGACACTCACCCGTCCGCTCCACTTCATAGAGCTTGAACAAGGCTTCTACAAGCTCGATGACGGTACACCTTCAGACTGCGTCTTTCTGGCACTCAACAAACTCTTCAAAGAGCACAAACCCGACATTGTCATCTCAGGCATCAACATCGGCTCCAATATGGGTGAGGACATCACCTACTCCGGTACCGCCTCCGCAGCAATGGAGGCGGTACTGCAGGGCATCCCCGGCATCGCCGTCTCTCAAGTCTACGCCGAGCACGGCAAGAGCATCGACAAGTTTGGCTACGCACTTGCACAGGAGAGCATCGCCGTGCTGGTAGAGAAGATTTTTGCCGGCAGCTTCCCCCTGCCCCCACGCAAGTTTCTCAACGTCAACATCCCACCCATCCCCAAAGAGGACTGCAAAGGCTTCAAGGTCACCCGCGCGGGCAACCGCCTCTACACCCATAACGCCGAAGTACACTACAACCCAAGAGGCAAGGAATACTACTGGATAGGCCTGCCCGAACTTGGCTGGATGGACACCCCCGGCCACACCACAGACTTTGAAGCGATCAATGACGGTTATGTCTCCGTTACCCCGGTACAGCTCGATATGACAGCACATGATGAGATTAAAAATTTACAAAAGTGGCTTGATCATAAATAATAAAGGATTATGATGCGTTTTCAGCGTTGCAAGCTCCTCTTTGGAGAGGAGAATTTCAAAAAGCTCCAGAAGGCGAAAATACTCATTTTGGGAGTTGGGGGTGTGGGGTCGTATGTGCTCGACTGCCTCTACCGCTCCGGAGTGAAAGATATTACCATCCTTGATTTTGATGTTTATGATGAAACCAACCAGAACCGACAGATCGGTTCAGAAGCGGTTGGAGAAGACAAGGTTGAACGGCTTGCGCAGCTCTACCCCGGCATCAAGACGATCCATCAGCGTATGGATGTGGCATGGGTGCAGGCATTCGATTTTGACCCCTACAACATTGTCATCGATGCGGCCGACACGACCAAAGTGAAGATCGAAGTGGCGAAGAAGTGCTACAAGAAACTTATTATGGCACTGGGTGCGGCGAAACGCTACGACACCAGCAAAATAGAGGTTGCTTCCATCTGGAAGACGCACGGGGATGCACTAGCACGCAAGATACGCAACGAACTGAAAAAGGCGAAGTTCGACCGCAACTTCACCGTTGTCTTCTCTTCAGAGCAGGCAAAGTGTGTCGAAAAAGGCTCCTGTGTTGCCGTCACCGGTGCGGTGGGGCTTACCGTATGCTCTGAAGCGATCAAACGCATTTTGGAGGGTAAATAGCCCTACTTCAGCCGGTTGGTCAGCTCCTGATATTTCTGCTGAATCTGCAAATTTTGAAAGGGTACGATTTGGGGTACCTGAATCTTGCTCACTTCTGCAAACATCTGCTGGCTTTCTGAAATAAGATCGTAAAGGTCAGCACTCAATGAAACCGTCTCATAAGTGTTCTTTGAGAGCATCAGGTTGGCTCTGGCTACTTTTTGTGCTTCAATCATTCTGTCACGTGAGCGTACCAGGTCTTCTCGGTACTGCTGTGCTACTTTCAGTGTCAGTGCCTGCGCTTCGAGATTGTGCGCATAGACCGCTGAACGTTTGGAGTCCTCTTCATTCGCTCTGAGGCGCTGCGTAAGTACCATCATATTCTTCGAATCATCGATGATCTTGTCGATCTTTGGCAGATAGACGTTGTTGACCTTGTCAATATACTTTTGCTGAATGTAGACAACCAGCTCCAGCAGTACCTGATGCATACCGTAGTAGCGTTTGGCCTGTGTCAGCTCCTCTTTGCTCTCCTGCATCAGGTGCAGTATCTGCTGCGTAATGTACTTAAGCGTATCCATCATCAGTGAAATCTGTATGATGTCATCACCATCTACCCGAGTCAGCAATACATCTATCTGTGCATCACTCAATTTGACACCGATGTCAGCAAAATTTTGCTGCAGCTGTTTTTTAATGATGCGCATTTTGTTTTGCAGTATTTTGTTCTCTGCTTTGGCGTCTGCTATTTTCTTGTCATACTCCGACTTGGTCGTATAGAGTGTGCTGGATTCCGGCGCACCGATACGCTTCTCGCGGTAGCTGAGGATATCTTCATTGTTTTGGGCAATCTTGGCTTTAAGGTCGGCCATCTGCTCTTTGTAGGCCATCAGATCTCCGCCGACAAGCCCCTTGACAATCTGGTCAAAGAGCGCATTAAGATCTTCTCTGATATCTTCTTTGTCTTTGCCTATCCAGGCGGAGTCAGGAGCCTGTTTGAGCTCATCTATATATTCCGTTCCCTCTTTGAGTTGGCCGACCACACCATCCCAGGCATTGTTGAGGCGCTGCTTACGCATCTCTTCATGGTTGAGCGGTTTGCTTTGGAGTGTATCTTTATATATCTGAAGGGTTTTTTCCCGTGTTTCATCGTAGAGTGTACTGCCTTTTTTAAGCAATGTATCACTCCAGTCCGCATGCAATGTGCAACCTAACATTAGCACCGTCAGAGACAGACGCTTCATACCACTCCTTTAGCGTTCAAGTTCTTAGAGGTATTATACATTAGAAAGTCAAACCGAAGTTAACCGGAGAATAGTGATAGAGGATGTGAGAAAGGCTGCCGGAGCAGCCTTGAGTATTATGCAGCTTTCTTTTTTAGGTGGCGGTTGCGCGCTGCCAGTACGGTCAGGATGAAGAGACCGGCAATGGCATAGTAGACCCACATCGGAATGGGCACAGGATCACCCGCAGCATAGGAGTGCAGTCCTGAGAGGTAATAGTTGACGCCAAAGTAGGTCATCAGTACTGTTGAATATGCCCAAACAGCCGCAACGTTGTAAATGAACGTGTCATTAAGCTTTGGAATAAAACGCATATGCAATACACCGGCATAGATCAGAATGGTCACTGCCGCCCAGGTCTCTTTAGGATCCCAGCCCCAGTAGCGTCCCCAGCTCTCATTCGCCCAGACACCGCCGAGGAAGTTCCCGACTGTCAACAGCATCAGCCCGATGATGAGTCCCATTTCAGAAAGATTCGTCAGTTCTTTGATGGATCGGTCGATGTTAGGGTTACCCTCTTTGCCTCGCATAATAAAGAGAATAAGCACCAGCAGCGAGAGGATGGAACCAAGTCCAAGGAAACCGTCACCGGAGATGATGGTCGCCACGTGGATCATCAGCCAGTAGGATTTGAGTACCGGCACGAGGTTGGTGATCTCGGGATTGATGAAGTTCATATGCGCTACCGCCATCGTAATACCCGCCAGCAGTGCCGTACCTGCCAGTGCGAACGGTGATTTCCGTGCTAGGATGATGCCTGCAAGCACGGTCGCTGCGGCAATGAAGACGATTGACTCATAGGCGTTCGACCATGGGGCATGCCCGGCAATGTACCAGCGGATACCCATACCGATAACATGCAGGGTAAAGCCAAAGATCAATACACCCCATGCAATACGCATGACCCACTTCATGGAGAAACCTGGTTTGAGAACATTGATAAAAGCGAAAATCAGCAGCGTGATACCAAGCAGCAGATAGAGCGGAACCAGTTTGCTGAAGAGTCCGAGTTTGTTGTACCATATTTCTACTTCAATGTGTTTGGCGCTTGGCATGACTGCTGCACCATACGTTTTTTGGTACTTTTTAATTGCATCGATCGCAAGGTCTGCTTTGTCCCACTCTCCTGTCTTGAGCGCATTGGCAACCAGTGCAAAATAGGCAGAGATGGTCATTTGAACCTCTTTTTTCTGCTTTTCAGGGAAGGTTTTCATGGCTTCCATCGGTGAAACCCATTTATTGTTTTTATCATTGGGGACAGGATAGATACGCAGCAGTGTTCCCTGATAGGTCATATAGGTAACATTGAGACGTTCATCGATCTTGAGAAGTTCCTTATCATACTGAGACTTTTCAAGAGGCTTTTTACGGCTTGCCTCTGTCACAGCATCAAAAAGTTTGTAGGCGTTGGTTTTTTTGTCAAAAAAGTCGGTGAACTTCGCATACTTCGCATTTTCCGGCAAACCGAGATCGAGCGCAATCTTTTTATGACCGATCTTGATCATCGGTATATCCTGATAGAGATCAGGCTGCATCAGCATCCCAAGGAACATTTGGTCTGGTTCGACGCCGTAGAGAGAAGTATGCCCGGTAATTTTTGCGACCACATCATGCGCCACTGTATCCATAGGCTTCATACGCCCTTTGTTATCCTGTACTGCCAGCGTACCGAAATTGAGCGCATGCTTTGGATTGTAAGCTTTCATAGCCTTCAGTGTTTCCGGTGCGATTTGCGGCGTTGCTGCCTCAGAGTGCTGCGGTGCAAAAAAGAGGAAGGCAGCCAACAACGCAGCCATGGTTCCTTCCTGGAGTTTTCGTGTCTTACGCAAAAGGGTCTGAAAACGCCCGTTTGGCAGGAAAAGACTCCAAATCATACCGATGGCCAGCAGAATATACCCAAGATAGGTCGGCAGAGTACCGGGGTCATGGTTCACTGAAAGTACCGTACCCTTCTCATCCGGATCGTATGAGGACTGGAAGAAACGGTAGTTTCTATGGTCAAGAATGTGGTTCATGTAAATATGATACGGCATTGTCAGGTTCTCCTCCTTGTCGATAAGCACAACCCTGCTTGAGTAGGAAGCCGGCGTCATAGATCCCGGATAACGCTGCAACTCAAAGTCTTTCAGTTCAATGGCAAAGGGGAGTCTAATAATCTTCGCACCGATGCGCATATCGATATCGATACCGTTAAGAGTGAAATGTTTAAGCGTACCGACCTGCCCTTTGTATGGTGTAAATACAACTTCTTTACTCTTCTCACCGACACTTACTTTCATTTTAATGTACTCAGGTTTGCCTGACTTGGTTTTAAGCGAATGCGATACCGTTTTGAGCTTTGCTTTGGTATGGATGTCTTTGAGGACTACAGCATTGCTTCCAAAACGGTAGAGTTTCCGGCGTGTCAGGTTATTCTCTCCGGGTGCAAGCTCACCCGGTGTACGGGTATTCATATCGAGTGTTTTGATGACAAAAGGGAAATCAACCTTCAAGTGTCCCGGTTTCCCGCTGATCTTGAAAGTAGGTTTGTCTGTCGGTACATTATCGACATTATAGGAAATGTAAAAAGGACCAAAGTCTTTAATGCTGCCGTCTTTGATGTAATGAATCTGTCCGCGTCCGCCGGCAGAAACTTTCATCTCAAGTAGCGTTGTTCCGTTAGTATCGGAAACAACCTCTTTGTCAGCGGTAGGCAGATACTTTTCAAGCTCTATTTTCACCTCTTTGGAACCCGCTTTCAGGCTCTCAGAGAAATGATTTTTAGTCATAGTGGAGAAGAAAAGCGGTTTTTCAAGCGATACGTTGCCGTCTTTGCTTTTTGCAAAAACTTCGAGCATTTTGACATCGGAAACCATGGTATTGGAGGTTTGCCCTTCACGGATATGCATGATCCCTTCATAGCCTACATACCGGGTCACAAGAGCCCCAAAGGCAATTAAAATAAAAGAAGCATGAAAAAGAAAGACAGGAAATTTTGTCTTGTATGTTTTGTACTTGATGATCTGATAGGTCAAAATGGCAATAAAGTAGGCAAGGAAGAACTCAAACCATTTTGCTTTGTAGATCAGTGCGCGCGCCGTCTGTGTACCGTAGTCATTTTCAATGAAAGTAGCAACGCCGATGCTTATTCCGAAGAGAAACATCATTGCAACAGCCATTTTCATCGATAGCAGTTTTTTTAACATCGTTATTAGTCCCTTTATAGCCGCTACCGCAGCTGTGATAGGAGGCGATTATAACCGATGTACATTAATAAGCTGTTAACTTGGAAAAAAATTCTCCTAAAAGATTTACTATTATTTTAATTCACCCCAGCTGTCACCGACACTGACCGAACAGACCAGCGGCACCCTGAGGTCGTAAATGTGTTCCATTACATCAACAAAGCGTTTCGAAACCGCATCGACCTGCGCCTCTTTCACTTCAAAGATGAGCTCATCGTGGATCTGCAGCAGCATATCAGCATCTGTAAGCTCCTCTTTGATCATCGTATCGATCTGCAGCATCGAGAGTTTGATCAGATCAGCGGCACTTCCCTGAAAGACAGTGTTGACCGATTCACGCATAAAGGCGGCTTTCTGCATGCCGTTCGCATTCTCGTAGTCAAAAAAGCGGCGTCTGCCAAGCAGTGTTTCAACATAGCCGTCTATCTTCACCTGCTCCTGAATGCCCTCAAGATACTGCTTGACCGTAGGGAATGAAGCAAAGTAGTTGGCGATGATCTCCTTGGCTTCAGACTGGGTAATACCAAGCTCATCAGAGAGCTTTTTGGGACCCATACCGTAGAGCAGACCGAAGTTGACCGATTTGGCAAAGTTACGTTTGGCTTTGGCTTCTGCTTCACCAAAAAGTCTGACTGCTGTTGCCATATGGATATCCACACCTTTTTGGAACGCTTCAAGCAGCGCAGCATCCTGCGAAAAGTGTGCCAGGAGACGCAGCTCTATCTGGGAGTAGTCAATACTGACCAGTTTGCATCCTTCTTTGGCCACAAATACCGAGCGTACCTCTCTTCCAAGTTCGGAACGTACCGGAATGTTCTGAAGATTCGGATCTTTGGAACTGAGCCTTCCCGTTGCCGTACCTGTCTGTAAAAAAGAGGTATGGATACGGCTGGCCTCATCTTGTTTTGCCAGTTTCAAAAGGGGCAGAATATAGGTCGAGAGCATCTTCTGATGTTCACGGTAGGTAAGGATTTTTTCGATAATGGGATGCTCATTTTTCAGTGACATAAGGACAGCTTCGTTCGTACTGTAACCTGTCTTGGTTTTTTTCCCTCCTTTGAGTCCAAGCTGCTGAAAGAGCACGACACCAAGCTGCTGTGTGGAACGGATGTTGAACTCTGTCCCTGCCAGTGCATAAATTTCCTCTGTCAGTGTTGCAAGCGTTTCACTCAGGGAATGTTCCAGTTCTGTCAGTTTTTGCTGGTCTGCTTTGATACCAAGCTGTTCCATGCGGATAAGCACGTTGATAAAGGGGTACTCTACTGTTTTGGCCTCTCTAAGCAGGTGCGACAGGGAGCCAAGCTCCATCTTTTTTTTGATCGCACCATACAGAAGATAGGTCATCCATGCATCTTCAGCAGCATAGAAGGTCGCCTCATCGATGCTCACTGCGGAGAAGTCCTCCCCCTTTTTTACCATATCTTTAAAAGGCTTCATGTCGTACTTGAAAAACTTCTTTGCCAGTACATCGAGCCCCACCTTGCTTCCCGGATCGCTCAGCCACGCCATGATCATCGTATCGGCAAAGGGGATGATCTCTGCAAGACCGTAACCGCTGTAGAGCATGCCAAGGTCAAACTTGAGGTTCTGCCCCACAACCCTGCACTGCATAATCTTCCTGATCGCCGCAATCGCATCCGCTTCACTCACCTGTGTTTCAACACCCAGGTAACTGTGCCCAACAGGCACATAATACGCTTTTTCAGGTGTGAAACAGAAAGAGAAACCGACCATCTTCGCCGTGCGTGTATCAAGTCCTGTCGTTTCGGTATCAAACGCGATCAAGGTATCTTTGCTAACCTTTTCCAGTACACTCACGAGCTTTTCTTTCGTATCAAGTGTCACCGCCTCAAAAGTGAGTGAAGGTTTCTTTGGCGCTTCAGCTGTCTCCCCTGTCATGGCATTACCACACTGCTCAGGAGGTGTTCCGCCTGCCTGCGCCTTTTTAATTGCCTGTTTCATCTCATATTTTTGAAACTCATCAAGTAGACAGGCAAGATAGTTCTTGTCTTCAAAAATAAACTGACTCAGATCGAGCGTGTCAAACACATCATCACGCATGCGCACCAGTTCTCTGGAAAGGAAAGCACTCTCTTTGCCCTCAAGCAGCAGCTTCTGAATGCGCGGTGTTCCCGCCTTGTCAATATTGGCATAAATATTTTCAAGCGTATGAAATGTGTTGATGAGTTTGGCCGCTCCCTTGACACCGATGCCTTTGACACCGGGAACATTGTCCGAACTGTCTCCTACGAGTGCCTGAAAGTCCACAAAGTCTTCCGGACGAACGCCGAATTTTTCGACACATGCCTCTTCGTCTATCTCTTTGCGTTTGACCGAGTCGAACATGACTACCTGTGAATCATCGATAAGCTGATAAAGATCCTTGTCGTGTGAGACAATGCGTACTTTCATCTCCTGCTCTCTGGCAAAGCGTGTCACGGTCGTAATGATATCATCAGCTTCAAAACCCTCTTTGGAAAGGTTCGCAAACCCCATCTGTTCTATCCATTTGATGGCAACGGGAAGCTGCTTTGTCAACTCCTCCGGCGGTGAAGGACGGTTGGCTTTGTATTCGGGGTATATCTCGTTACGAAATGTCGGTCCTTTGCTGTCGAGTGCAAAAACAAGATAGTCCGTTGCATGATCACGTCTGAGTGAGTCAACCAGATTAATGAACCCTGTCAGCAATCCGGTGGGGAACCCCTCGGAGTTGCGCAGCGGCGGCAGGGCAAAATAGGCTCGAAAGAAGAAGCCGAAGGTGTCGATGATAGTAATTGTTTTCAAGGCAGGCTCTTTGGATTTTTGTTGTATTTTATCCTATGTCGTGTTAGAGCTGCCAAAAAAGTACAGGGTGCCTCATACGTTTTACTCAATGTTAAGTACGAATGTACTATGATTAACATTAGTTAGTTTTATGCATCAAGGGGGAAAACGATGGATCCAATAGAAGAGGTAGGACGTAAAATAAATTACGGTACTCCCCTCAAAAAGAAGAAAATAAAAAGTAGCAGACCGCCAGGCTATATGCAACAGCCTGTTGATCTTCAAAAAACCCCGTTTCTCTTTTTCCCTCCCGGCAAAGAGATGCTTTTTATGGGGATTTACTTTGTTACTCTGCCCTACATTGCAGGTCTGCTATTTATCTTTTTCTACATCTCCGATGCCAATGCGAAAGCCTTTAAAGACATCAGTGTTGATTCCAACTTTTTTCTTGTATGGGCATTGGGTTATGAGATTTTGGCAGCCGTTATTGTACTGTGGATCATCAAAAACGCCATATCCTTCAGTATCAAAAACCACCAGGTACAGACAACACGGCCCGCTCGTCGACACAAAAAACGCCGCTACTGAGCCAACTCCTTGGCCAGATACTCACCGGTGTAGGAACCGGTCTCTTTATACTCTGAAGCCAGCTTCTCCGGGCTTCCTTCCGCAATAATCTTTCCGCCTTTATTACCGCCTTCAGGTCCCATATCGATAATATAATCGGCATTCTTAACCATATCGAGGTTATGCTCGATGACCACAACCGAGTTGCCAAGATCAACGAGGTGGTGCAATACGCCCGTAAGCCTGTCCACATCGGCAAAGTGCAGTCCAGTTGTCGGCTCATCGAGGATGTAGAGCGTACGTCCGGTATCTTTGCGGCTAAGCTCCTTGCTCAGTTTGATACGCTGCGCCTCACCGCCTGAGAGCGTTGTTGCATTCTGTCCCAAAGTAATGTAGTCAAGCCCCACATCTTTGAGTGTTTTAAGCTTCGCGGCAATGGAGGGAATGGCCTTGAAGAATTCCAGTGCCTCTCCCACACTCATCGCAAGCACATCAGCGATTGACTTACCCTTGTAGAGCACTTCAAGTGTCTGGGCATTGTAACGCGTCCCGTGGCAGGTATCACACTCCACCAGTACATCCGGCAGGAAGTGCATCTCGATCTTGATCTGTCCGTCCCCCTGACACTTCTCACAGCGTCCGCCTTTGACGTTGAATGAAAAGCGCCCTACTTTGTAGCCACGCAGTTCAGCCTCTTTGGTCTGGGCAAAGAGCTTGCGTATCTCATCCATGATACCTGTATAGGTCGCCGGATTGGAGCGCGGCGTACGGCCAATAGGGCTCTGATCGAGGTATATGACTTTGTCAAGCTTCTCCAGCCCATTGATTTCCACTCCATCTACCTTGTTAACCTTTTTGGCATGGTTAAGCAGTTCTCTTGCTACCGGTAGCAGTGTCTGAAGGATCAGTGAGCTTTTACCACTTCCGCTGACTCCGGTAATACAGACAAAGTTGTGCAACGGTATTTTCGCATCAAGATTTTCAATGTTGTTCAATGTAACATTCTTTATCTCTATCCACGCCTCCTGAGGTCTGTCATGCGGATAGATAATCTGCTTTTTCCCGTTGAGATACTGTGCTGTAAGTGTCTTTGCTTTTAACAGTTTTTTCTGATCGCCGGCAAAAACCACTTCACCACCAAATGCACCCGCTCCAGGTCCAATGTCTACGATGTAGTCTGCCGCCATAATGGTCTCTTTGTCATGCTCCACGACAATGACGGAGTTGCCCTTTTCTTTGAGGGAGTTGAGCGTACGGATCAGTTTCATCGTATCACGCTCATGCAGGCCGATGCTTGGCTCATCGAGCACGTACATCACTCCCGTCAGTCCAGAACCGATCTGTGAAGCGATACGAATACGCTGTGCCTCCCCGCCGGAGATAGTACGCGCATCACGACCAAGGGTAATGTAGCCCAATCCTACATCATAGAGGAAAAAGAGTCGCTCCTTGATCTCTTTCAGGATCGACTCGGCGATCATCTTCTGCTGTTCAGTGAGGTGCGAGAAGTTGGTATCGTCGGCAAAGTAGGCATAACTCTCTTCAATGGGCATATCGATAATATCGGCGATGTTGTGCCCCTCTATCTTGACAGCCAGTGAGCGTGGACGCAGGCGGTGCCCCTGACACTTGTCACACACCTTTTCTGTCATATACTCGCTCATATCCTTCTCGTCTTTGAACATATCCTGCGCGAACTTCACAACACCTGGCCACTCACGTTTAAGCTTATGGCGTTTCCAGGTGAAGTCGACCATGGAGCCGTTGCCATAAAGAATGGCTTTTTGCTCATGTGTCTCCAGCTCACCATAAGGTTTGCGAATGTCAATGCCGTTCTGTTCACAGAAAGCGTTGAGAAACTTCGTGTAGTAGCTCTTGTTAAATCCGTACATGATCTTCACCGCACCCTTGTCGATGCTCAGATCGGGGTCGATCACTTTTTTAAGATCAATGGTATAGCGGATCCCAAGTCCGTCACAGGCGGGGCATGCCCCTTTTGGCGAGTTGAAAGAAAAGCTCACCGGTTCAAGCGGCTCAAAGCTGATCTTACAGTCAAAACAGGCAAGATGCTCAGAGTAGTGATAGTCCTTACGCTCCAAACCAAGCTCCTCCCAGTTGAGCACCTCTATCTCCATCTCACCGTAACTCTCTTTGAGCGCCTTTTCGACATCCTGCCCTATTCTGTCACGACTTTCCTCTTTGACTACCACACGGTCAATAACCACTTTGATGGTATGTTTTTTGGTCTTGGAAAGTTCTATCTCATCATCCAGACGCACCATCACCCCGTCGATCATCGCACGCACATACCCCTTGTGGCGCAGCGACTCGAGCATATCGGCAAAGGTTCCCTTCTTCTCCTTCACCAGCGGTGCCATAATGACAAGCTTCGCACCCTCTGGAAACTTTAACACCTCTTCAATAATATCAGCCGCACTCATCGATGAGATGGGCTTGCCGCACTGATGACAGTATTGTCTTCCTACACGTGCAAAAAGCAGACGCAGATAATCATAAATTTCCGTAATGGTTCCTACAGTAGAACGCGGGTTTTTGGATGTAGTCTTCTGGTCGATAGCAATAGCAGGGGTAAGCCCCTCAATCTTGTCCACATCAGGCTTGCCCACACGCCCAAGGAACTGGCGCGCATAGCTGGAGAGTGACTCGATATAACGCCGCTGCCCTTCAGCATAGAGTGTAGAGAAGGCCAGCGTAGACTTTCCCGAGCCTGAAATGCCAGTAATGACCACCAGCTCATTCTTGGGTATCTCAATGTCAATGCTTTTGAGGTTGTTCTCTCGTGCACCAAAAACCTGAATGGTATCTTTTTTCTGTTTCAATCGTCTTCCTGTATGGGGTGTAAAAATCAAGCAGTGATTATAGCATATTTTGGAGTGTTCTGTAGAGGATTCAAATATTACGCATACTATAGAAAATAATTCAGAGAAAAAGATAAATTATCGCGAGAAACGCATCGGTGCTGGTCTGACGCACCTACCGCCAGTAAAAGGATATTTATAATAAGGATGAAATATGCATCATCCCACAAAAAACATCTTCTTCACGAGTATCACCAGTGAAATAAGATAGAGCAGCATCAAAGCTGCTTTGTGATGTCTGTCATGTACATGGTCTTTAAGCCAGATACCAAGGAAGACACCTACCAGTGAAGCCACTGCGACAATGAGTCCATCGGCAAAGTCGATGGTACCTATCATCAGACGGCTAATGAGACCGGCAATAGAAGAGAAAACCACAAAAAAGAGCCCTGCACTGATAGCCTTTTTGAGTGGATAGTGCAAGAGGCCTACCAACAGGGGTGTCAGAATGATCGACCCGCCGATTCCCAGGGTGATGGAGAAAATACCGATAATCAGACCAATGGCAAACAATACCCCTTTATTGAGTGTTTTGGTCTGAGAATCATCCGTATGGTTCTTTGAAAAGAAAAGGCGAAAGAGTGCGAAGAGCAGGATACCGAAAAAGAGAAACTGCAGTACCGTATCGGAAACATAATGCGTCACATACCCGCCAAGATATCCACCGGCAAATCCACCGATACCGACGAAGATCCCCTCACCAATGATGAGCGAACCTTTTTTCCAGTTGAGGTAGGAGCCGAATACAGATGAAAATACCATCTGTACAATGGAAATACCGATAGCATCTTTGATACCAAAACCGATTGCAAGCAGGATCGGTACAAGGATCATCCCGCCCCCGATACCGAAAAAGCCTGACATGGCACCGATAAAAGTACCGACAAGTGCAAGTTCTATAAACATAGCCTACCTCTTCTTAATGTGAGGAAATTATAGCACAACAGGCAGGTGCATAAACTGTGAAAGGAAAATAATAGTCAGAACAAATGCAAAGGGAAGCTGGTGTCCTTTAAATACCAGCGGCTGGATCTTGAAATATACCTGCAGTCCGCCACGCAGTCCAAGCCAGATACCGAGAAAGGCTTTGAGTCCAAGCAGCATCTGAAACCAGGTCAGGCCGTTTGGCCCGATGGGACCATAGACTTGTGTAATAAGATAGAGTCCAGTTCCTACAGCCACCAACAGACTTGGCGGTACTACTTTACGCACATACTTCATGAATGACTCACGGATCTTCTGATGTTCCTCTTCGGAGAAAGAAAACTTGATCTTGCTTAGGAACAGATTGTCGGTAATGAGAAAACCGCCGTAAATAAAGGCAGCGAACAGGTGGATCGTTTTAATCAGTACAAAGGTCATATAGTACATCCTCTTTTTGGATGGGATTATAGTCTCTTCAAGCCTATAAACGCTTGAGCTTTGTCAAGCTTCATGCCTGAATTTTTGCGAAAAGAATGCCTCAATCACTTCACGTATCTCAGAAGGTTCCTCCATACGGTTAATCGTATCCCTGAACGCGGAAGCCCCTTGAAAACCTGCTTTGGAGTAGGCATGCAGATTTTTACGGAACATAATGGCACCGTAACGGTCGTAGTAACGCACCATCTGATCAAAATGCTCCAGTACAACCTCTTTGATCAATGCTGAACTGGGTTCTGCCATCCCCTCTTTGATTTGGGCGAAAATCCAGGGTGCCTTGACCGCGGCTCGTCCTATCATTATACCATCTGCGCCGGTATGCTCCAGCACCCATTTTGCCTTTTGGGGAGAATCGATATCCCCGTTGGCGATGACAGGAATAGAGACAGCCGCTTTAATCTCTGCAATTGCATCGTAATCAACCGCAGCCTTATAGCGTCCTGCCCTTGTCCGTCCATGTACCGCAATGTAATCCGCTCCACTCGCTTCGGCGATACGGGCTATCTCGACATGGTTCTTTTCATTGAAGCCCAAACGCATTTTTACGGAGGTGTATGGTTTGTTGGAGTGCTTTTTGATCGTTTCTATCACCCGTCCCATCTGTGGCAGATCTGTCAGCAGCGAAGAGCCCTGAAGATTGTTGACCACTTTGGGTGCCGGACAGCCGCAGTTGAGGTCAATGGCACTGACCCCCTCTTTTTCGTTGATCACGTCAACCGCCTTTTGGATCACACCAAGGTCTGAACCTGCAATCTGAACGGCATATGGGTCTTCACTCGGCGCCTTTTCAAGCATACGGTACGTCTTCTTGCTGTTATGGATAAGGGCATTGGAGCTGATCATCTCCGAGACAGTCAGGTCGACACCGAATTTTTTGACAACAGATCGGAAAGGAAGATCGGTATAGCCCGCAAGCGGGGCTAACGCATAGAGTGGTTGTGAAAAGTCAAGTTTAGCCATTGAGCCTAAGCGTTTTTACAGATCGATTCAGCATCTATCAGCTCTTCGAGTTTGAAACGCTTGTCCTGTTTTTTAAGCTCGTAAAGTGCACGGAATTTTACAAATTCACCCTCTTCATGCTCATCGAAATAGGCTTCGATCTGATCAAGTAGTTCATATTCAAAAAGCAGATAGAGGTACGCATTCTGTGCTTTTGGGTTCTCTTTCTGATATTTTTTGAAAAGTGCCAGGTTCTGCTCCGGAGAGAAGATTTTTTTCGTAATACGTGCAATACGGACAAAATCGGCACATTTGAGTTTGAGTGCTTCAATGAAGTCCTGAAGAATCTCCGGTGTAATACCCACTTCTTCATCTTCGGCAGCACGCTCCAGCATGACCATAAAGTTCTCTACATCGAAGACTTTTGCATATTTTCGTGCTTTAAAGAAAGTCTCTCTGCTGGCAAAAATACGCAGTGCTTCCTTGCGTACCAGTTCGGAAAACTTGTCTGAAGACTTCATCACTTCTTCCACAAAGTCAGGGTCACTCTCAAGTCTGTTCAGGCGGTTTTGAATGAGATGAGGATTGCCCTCACTGAAAACTTTGGAGAGCCTGTTCTCTTTAAGGTCGACATATTCACCGTTTTTGATCTTGTTGAGAATATTGACGATCTTGGCGAGTCTGTCACTCAGCCCTTCAACACCGTCTATCACTGTCAGGTTGGACTTTCCGAGCAACACGGCAGAACGCTTGATATTGTCAACCATATATTTCTGTTCTTTGGGTTCATTAAGCAGTGACCAGTAGAGTGCATCTTCCAGTGTTTCTGCATCACTTTCCCACTTTTTGGTCTTAAAGTAACTCTTAACACCATAGTAGAGCATATGAAAGATCGTAAAGATCAACAACAGCAGCATCGGCAATATGACCCACACCGCTACCGGAAAATTTAAATTGACCCCCATCACTTCGATCATGAAGTTATTGGGATTGACCACATGTACCAGTGCTCCCACGATACCCATCAGCGTCAGTGCCGCAAAAATATACAGACCAAGTCTCATACTGCTCCCCTTTTTGCAGCAGTCTTCTTTTTACTGCTGCTCTTTTTCGTTGATTTCCCTACAGGTGATGCAGAAACGTGCAAAGTTCTTTACCTCAAGGCGTGCTCTTCCTATAGGCTCTTCGCACATTTCACAGATCCCGTAGGTTCCGTTTTTTATTTTATCCAAAGCGAGGTCAATTTCTGCTAATTCTTTGCGCTGTTGCTCCAAAATTGCACTGTCTACAACCGATTCGGCAGAGGCAGAGGCAT
>JALWHT010000116.1 GCA_026983515.1 Sulfurovum sp.
TAATGTCAGTAATGAAAGGCTTTCCAACGATGTCCTTACCCAATGCCACAGTCAGCGGTGACTTTGAATTTTGAAACAGCTCACTCTCCAGAATCTCACGCAGGTAGATGATATCTTTATGCTCGTTTGGAATCTCAATACCTACAACATCACGCCCGGGAATAGGTGCTTGAATACGGATGGTCTCCGCACTCAAAGCCATTGCGAGGTCATCCTGAAGCCCCAAAATTTTTGAAACTTTAACGTTAGGGGCGGGCTTGAACTCAAACGTCGTTACCAGCGGACCGGTGTAGGTACGTACTACATCCCCGTTAATATTGAAGAGTTTGAGTTTTTCCAGCAGATCCCCTGATTTACGGTCTATCTCCGCTTCATTGACCTTACGCTTCTGTTTTGGTGCTTTTTGCAAAAAGTCAAGCTTGGGCAACTTGAAGTTTTTCGGCTTCTCCACTTTCCCCTTGTCAAGCTCTTCCATCAGCTTTGAATTTTCCTCCAGTTCACTGACAATCTCTACCCCTTTCTTCGATACACTCGGTAGAGAATGCTCTACCGTTTTCTCTTCTTTATCCAAATCGGAAAGTGGTACGGTCTCAACCGATTTTTCTGTATTTTTCATAGGTGTAGAGGGCGTCGTCGATACAGGTTCTACTGCTATTTTTTTGGCTGAAACACGCTTTTTCACAGCTTTTCTCGGTGTTTTCTCAGGTTTAGTCACTTCAGGCTCAACCTCATCAAGACTTGGCATCATCTCATCTTCAAGTTTCGGTGAAGCGAAAGGATTGGTCGTCAGTACTTTCCCTAACGCTTTCAAACCAGAAAGCATTTTCTCTACAATGCCAGCCCCCTCTTTGGAAGCTCTGCTGCGCACATGTTTTTCTTTACGTTCGGGAACCAGTGAACGCCACTCAAAATCATCATCTATAATGAATACCGCAGAGAGTACCATAATCATAAGCCACAGCAACCAGAGACCAGCCAAACCGATGTAAGGCTGTAAAAACTCCACCACCTGCCGTCCCAGAAATCCCGCCTCTTTCAAATCCAGTACCAGTGATTCGAACAGAATTGCACCGATAAAAAGCAATATCCAGCCAAGATAGAAGTCTATATTCCGGCGTACCCTCGAATCGGTGTAAAGTTTATAAAGCGGATAAAAAAGCAGCAATATATTGACATAGGCAAAATATCCAAAAAGATAGATATTCATATCGCCTACCATTTTACCAATATGACCGGCCAGCACGGTATCTCTGAAGAAGGTGGAAAAAGCTCCATAAATAAAAAGAATAGCTGTAACAATAATCGTAATCTTCACACACTTTCCTGAAAATAATTTTAATATTAATTAATGCGATTATTATATCAGATATTCTTTAGGCATGCTTTGGAAGTGGGTCAAATTGACATATTTTAATCCTTTGCCTCATCTTAAACCGTGCTTTAAGTTCATTGGAGGTAGAATTCGACTGCATTTATACAATGCTGTTGCCTCGGTGGTGGAATTGGTAGACACGTCAGACTCAAAATCTGATGGGCTTTGCCCGTGCCGGTTCGATTCCGGCCCGAGGTACCATCTTAATACAGAACGTGCTTGAGCAAAGCCCAAATCGCTACGCTGTCGCTGACGAGTGGTCGTGCTTTGGGGTTTGTTTTAAACATTTTTCTATGCCTTCATTTATATTTAAATGAAAACTCCATGCGGGAGTAGCTCAGTTGGCTAGAGCGTCAGCCTTCCAAGCTGAGGGTCGCGGGTTCGAGTCCCGTCTCCCGCTCCACTTTCACTATTTTTACAAAATCTTCAAAAATTGATCTGCATCACTTGACCGTTAATCCATTTTATGCTATAAATAATACAAAATAACTCCGAATTAGGAAAACCCATGGCACAAGAAGAGATCAACAAAGCCGTTTCGGGTGAGTATTCACTCGGTTTCGAGATAGATATCGAAACCGATGTGGTACCGCCCGGACTCAATGAAGATACCATACGATTTATTTCAAAGAAAAAAGAGGAGCCTGAGTGGATGCTCGAACTGCGTCTCAAGGCATTCGAAAAATGGCAAAAGATGGAAGAGCCCCGCTGGGGACATTTGGAGTATGAGCCTATCGACTACCAGTCCATCTCCTACTTTGCCGCTCCGAAAAAAGGGCCGGAGAGTCTTGATGAAGTAGACCCCAAGATATTGGAAGCCTATAAGAAGCTCGGTATTCCCCTTGAGGAGCAGAAGCAGCTTGCCGGTGTCGCCGTCGATGCGGTTGTTGACTCCGTTTCGGTCAAAACCACTTATACAGAAGAACTCAACAAGCACGGCATTATTTTCTGCTCCATCTCCGAAGCGATCCGAGACTACCCGGAACTGGTGAAGAAATATATGTACAGCGTCGTTCCTATGACCGACAACTTTTTTGCCGCGCTCAACTCAGCTGTCTTCACCGATGGGACATTTGTCTACATCCCCAAAGGGGTGCGCTGTCCGATGGAGCTAAGTACCTACTTCAGGATCAATGCACTCAACACCGGGCAGTTCGAGCGTACACTCATCGTTGCCGATGAGGGCAGCTACGTCAGCTACAATGAAGGGTGTTCCGCGCCCACACGTGACGAAAATCAGCTGCACGCAGCCGTTGTTGAACTTATTGCCATGAAAGATGCGGAGATCAAATACTCCACGATCCAGAACTGGTACCCCGGCGATGAGAACGGCAAAGGGGGTATCTACAACTTCGTGACCAAACGCGGTATCTGCGAGGGTGAGAACTCTAAAATAAGTTGGACACAGGTGGAGACCGGCTCAGCGGTGACATGGAAATACCCAAGCTGTATCCTAAAAGGTGACAACTCTGTAGGTGAGTTCTACTCGGTTGCAGTCACCACACTGGCACAGCAGGCCGATACCGGAACGAAGATGATCCACCTTGGCAAAAACACAAGCTCGACCATCATCTCCAAGGGTATCTCGGCGATGAAGGGACAGAACACCTACCGCGGACTGGTCAAGATCGGTGCCAACGCACACGGGGCGAGAAACTACTCCGAGTGTGATTCACTACTCATTGGCGACCAATGCGGGGCGCACACCTTCCCCTACCTTGAAAGCAAAGATATTCACGGACAGGTCGAGCATGAAGCGACAACAAGCAAAATCAGCGACGAGCAGCTCTTCTACCTCAGACAAAGAGGCATCGATGAAGAGAGCGCAGTAAGCATGATCGTACACGGCTTCTGTAAAGAGGTCTTTTCACAACTCCCTATGGAGTACGCCGTTGAGGCAAAAGCACTATTGGAACTAACACTGGAAGGAAGCGTAGGATGAAAACACTGGAAATTAAAGACGTACATGCAAAGATCGGAGAGAAAGAGATTCTCAAAGGACTCAATCTGGAGCTTGAACCGGGCAAGGTACACGCCATTATGGGGCCAAACGGTGCGGGTAAATCGACACTCAGCAAGACCATTGTGGGGCATTATGATGTAGAGGTGACCAAAGGTGACATTCTCTACAAGGGCAAGAGCATTCTTGAGATGGAGCCCGAAGAGAGGGCACTTGAGGGGATCTTTCTGAGCTTTCAACACCCTGTGGAGATCCCGGGGGTTAACAACGCCTACTTTTTAAGAACCGCACTCAACGCCAAACGAAAACATGAAGGAAAAGAGGAACTCAATGCCGCAGAGTTCCTGCGTGAGATGAAAAAGTATCTCGAGATGCTTGGTATGAAAGCTGACATGATCAGCCGATCGCTTAATGAGGGCTTCTCCGGCGGAGAGAAAAAGCGTAACGAAATTCTGCAGATGCTAATGCTGCAGCCTGAAGTGATCATCCTTGACGAGATCGACTCCGGGCTTGACATTGACGCACTGCGCGCGGTCAGTGAGGGAATTAACATGATGAAAGACGGCAAACGCAGCTTCCTCGTCATTACCCACTACAGCCGTATTCTTGACTATATCAAGCCTGACTACATCCATGTACTCAAAGACGGGCGCATCATCAAAACCGCCGGTCCTGAGCTGGTTGCACAGCTTGAAGAGGAAGGGTACGAGAGCATCGAGGAAGAGGCATGAAGCTGCTTGATCTCAAACAAAAAACTGTAGAGGAAGCTGCCGCGCTGCTTGGGGTTGACCCCAAAGCTGTTGCATTGGAGCGCTTTACAGCTCTTGGTCTGCCAACAAAGAAAAGTGAAGAGTACCGCTACTTCCAGATAGAGAAGCTTTACG
>JALWHT010000117.1 GCA_026983515.1 Sulfurovum sp.
GTCTGTTTTAGCTACAGTTAATACTGGTTTCTTGAGTGCTGATATAGTTACTCCGTAACGGACAGGTTCCACTTTTGGTTCCTCTACGTCCCCTCCTATCGATACGACCTGTGCAAATTCCGGTTTTATAGCGTATTCCGGCAAACCAGAGGCTCTGATTAATTCTCCTGCTGCAAATCCTGCTGCAAGATTTCCAGCAAGTTCGTCTGCTGGGATGGGGTTGCCTTCTTTGAATTGCTGTACAGCAGATTCAGTTGCTTTTGCCAATCCTGAGTTCTTTACTGCGAGAGCTGCCTGAGTTACTGCTGAGGTTAATGGTGAAGGATTTGCAAAGTGTACTGACTCGTAAATAGCTCTGTCAGTCGCCGTTTCGAATGGGTTTCCAATAAATCCGCTAAGTACTTCTTCACCTGCCTTTACGGGATTGTGTACAGCATCAGATAGCTACTTTACTGTACCAACTCCGAATTCTGCCATTCCAAGTGCTGTTGCTTTTGCTACTGTAGTCAGTGATGCAATTGCTCTTTCAGCAGGGTTCTTTATCTTTCTATCACTTGCAACTTCCTGTTCAAGCTTGAAATTCATCTCATTTAGCTTGTTTTCCCAGTTCCCAATGACTCCCTTGTGTGGGAGGTATGCTGGATTTGCCTCTGGTGGATTTTTGATTTTTAGTTCACGAACGTGTTCATCTGCAGCCCTGTGAAGAGCTCCATCAAGTTGTAGATTGGAGCTGATCTCGGTGGGCTTAGATTTTGCTGGTAGATGTTTAGACAAGTGTTTTGAGATTGTGTGTTCGTCTGCTGCTCGTTTTAGGGCACCATCAAGTTGTAGATTGCTCCATGTATCAGAATTTCCGCCTGTGTGAGATATAGAGCCTGCAGAATCTCCTCCGCCTATATTTCCACCACTTCTACCTCTTGAACCGCTCCCTCCTCTATTACTTGAACTTCCGCCGTGCCCACCACCAGATCTGCCAGCATGAGCATTTTGCACTGCAGCAACGAGAGCGCCATCTAAAGAATACCCGCTCCAATCACTTCCTCCGCTTGGTCCGCTGTACCCTCCACCTGAACCTCCACCACTTCCTCCTCCACCTATACTACCTGTGCCGCCTGCTCCAGACCCACCTGAACCACCGTGTCCTCCACCACCTCCTCCAAACCCACCTCCAGCATTCCCACTAGATCCAGAACTGGAATGTCCGCCACTAGTTCCGCTAGATCCCCCGCCACTACCTCCACTACCTCCGCTGTTACCACTTCCAAATCCACCTGAACCTCCACCACTTCCTCCTCCACTACCTGAACCACCGTGTCCTCCACCACCAGAATGTCCACCACCTGAACCTCCACCAAATGCGCTGCTTACAGCACTCGCTACAGATGATACTGCCGAGCTAACCGCTGAAGCTATTCCTCCAAAAAAACCACCAATCCCGTCAAACCATCCCATAATAGTCACAACCTAATTCTTCTTTTAACTCTCTTCTCCTCCAACAACTCCAGCTCATCATCAATTTCCTCACTTATTTCTCTCCATACAGCATATCCGGGATATTTTTCTCGAATTGTTTCTCTTACCTGTCTTTTTCTGAGCTTCCCAAGTGCATGCAATCTTATTTTAGATTGCAACAGAGCTGCAGTGAGTGCATCTGAATTCTCGTACTCTTTTTTCAATTTCCTGAGTTTTCTTCTCAAGTTCATCAGTGAACCCCTCCTGATGCAAGCAAAAGCACTAAACCAGCAATACCCACCAGCACGATCAGAATCGTCTTGAAGTAGCGTTCAATACTTGTCTTTGATGCTGCTGCTTCCTCCTGTATCTGTTTGTACACAAAGTATGCATTAAGAAACGGGCTGTTTGAAGAGATCTGAATTGGCAGAGAATTGTCTTCTACGAAAATCCACGTCGGAACTCCATACTCATCAACTTTTCTCGCAGTTTCATCTAAGAAGTAGCTTGCGTTGTCAATGTCGATTCTCGATGATTCTGGCTTTACGAGTTTGCTTAATATTGCTCCGCTCTTTTTCAGAATTATCGCTTTTACGTAACCCTTCTTTACAGCATTCTTCAATCTTCTAACTTTTATGAATTCTTTCAATCCAATTAAAGCGAGTATTGCAAAAAATACAGCAAGTGCTATTGCCACTGTTAAATACATTTTGAGCATCATTAGCTGTCTTGCAACTTCAATAGATATCATCTAAACAGCCCTCCTTTCTTTTCGTGTTCGTACTTTCCGATAAACCGTGTTAGAATCGTCTTTAGTGCAACTCCATTCTTGCTTCCTGATAGCATTAGCCTGTGCAGAACTGCCCGTAAATGGTCTTCAGGCAAAAATGTGTCTCCGAACTGGAGATGTCTAAGTAGAATCTTGTATTTGTTGGCTCTTTCAAGTGTTCCAATTACCCACTTATACTCGCCTTTATCAAGGAACCCCTTGCGGAAGTCATCAAATAACTCTTTGATGCGAAGTGGCTCTTCTACAATTACTTGTTTCTCCTGTCCTGTCTGAGGATCTATTACTGTCTTGTACGTACGTCTCTTGAGCTTGTATGTTTCTACTGAGTAAACCTCTTTTGCATCTTTGTCTATACTCAATATATCCTTTATGAGCTTTATCGCATCTGTAAATTCCAAATCTTCTCCTTTGAAATCTTCCACCTCCATTACCTCACCTCGATAGCTGCTCGTAAGAATAAGAATAATCCAAGTCCGATTACAGAGAACGATATTGCACTAGACATAGGAGCAGTAACAGGCGTGAGGTTGCTTACAAGACCGTAAACACCATCAAGAATGTACATTAATCCTGCAAAGCTACCAAGCACTGCTGATTTTGCTACTACTGCAGCGATGAATACAATCGACGCAACTATTGACAAAAAAACGAATGCGTCAAGTGGCGTGCTGAGCATAGCTACAACCTCAGCATCTTCTCAATCTCTTTTGCATTCCTTTCCAGATCTGACATGTCAAATGGGTCTCTCTTTTTTGTTTTACCCGTAAATCCGAGATCAGAAAAGTCAAACGGATCTCTTCTTGGGGTTAGAGTGTGGGACCTGTCATTTTCGAGTACACTTCTCTGCTTACTCCCGTATTCGTGCAAGCTCTTTGCTGCACTCTTTACTGTATCCTTTATCTTTTTTCTCCTCTCCTTCTTTTTTCTCTCCTTTTCTAACTTACTTGCGTAGATTTTTGCCTCTTCGTAACTCAGTCCGTACTTTTTCATCAATGGTTCGAGTTCCTTTCGCCTGACTTTTTCTTCTGCTGACTTTTCCAGCTGCTTTTTCCGCTCGATTTCTTTCTTTTTCTCCTTTACCTTACCTTTTACTTTACCTATAACCTTGAACAACAAAACACCTCCTTGAAAACAAAAAAATAGAAACTATTTTTCGACGTGCACGTGGACGTGCACCTCGCGATGCTTTTTAGATTCTTTCCGACTCCTCCTTCTTTTCCTCCCATTTTTCTTTTTAGCCAGAATAACACCTCCTACAACCACCTTATTAGCATTGTAGCCGTTATGATTACAACAATTCCGAGAACGAGCATCAGTATTGTTAGCTGCAGCAGTGTTCTGTTAGTTCCCGTGTACACCGGTGTGTAGTATTGATATTCAACATTGTAATTACTCGTGTTCAGGAGAGATCCAGTTGAGAGAACAGTTATCGTTCCGTTTGTGTAGTCAAAAGTGTAGTCCGTGCCTTCAATAGCTGTGTACGTCGAATTGTACACTTTAACTGATCCTTGGATTACGGGAGCGTGCCCAACGTAGTACGCAACTCCGTATGAGAATGGAGCTGTCAGAACGTACGTCGCTTCAGTCGGAGCTTTTGCGTTGAGAGATGTGTTTAGCGTTGGAACTGCCACATTCAGTGTGATTATGATAACTAAAAGTGCGCTTAGAGCCAATCCAACGTATGTCCTTGCTGTCATATTGCTGGCTTAAAAAGTTGTTGTGGTGGCGTCAGAGCCACCTGATTACGAACACTACGGCCACCATTACGAACAATCCCAACACTAGAAACATTGGTATTAAGTTAGCTATTGTTAGCGTTGTTCCTGTAAGATTTGCCGTGCTTATTGCTGACGTCACTACAGGGATTGCCACGTCGAGTACAACAATTGCAAGTATTACTATTCCCAACGCTGCCCCAACCAAGCTCGTTGAAAAAGCTCGCCTGTCCATACCAA
>JALWHT010000118.1 GCA_026983515.1 Sulfurovum sp.
CCGATGTATTACGTCCTGCCTTTCTGATCTGTTCCATATCGACACGGATCATCTTGCCGACACTGGTCAGACACATCAGGTCTTTGTCCTCTTCGACCAGTACCACGCCGACCACATCACCGGTTTTTGGTGTCAGTTTCATGGAAATAACCCCTTTACCCGCACGGTTCTGCTCCCGGTACTCGCTTGCTGTCGTACGTTTACCAAGTCCTTTTTCGGAGAGCATCAGCAGTTCATCCTCTTCATCCT
This sequence comes from Sulfurovum sp., assembly GCA_026983515.1. Lineage (GTDB taxonomy): Bacteria > Campylobacterota > Campylobacteria > Campylobacterales > Sulfurovaceae > Sulfurovum. The sequence goes on from JALWHT010000118.1 coordinate 250, forward strand.
GAATGGTCGTTGCACCGCACACATAGTCACCGTCAATCTTGAACTTGATCGCCGTCACACCGCGTGAGACACGCCCGATCTCTCTTGCATCTTCAACCTTGAATCGAATACATAGCCCTTTCTTGGTAGCAACAAACAGCCATTTTGTTTCCGGTGTTACAATTTTGGCAGTGACCAGTGCATCGTTTTCATCAAGATTGATTGCTCTGACACCATTGCTTCTAATGTTTGAGTATTCAGAGAGGTTGGTACGCTTGACAATACCGTTTTTGGTAAAGAACACCAGTGATTTGCTCTCATCGAAGTCTGTTGTAGGAATGATCGCCATAATCTTCTCATCCGGCTGCAGGTTGATCAGGTTGACCACCGCTTTGCCTTTGGCAGTACGCGATCCTTCAGGAATACGGTAGACTTTAAGCCAGTAAAGCTGTCCTCTGTCAGTCACAAACATGAGCGTATCATGCGTGTTGGAGGTAAAGAAGCTCTCGATAAAGTCATCATCATAGGTCGTGACCGCTGTTTTACCCTTGCCTCCTCTGTGCTGTTTCTCATACATCTTCACCGGTACACGCTTGATGTAGCCTCTGTGGGTAATGGTCACTACCACCGGTTCATTAGGAATGAGGTCTTCAATGTCAATGTCATCATAGTCATCTACGATCTCTGTACGTCTTGGGGTAGTATACTTTTCCCCTATTTCGACAAGTTCTTCACGGATAATGGCATTGATCTTCGCTTCAGACTTGAGAATCCCTTCAAGCTCTTCAATCTTTTTCAACAGTTCCGCCAACTCATTTTCGATCTTCTCGATCTCCAATCCGGTCAGACGGCGCAGACGCATTTCAAGAATCGCTTTCGCCTGAATTTCGGAAAGCTTGAAACGTTCCATCAGGTTGTTACGCGCATCTTCATCATCTGAAGAGCTTCTGATGATTTTGATGACTTCATCAATATTGTCAACAGCGATCTTCAGACCTTCCAAGATGTGCGCTCTTGCACGCGCTTTTTCCAGATCGAAGATGGTACGGCGGATGACGACCGTCTTTCTGTGATTAAGGAAAAGGTCAAAGAGTTCCATCAAAGTAAATACTTTTGGCTCTTTATTGTTAATCGCCAGCATAATGATCCCGAAGGTTACCTGCATCTGTGTCGATTTAAAGAGGTTGTTCAGCACGATCTCACTCATCGCATCACGCTTCAGCTCAAGCACAACACGTATACCTTCACGGTCGGATTCATCACGGATCTCACTGATCCCATCGAGCTGTTTATCCCGCACCAGTTGTGCAATATTCTCAATGAGTCTTGCTTTATTGACCTGGTAGGGAAGCTCATCGATAATGATGACCTCTTTGTTTCCTTTTTGCTCAATATGTGTTTTGGCACGCACTTTGATACGCCCGCGTCCGGTGGTATAGGCATCCGTAATCCCCTTACGTCCGAAAATGATACCGCCTGTCGGGAAATCTGGTCCCTGTACGATTTTCATCATATCTTCAACCGTTGCGTCAGGATTGTCAATGCGCAATACCAGTGCTTCGATCAATTCATCCAAACGGTGAGGCGGAATATTGGTCGCCATACCTACGGCAATACCGCTTGAACCGTTCAGAAGCAGGTTGGGTACACGTGAAGGCAGTACGTCAGGCTCAACCATAGAGTCATCGTAGTTTGGGACAAAATCGACTGTATCTTTTTCAATATCGTTCAACAGTTCCTCTGCGATCTTTGTCATACGCGCTTCGGTATAACGCATTGCAGCGGCATTGTCACCGTCAATAGAACCGAAGTTTCCCTGACCGTCTATCAGAGGTGCCTGCATGGAGAAATCCTGTGCCATACGCACCAGTGCATCATAGACTGCCGTATCACCGTGGGGGTGATACTTACCGATCACATCCCCGACAATACGTGCAGATTTTTTATAGGGTGCACGGTGGGAAAGATTGAGATCATTCATGGCATACAGAATACGTCTATGTACAGGTTTCAGTCCATCACGTGCATCCGGCAATGCCCTACCGATGATGACACTCATCGAGTAGTCAAGGTAGCTCGTTTTAATACTCTCTTCAATCAATACCTCTTCGGTATTGTGACCGTCTTCAAACAAATCAGCCATTCTTTTCCTTTGTGTTTGTAAAAGTTTGTAAATTTTACCCAATTTAATGGCTAAAGAGGCTTAAAATCGATTTTAGAGGGGTTTATGGGGGTTTTTATAATTTATGTAATTTTATGATTAACATAATATTTTATCAAAAAATAGCTTTCTGAACGTTGCCAAACAGTCTAACTGTTTGGCTCATTCTGTCATCATTACGTAGGGACGTTTGAGCTGCTCGGTCATTTTATGCAGACTGACTGCCCTCCCTTCTCTGATGAATTCCCGCCCGTCAAGAAAAACGATCATCGTCGGCACTGAGAAAACTTGAAAGTGTGCCGAAATTTCAGGGTTTTCATGAGCATCAAGGTATATCTGTCTGATTTTTGGAAACTCTTTATCGAAGACTTCTTTGAATTTCGGTCTGAGTGCATGACAGACGTTGCAGTTCTCTCCTGAGAAATAAAGCAGTACGCCTATTTCTGACCGTATGATGTTCTGTAGTTCTTCCAATGTATAGGTTTTCTCTTTCATTCCTGCTCTTTTTTACAAATATTACAGTGCAACAAACAGGGAACATCGTCCAACTGTTTCCTGTCCGAATGTCTGCATGAGGCGTTGATGGTCAAGTTTGACGTAGCGGTGTACTTTACGGTAAAGATGACGGATATCTTCCTGGTGACCCAGTGCATAAAAATCCTGTTCAACTTTTTCAAGATCAAGCAGGTTCTGTCGGCAGCGTGCACGCTGAATACGGTTAAGACGCTGACGCGCCTGTGCCTGCTGCAATTGACGCTTGATGCTGTGCAGACGGCTGAAAAAATGGCGCAGTTCGCTTTCAAGCTCAGAAACCGGCTGTGTATCAAAACATTGTAAACGGTACATAATTGCCTCCTGAAATAGAATCTTTTCTCATTATAATGGCTCACCGCTTAAACAAGGCTCATGAGCTGCAGCTGAGCTTCGTGTTACGGTATTCTTCAGGTGTGTGAGCTGCCCAGCGTTCAAACTTCGGATGTTCCTCAAAAGGATTATGTGCAATTTGAAAAAGATCGTCTATCAGTGCATACTTCCCTTTTTCAGCTGCATCGATGGCTTCCTGAAGCATATAGTTTTTCAAAACATATTTGGGATTGGTCTGAAGCATCGTTTCATGGCGTTCTGCTGTACTGTTTTTGTTATGTTTCAACCGTTCATCGTAACTGTCAAGCCACTCGTTCATGGGGGCATGGTAAAGACACAAAGAAAGCAGCGATTTACGCTCACCGTCGTAGCGGCTGAGGGTTCTGAAAAAGAGTGTGTAGTCCACCTGCAATGCCTGCAACACGCCGAGCAGATGCTTCACAAGATCCATATCTCCCTCCTCTACCCCATCAAGCCCCAACTTTTGTCGCATTTTTTTGAGATACGCAGTACGGTAAAGCGTACGGTATCCGCTCAGAATTTCTTCCATTGCGTTGATGTCTATCAACGGGGAGAGCGCTGTCATCAATGCACGCAGGTTCCACTCGGCTACATCGGGCTGGTTACCGAAGCTGTAACGCCCATAGGCATCGGTATGGTTGCAAATGTTATTGTGGTCATAAACATCTAAAAAGGCGTAAGGGCCGTAGTCAATGGTAAGTCCCGCTATGGACATATTGTCTGTATTCATCACACCATGATTGAAACCTGCCGCCTGCCATTTGGCAATCAGTTTTGCCGTACGCACCACCACCTCTTCAAAAAAACGGATGTAGCGGTCACTTTGTTCGACCAGGTGCGGATAGCTCTCTGCAATGGCATACTCGGTCAACGCTTTTAACTCGTCAAACCGTTTTTTATGCGCAAAATATTCAAAAGTACCAAAACGTACCCAGCTTGGGCTAAGCCGCAGCACAATAGCACCTTTTTCCCACTCTTGACGGTAAACCGAATGGTTTGAACCTATAATTGCAAGCGCACGTGTTGTCTCAATGTGCAGCCCGTGCATCGCCTCGCTCATCAGATATTCCCGTATGGAGGAGCGCAGCACCGCACGCCCGTCACCCGAACGCGAATACTTTGTAACCCCCGCACCTTTAAGCTGCAAATGCCACCCGTTGAGTGTACCAATGTTCACTGCACGCCCGTCGCCAAGCTGTGGGACGTAATGGCCAAACTGATGCCCGGCATAACACATGGCAAATGGCACACTCCCCTCCGGATGCCAGCTACCGTTGACAAATTCGACAAAACGCCCGCTACAAAGCTCCTCTTTGTCAATCCCCAGTTCTTCTGCCAGCGGTTCATTGGCATGAATACGAAAAGGCCCTTTAAGGGGTGTAGGCGTTACCGGATCATGGCACTCCTGCGGCAAAGACAGATAAGGGTTGGTCAGTTTCAGTTCGCTCAGTTTCATACTCAAATAGTATCAGCCAATTCTTAAATAGCAAGACTGCATATTCCGGGTTAAACTATTTAGGAGTATAATACGCCCAATCATTGACAAAAGGATACAACCGATGGGTAGAGCGTTCGAATACCGCAAAGCGGCAAAAATGAAACGATGGGGCACCATGTCCCGCCTGTTCCCAAAACTGGGAAAAGTCATTACCATGGCAGCCAAAGAGGGAGGATCACCCGACCCTGAAATGAATGCCAAACTGCGTACAGCCATTCTCAATGCAAAAGCGCAGAATATGCCAAAAGACAACATTGAAGCAGCGATCAAACGTGCCTTCAATAAAGATGCAGCTGATATTAAAGAGATCACCTACGATGTCAAAGCTCCCTACGGTGTACAGATGATCGTCGAGTGTGCAACAGACAACGGTACCCGCACCGTCGCCAATGTCAAAGCGATCCTCAACCGTAATCATGCTGAGATGCTTACCTCCGGGTCACTCAACTTCATGTTTACCCGCAAAGCAGTTTTTGTTATTGACAAAACGGAAGATATGGATGTCGAAGAGCTGGAACTGGATCTGATCGATTACGGACTGGAGGAGATTGAAGAAGATGTCGAGCCGCAGGAAAACGGTGAAGACAAACCTATTTTAAGAATCTATGGCGACTATACTGCTTTCGGTGATCTCAGTAAAGCCTTTGAAGAGCGCGGCATCGAGCCCAAAAAATCGACACTGGAGTACATTGCCAATACACCGGTTGAACTGAATGAAGAGCAGCTTGAAGAGATTGAAGCACTTATTGACAAACTCGAAGAGGATGATGACGTACAGAACGTCTATACAAATATTAACTGACACTATGTGTCAGAGTGTTCAGCGTTCAGCGGGTAGCGTTTAGAAAACTTCTACATCCTGAACGCTAAACAGGCACCACCTGTTTTAATGCTTCCCGTACTTCTCCACAAACGCCTCATAATCCCCCTCAAAATCGATCATCGTACCATCTTCATTAAGTTTGATAATACGGTTGGCAAAGGCATCAATGAGTTCTCGGTCATGTGATACGACAATAGCCCCGCCTTCATAGCGGTGCAGTGCTTCACCAAGTGAAACGATCGCTTCGAGGTCAAGGTGGTTGTTTGGCTCATCCATCACAAGGAAATTGGCACTGTCCATCATCATCTTGCTCATCATCACACGGTGTTTTTCACCACCCGAACAGGCATCGACCTTTTTCTTCTGCTCTTCACCGCTAAAAAGCATACGACCCAGTGTCTTTCGAATATCGTCGATGTGCCATTTGGCATCAAAGCCCTGTATCCACTGTGGCAGTTCCACATCACCGGTAACGATATCCGTCGTATTTTGCGGGAAATAGCTGGTAGTGATGGTCTGTCCCCAGCTATAGCTGCCGCTGTCCGGCTCCAAATTGCCCATCAAAATCTCAAGCAGCGTCGTTTTCCCTACACCGTTGGTACCGATAAGCGCTATCTTGTCACCTTTGTTGACTTTAAACGAGATATTTTCAAATACCTTCTCATCGCCATAGCTCTTGGACAGTTCATTGACCTCCAACACCTCATTGCCGATCTCTCTGTGCGGGCGGAACATAATGGAAGGATCACGTCTGGAAGAGAGTTTTATTTCACCAACATCAAGTTTATCGAGCTGTTTCTGCCGTGAAGTTGCCTGTTTGGCCTTGGAAGCATTCGCAGAAAAACGGGCAATGAATTTTTCAAGTTCTTCTTTCTCTTTAAGCGCCTTGCTTCTGTCCGCTTCAGCCTGCTTTGCCATCAGGTTAGCTGCAATATACCACTCATCATAGTTTCCGGTGAACTCACGGATGGTTTGAAAATCAAGATCGAGAATATGGGTAACAACACCGTTAAGGAAGTGTCTGTCATGTGAAATCACCAGCAAAGTTCCTTCATGACGCTTGAGTTCCTCTTCCAGCCATGCGATGGTCTCCATATCGAGGTTGTTGGTAGGCTCATCGAGCAGCAGGACATCGGGCTTGAGGAAGAGTACCTGAGCAAGCAGAATCTTAAACTTGTCACCGCCGGTAAGCGAACTCATCAGGTCATTGTGCTGTTCTACCGGGAATCCCAGTGTGGTCAGGAGTTTTTCGATCTTGACATCACTTTCATAGGTGGGGTCTTCATCTGCACAGATCATCTCCAGCTCGGCAAGACGGTTGTTGACCTCGTCACTCTCGAAGTCACCCTCCATGTAGAGCTTCTCTTTCTCTTTTTGGGCATCGTAGAGTTTTTTGTTCCCGTAAAGCACGGCATCTTTAAGCGTAAAATCTTCAAAAGCGTACTGATTCTGACTGAGCATACCCAGCTTGAGCCCCGGCTGAAGCTGCACTTCGCCCTCGCTTGGCTCGATTTCACCTGCGAGAATCTTCATAAAAGTCGATTTCCCCGCCCCGTTGGCACCAATAAGACCGTAGCGTTTACCCACATCGAGGGTCTGGTTGATCTTGTCGAAAAGTACACGCTTTCCGTAGCGTTGTGTTAAATTTACTGTAGAGAGCATCGTTTGTTTCCTTCGTGCTGTAATATGGTTGCGATTTTACCCAAATCTTCTGAAAGTGTCTTCAAAGCATATCGAATAAACTTTTGAGTATAATCGTCAAATTTTTTTCCAAAGGAATACCGCACTATGCTAAGACGAGATTTCTTCAAACAAGCTGCGCTCATCGCAGGAAGTGCCGCTGTGGGTAGTACAACTGCCGATGCCGACACCACAACACATCCGGTTGACAACCGCAAAGTTGCCGACATCGCTTTCCCTCAAAAGCGTCCGCTCATCACCTACTCCGACCGGCCGCCGCTGCTGGAAACACCTCGCGAAGTCTTTACCAATCCCATTACGCCAAACGACCTCTTTTTTGTCCGCTGGCACATGCCGATGATCCCCACCTACATCAACCCCCACTACTTCTCCATCAAAATCGACGGAGAGGTTGAAAAACCTGTCAAGATCACTGTTGACTCTCTCAAGCACGACTTCGAACCTGTTGAAATCACCTCCGTACTTCAGTGTGGCGGCAACGGCAGAAGTGCCTTTCATCCAACTCCAGGCGGCATCCAGTGGGGATCGGGCGCAATGGGATGTGCGAAGTGGAAAGGGGTGCGTCTTAATGATGTACTTGCCAAGGCCGGCCTGAAAAAAAATGCAAGCTGGATCAAGTTCCACGGTCTTGAAAAACCGGTCTACACCAAAACAGATGGCTTTGTACGTGCACTTGAACTTGAAAAGCTGCATGACAAGATCATCATTGCCTACGAAATGAATGGAGAAGCACTCCCCTACCTCAACGGCTTTCCCGTGCGTCTTATTTTACCAGGCTTTTACTCTGACAGCTGGGTAAAGATGCTCTCAAACATCACCGTTACTGATACCAAGCCGAAGTTGCACTTTATGGATCATGCCTACCGCGTACCAGACAACGAATGTGAGTGTGAAACATCAGACAACCTTGTACCAAAGACAAAGCCTATCGAAGAGATGAATGTTAACTCACTCATCGGCTACCCTACAAGCGGTATACAGGTCAAACAAGGAGCCAAACTCATTATCCGAGGTGTTGCATTTGACGGTGGACACGGCATTGCCAAAGTAGAAATTTCCACAGACGGCGGTACCAGCTGGCAGGAGGCAACACTTGATGACGGTACTCAGGGATCATACGCCTACCGCAGCTTCAGACACACACTCATGCCCAAACAGGCGGGAACACTGTCAATTATGACACGGGCAACGAACACCAAAGGTGAAACCCAGCCTTTTGCTGAAGATGTCAAATGGAACCACGGTGGATATAAGTACAACGGTATCGATGAAGTGACTGTGGAGGTGGTATCGTGAGAAAATGGATTCTCATTGCAGTCATCACTGCTGCTCTTATTACTTTGCTGGATGCGGAAGAGAACAAAGCTGAGATACAAAAAGGCATCAAGATGCCCTATATGGCATTTCCAATGAAAAAGGGCGAAGGAATGTACTCGACCAAAGGCAAATGTAATATGTGTCACTCCTGGGGATATATTCTCAACCAGGGAGCACAGTCAAAAGCCTTCTGGCGCAAAAAGGTCATCAAGATGATAGATATTTTTCAGGCACCCATCAAAAATGAGGACATTAACGAAGTGGTGGAATATCTCTATAAGAATTACGGAAATGGGAAAGAAAATTAGATAGAGATGCAGGGTGCGTCATCACGCACCTTTGGCACGTATTGAGATAACAAACACATCCTCGTTTCTAATGCTCATCTAACAGTTCAATCACCTTCTCAATCGGTCTGCCGATTGCTGCTTTGCCGTCTTTAATGACAATGGGCCGTTCAATAAGTTTTGGATGCTCCGCCATCGCTTCAATGAGTTTCTCTTCATCATCCACATCTTTGAGCCCAAGCTCTTTGTAGATCGTCTCTTTGGTACGCATGAGTTCACGTGCGGAGATGCCCAGCATCTTGAGCACTTCCTTGATCTCCTCTTTTGTCGGCGGGGTATCAAGGTATTTGACTACTTCGGCGTCAATACCTTTCTCTTCGAGTAATTTGGCCGCATTCCGTGATTTGCTGCATCGGGGGTTATGCCAGATTGTTACTTTGCTCATTCATTCTCTCCTTTATTTTCTGGTTGTTGTTTTTTTCGCTGCTGCATCTGTAAAACGAAACGCTCTTCAGTTTCCAGTTTCATGAGAAGTCTTGCATTATTGACTCTCAGTTTACTGTTCTCCTCATTAAGGTTTTCCATTCTCTCATTCAACGCTCGATGGGCATTTTTAAGTGCTTCATACCGTTCCTTAAGCTGGTCAAGCTGTGTTTGTGTCTGTCCCTGAAGCGTCTGAAGCGAGGCTAACTCTTTTTGTGTTTTTTCCAGTATCTCCGTTGTCTGAGCCAACCGTTTTTTTGTATCGTCAAACTGATGCAGTTCCTGCTCATTCTGAGCATTTTTAATATGCAGCGCCTTCAGTTCCTCTTCCAGTACCGCAATACGTTTCTCTTTGGCCTCATTGTCGATTTTAACATCAACATAGCGGTCTTTGTAGGTTTTGACACGCATACTCGCTACCACTACCACAAGCACCATAAAGAGTAGAATAACCACGCCGATGGCAGCACTTATCATCAGTACCGGATCACTCTGTACTCTGCTGATCAATTCACTCATTTTACCCCCTTATAAAGTCATACGCTGTCGGATAATTACACTTCATACGTGCTGCAGGCAGTTTCCCTTTGCCGTAACGCATTTTTTGAAAAAGAATCTGTACTTTATTGTCCAGATCATCATAATAGGCAACACTTTGGAGTCTTCCGTTGTCATCGGTTTTAATAGTATAGCGCTTTCCCTCATATTCCGTGATATAAATATTTTTTTTGTAAGGTTTCGCCTTGTTTAAAATTTCGGCAAGGTCAAATATCTTTCCAATACGATAGGCAGATACCTGTTCAAGGTCATGATCGACGACCAGCACTTCCTTTCCGTCGGTACACACCTCTTTTTTTGTCGGAGAACGATAAGACCACTTCAGCAGATTTTCCTTGCTGAAAGCAACATTCCCTTTATAGGTGATGACCCTGTTCTTCGGATTGGTCACTGTCTGCACAAAATCGGCAGTAAAGTGTTCCGGAAGTGTGATTTCCGATGCAAAAAGCGTTCCAAAACAAAGCAGTAGCATCCATAATATTTTCATTTTTCACCTTCTTTCATTGATGTAAATATATCCTAAAGCCACTTGGAAAGGATTGAGTTTACAGTACCACATTATCGCCAAATCGTGAAGCTGTTGTGGATAACGGACTATTAATCACTTTTTGGATAAAATAGCCTACTCCAATATTACGCAAGGCAAGACAACCATGATAAAAAGTCTACTCAAGGTTTTTGGTACCCAAAACGACAGAATCGTCAAAAAATATCTCAAAAGAGTTGAACATATCAACGCGCTTGAAAGCACGTACAAAGCGATGGATGATGACGCACTCAAAGAGGCTTTCAATGCGCTCAAAGAGGCAGTCAACAGCGGTGAGAAAACGCTCGATGACGTACTCTATGACTCCTTTGCTATTACCAGAGAGGCAAGTAACCGTGTCCTCGGCCTTCGCCACTACGATGTCCAGATGGTCGGGGGAATGGTACTGCATGATGGCAACATTGCCGAAATGAAGACTGGTGAGGGTAAAACACTCGTGGCTACCCTTGCCGTTGTACTCAATGCAATGACGGGCAAGGGCGTACACGTTGTTACCGTCAACGATTATCTTGCCAAGCGTGACTCAGAAGAGATGGGACAACTCTACAAATTCCTCGGCTACAGCGTCGGGTGTATTACGGCTGATATTCAGGATGAATTTGAGAGAAAAGCACAGTATGATGCCGATATCACCTACGGTACCAACAACGAGTACGGCTTTGACTACCTGCGCGACAACATGAAAGTACGTGCCGAAGAGAAGGTACAGCGTGAACATAACTATGCCATTGTCGATGAAGTCGACTCCATTCTTATCGATGAGGCAAGAACACCACTGATCATCTCCGGTCCCACACAGCGTGACCACAACCACTATGCCAGAGCGAATGAAATTGCCAAAAAAATGGAAAGAGGCAAAGAACTACCTGCCAAACCGGGTGAAGACAAACAGATGACCGGTGATTTTGTAGTGGATGAAAAGAACCGTACCATTGTTATGACCGAACAGGGGCTTCAGAAAGCACAGGATCTCTTCGAGGTCGACAATCTCTACTCTCTTGAAAACGCCATTTTGGCACACCATCTTGATCAGGCACTCAAAGCACACCACCTCTTTGAAAAAGATGTTAACTATGTCGTACAGGACGGCGAAGTCATCATTGTCGATGAATTTACAGGAAGACTCAGTGAAGGACGACGCTATTCTGAAGGCCTGCACCAGGCACTCGAAGCCAAAGAGGGCGTGGAGATACAGGAAGAGTCACAGACACTTGCCGAGATCACCTACCAGAACTATTTCCGTCTCTACAACAAACTTGCCGGTATGACAGGTACTGCACAGACCGAAGCGACAGAGTTCGCACAGATATACGGACTGGAGGTCATTTCCATTCCTACCAATGTACCTGTACAGCGTATCGATAAAAATGACCTTATCTATAATACCGAACGTGAAAAGCTCGATGCAGTTGTGAGAAAGGTCAAAGAGTACCATGAAAAAGGCCAGCCGGTACTTATCGGTACGGCTTCCATTGAAAAGTCAGAAATGATCCATGAACGTCTCAAACAAGAGAAGATCCCGCATAATGTCCTCAATGCAAAAAACCACTTCCAGGAAGCGGAGATCATTAAAAATGCCGGTCAGAAAGGTGCTGTCACCGTTGCAACCAATATGGCAGGGCGCGGGGTCGATATCAAAATTGACGATGAAGTAAGAAAGCTCGGCGGTCTGGCAATCCTTGGTACGGAAAGACATGAATCGCGCCGTATCGACAACCAGTTGCGCGGACGTTCCGGACGTCAGGGTGATCCGGGCGAGAGCCAGTTCTTCCTCAGCCTTGACGATGATCTGCTGCGTATTTTCGGTGGCGAAAAAATACGTAACATCATGAACCGTCTTGGTGTGGAAGAGGGAGAGTATATCGACTCGAAGCTGGTTACCCGTTCTGTCGAAAAGGCACAAAAAAAGGTTGAAAACCAGCATTATGAAGCGCGTAAGCACATTCTTGAATACGATGATGTTGCCAATCATCAGCGTAAAGCCATCTACACGTTCAGAAACCAGTTGCTCGATCCCGAATTCGACATTGATGCCAAGATTAAAGAAAACAGGGAAGAGTATGTACAGCATTTGCTTGATGAGGCCGATATTATTGAAGGCATGCCGAGAGAAGATTACGACCTTGAACGTCTTGTAGCACTCATTCGTGAAGAATTGCTGATGGATTTGGAACCTGAGACATTCAAAGACAAAGATGCTGACGAAATCAAAGAGATGATCATTTCACTCATGGAAAATCTTTACGAAGCCAAAATGAGCCAACTTGAACCTGAACAGCGTAAAGAGATTGAACGCATCATTTACCTTCAGGTGCTTGACCCTCAATGGCGAGACCACCTTTATGAAATGGATGTCCTCAAAACAGGTATCGGTCTGAGAGGATACAATCAAAAAGATCCGCTCACTGAGTACAAGCAGGAAAGCTACAAACTCTTTACCGAACTGGTACAGCGCATTAAATATGAAGCGGTCAAAACCCTGCATCTGGTGCAGTTTGATTTCACTTCTCCTGAAGAGGAAGAGCAGGCCATCGAGCAGATCCGCGAAGAGCTGGAGAGTGAAGTGGCAGATGCAACACTCAACCAGTCTTTTGAAGAAGGTGTGATTACCGAAGATCTTGACAAACTTGAACCGATCACAGGGACAAAAAAACCAAAACGTAATGAGCCCTGCCCATGCGGTTCAGGTAAAAAATATAAAAACTGCTGTGGTCAAAGCGGCCCTAAAAAAGGCCTTCTCGCCTGATGCGACCCTCGCTTAACGTTCCCAACAAAACCTTTGTACGGCGGATCATCCGCCACTACCTCAAGTACGACAAAGAAAACCCCTTTATTTTCATCTCTGCCATGCTTGCCTTTCTGGGTATTGCGGCAGGGGTTATGGTTCTGATGATCGCGATGGGGATCATGAACGGCACACAAAAAGAGTTCAAAAAGAAACTTTTTGTGATGAACTACCCACTTACTGTATTGCCCGTGCAGGAAGATGCTGTCGACAGCACACTCATAGAAAAACTCTCCACTGCCTTTCCCCACTTGAAGTTCAGTCCCTATTACACCACACAGGTCATTACCAAAAACGAAGGAGCCGTACAGGGTTCACTGCTCTACGGGGTCGATTTTGCAAAAGAGAGGGTCATCAACCCTATTTTCAAAAAAGCGCGTGCAAAGGGCAGTGCCAAAACACCTTTTCGCGTGATCATTGGAGATTCGCTCTCTTATGAAATGGATGCCCCCATCGGCAACAAAGTCACCCTCTACTTCTCGGAACAGCAGGCAATCGGATTTGCAACCATGCCGCTTCAAAAACGTTTTGTCGTAGACGGCATTTTTGACTCTGGACTGAAAGCCTATGACAAAGCCATCATGTATACGACACTCGAGGCCTTTGAAAGGCTCCTCAAACGTAAACCCGGTATCTATGACGGACTGCATATCTATACGCAAAACCCACTTGAAGAGATCAAAGAGATCCGAAAAGTACTTCCCGACACTGTTGTCATCGAAGGATGGTGGCAGCAAAACGGCAACTTCTTTTCTGCAATGGAAATGGAGAAAAAAGCACTCTTTCTGGTACTTCTGCTGATCATCCTTGTGGCTTCGCTTAACATCATCTCCTCACTTCTGATGACAGTGATGAGCCGCCGCAGTGAAATAGCACTCATGCGTACGCTTGGAGCGACACAAAAAGAAATCAGAATGATCTTTTTCAAGCTGGGACTTGCTATTGGCATGACCGGTATTGCAGCCGGTACGCTGCTGGGGCTGCTGGGCATCTGGATATTGAAGACATTTGACATCATCTCCATGCCTGCTGATGTTTACGGAACCAGCCACCTGCCGGTCGATCTTACGTTCAGTGATTTTGGCATGATCATTGCCGGCACGGTAATCATCATTATACTCTCTTCGCTCTATCCTGCTAGAAAAGCTGCACAGACTGACCCACTGACGGTGCTTCGGAACGAGTAGGCTGAGGAACCTTTTTTTCTTTTTGTGTTACAGATGATGCCTCACCCTTGGCTTTGGGTCTCATCGACGGAATGGGATGGCTCTTTTTGCCATCCTTTTTGGGACTTGACATCGATGGGGCAGGAACAGCTTTCGATTGTTTATTCGGCATAGTTCTGTCAGGGATCTGTGGAGCCACCTGCTTTGGAGCGTGTTCCTGCATATAGCCGGGGGCTTCAATAGTACGCTTGAGTATCTGCAGCGGCAGTGTTAAAATATCTTTTGCCACTGAAGTGTTGACCTTTGGGTTTTCCAATATTCCAGTCACCTCAAGCCCTACGGTCATACTGTTGTCATCTCCCATCAAAATGTAGCCAAGCAACGGAATTTTACCCACCATTTTACCAAATTCACGAACTGTCTGGATGGCCAGTTTTACATCGATTTTCCCGCTTTTTAGATTCACAACGCCTTTTCCTGTCACCGTAGCAGAGTTGCCCTTCAAATAAACCGAATCAAATACCAGTTTTTCCGGTGTCAAATGATATTCCACTACCCCTTCCGAAATTTTAAAACCTTTGTTCGAGAAACCCGGTTTACTCAATGTGGCAAGTGCAGGCAGTGTATTGATGAATGCCAGCGTATTGCTGTACGCCTTAAAATCACTGAGTACACCCCCTTCAATAATGATACGCCCCTTCATAATCTTAGCCGGATCTCCGGCAAGTTTCAGAGAATAGTGCCCCTGTTTCAGCCCGTCAAAGCCTATGAGCGGATGCAGTACACGATCTGTGACGCGCAGAAGTTCCACCGTGAGTATCTTTCCCTTTTTTGTCAGTTTGATAATATTACCCTGACTGCTTCCTATTGCCTTAATATTGCCGTTGGATTTTATTTCAATATCATAACTGTCCGTTACCAGTTTTCGCTTTCCATAACGCAGCTGACTCTTCTTGCCAATGATGACAAACGTTTTCTTCAGCCCCATGGTACTGCTTCTACTTTTGTGCATTAATTTTTTCTGTTCTTTCATAAAACGTTTTAAGTCTATGTTGATATTGGTAAGCATAATACGCCCTTTGGCGGTATTGATATGTACCCGTTTGTCGAAGGCATACAGATTGACCTGCTTTGTAGCGGTATTGAATGTTCCTTTAAGCGGAATAGCCGTATAGCATACATCTTTGCTGTCATAGAAGAAACAAACATCTTTTTGCACCCTTCCGTTGAAATGCCACATAGTACCGTTTTCATTTCCTGTAACGTGCAGTTCTCCTCCCGTAATACCAAGCATATTGTTCTTAAAATAAGGAAGGATTTTAGAAAGGTCAGCAAGGACAATATGTATGCCTTTTCCTTTCTTTGTCAACGTCACTTTCAGTGTCGGCAGTGTAAAACGCAATTGTGCTCCGTAAGAAAGGATCATCGGTATTTTTCGGTTGACAATTTCAACATCAGGTGATTTTTCCTTGCCCAAAATAAAACGTTTAATATGTAGAACAAGGTCTGCTTTGTGATGAAGCGTGTCAATAGTTCCTTCTATGGTTCCCTTGTACCATAGTGCATTTACCTGAACATCTTTAAGCGAGGCTTTGCCTGACTTACTGTTGAAAAGCACCCATCCGCCATTGACCGGCAATTTCAAACTGCCAATATGCAATACCCCTTTGTCAAGTTTCACTTCAACAGAAACGAGCAGTTTTCTTTTCTGTTTGCCAAGTGGAATTGTAATACCGATATCGATGCTATTGTGTTTTCCTGTATGTGACACAGGCAGTGTAATGTTATAGGCCTTCAGTATTTTTGCAACCAGCCCGTCAATGGCACTTCGAATCTTCAGATCAAGAATCAATACAGGCTTCTGTGATCCCACAATATGCTTGATAACCAAATGGGTACCTGAAAGATCCCTGCCTTTGCATTGCGGTTTTTCCAAGTCAAAATAGAGATTTCCTTTTTTGTAACGAAGCGTCAATGCTTTGGCATGAACAGGATCCAGATCTTTTTTGTAATATATAGATACATCCTCAAAACGCCCCTTCGCCTTTAACCTGTCAATATCCGGTTTAAGCTGATGATCGACGATATCAATCCGTCCTTTGATATACTCAACCCTGTAACGCTTCGCACGTACTTTTCTCACCGTCCAGTCTTCAATAGTTTTAGGCAATGAAAAACGGGTAATCAGCGGTTCAAGATTTGTAAATGTTTCGGTATTTACCGCATAGACAATACTGTTGTCATGCTGCACCGCACGGAAATGTCCCTTAATACCGTAGGCCTCGAACCTTCCGCCTGTCTCCAATGTATTTTTCGTCAAATCATACGTCAATTTTCCGGCAATGGAAATCTTCTCCTTTTTTATGTAGAGCAATGGTACATCAGCAATGAGTTTATTGCCTTTGCGAACAATGTTTCCGGCAATTTCATACTCGTCACTGGTGATGTAAAGCACATCATCGGCAAATAGTACCGTCAGATGGTTATTCTTAAAGTTAATATGCTCAAGATAGATTGTTTCAAAATAGGAAAGCAGGTTTTTAATGCGGTCGAATGTCGCATCTACTCTTTCAAAAGAGGGTTTTTCCTTGGATGCAGGAATGGTAACAGACTTTGCCTTGAGTATAAGCTTTTTATCGAGTTTGATGTATAATCCAACCACTTTGTAGGATCCAACATCGATCCTGTCGACCTGTATGCCATGCAACAGCCAGAAAAACAATGCCGCTAAAAGGACAACCAGCACGATGAGAAAATCACGAATAACGATATGGAGAAGATGGATCATATGGGCAGAGAACATTGCCGTGGTCTTGATCATATCACTGGCCTTTTACATTAGCATACCCATACGGTCCACGCAGACCCTTTATGTCCCGACAGGTTCAATAAAAAGTATTATAACACAGCTGAGCCAAAAAGGGTACGACCTCTCGATCATCGACCGCTATCTGCTGCGTCTGATGGGGCAGCCCCAACATGGCTGGATCTTTATTGGGAAACACCAACTTAACCGCATCGACTTTCTGCACAAACTCACCTCTTCCAAGGCGATGATACATAAAATCACACTCATCCCGGGAGAGACACTCGAACTTTTCTTTGAGTCACTCTCAAAGCAGTATGGCTTGAGCAAGGCAAAACTCTGGAAATACTACCAAGAGTACTCTCCCTACCCTGAAGCCGGTATTTATGCAGATACCTATTACGTACCCGTAGGTATCGGCGAAAAACACCTGATACAGTTTCTTGTACGCCAATCGGAACGACGGTATGCTGCACTGGCAAACAAAATATATGGTGTCTATGATAAAAAACAGTGGAAAAAGATATTAACCACCGCCTCAATTATCCAGAAAGAAGCAGCCAACACCAAAGAGATGCCGCTTGTTGCATCGGTCATTTATAACCGGCTGAAAAGGAAAATGCGTCTGCAGATGGACGGTACGCTCAACTACGGAAAATATTCTCATGTTAAAGTAACACCTGAACGCATCCGAGAGGACAACTCCACATTCAACACTTACAAATTCAAAGGTATTCCTCCCTCACCTATCGGTGCCGTTTCACTGGCTGCTATCAAAGCTGCTATCAAACCGGCAAAAACAACACATCTCTATTTTATGAAAAATAAAAGTGGCACGCATGATTTCAGCGACTCTTTCAAAGCGCACCGAAAAAATATAAAAAAGGCAAAGAAATCAAAATAGTCTTCTTTAAAAAAAGAGCAACTGAATGATATTCAGAATAAACATTGTAATAAATCCTACTTTATAGACCATCATCTCATTACGCTCAATAAATGAAGTGTGGCGGTCAAAGTAGGGCTGTACTTTGTCAGGGTTGTCAATTTCATAAAGCATTTCCGAATAGTTGTGGTAGCGCTTGTCCGGCTCAGTCTCGATGGCACGCAGAATCACACTCTCCAGCCAGTGCGGTATCTTCGGGTTGAGCTTACTCGGATGCTTGGCATCTTTCTCGAAACTCGGAGTCTGGAACGGTTCTATTTCTCCAAACGGGAACTTCTGTGTCAATGCCTCGTAAAGTGTCACTCCTATGGCGTAAATCTCTGTCTGCTCGGTAATCGGTGCCTGTTTGAAACGCTCCGGTGCAAGATAGGAAGGTGTTCCCGCCCGTGTTACTGTGGAGTAGGCTTCGGTAATGCTGCCAAAATCAACCATTTTGAAAACAATCTTCTCTTTTCGTTTTGTCACAATGATATTTTCAGGCTTAATATCACCGTGTACCAGGTTGAACTTAATGAGGTACTGCGACATCTTCAGTAAAAAGTGCGCCAGCTCCACCCCAAGGTCAACACTCAGTGGCTTTTTGGAAATATACTCTTTAAGGGAAACTCCCTCGATATAACGCATAATATAGTAACGGTGTGTCCGCTTTTTTGGAATGACCGCTTTTGGGAAAAAGCCGGCCTTTAAACGATTGGCCATCCAAACCTCTTTCACAAAAAGATCCAGCATCACCTCATCGTCAATCGCTTCATGGGGTGCAAATTTAATCACATACTGCACCCCTTTCTTCTCACACAGCCAGGTTCTGTTGTTCTGTATCAACGGTTTGATAAGACGATAACCGTCTATCTCTTCACCCTTTTTATAGTGTTCCTGTATGATAAGGTCTGTTTGTTTAAGCTTCAATCTGGGATCAAGCTCCTTTACCTCGATAACCACAGCAGTGGTATCGTCAGGCAGGTCATCGTTGTGCTTTTTGCTTGCTTTTTTCACCAGAAACGAAGCACCTACTTTGATACCATCGGCAAGTTCTTCGGAGGAAAGTTCATTGTATAGCCCGTCACTGCAGAGCAGAATGCAGTCTCCTGCCTGCAAATTGTTCTCGAAGTAGTATGGTTCGACACTCTCTTCAAGCCCAATGGCTGCTGTCAGTACATTCTCCATCCCCTCCTCATCCATCGCATGATCGGAGGAGAGCTGAGCAAACTGTCCGTTACGAGAGAGGTAAATACGGCTGTCACCTACATTGGCACCATAAAGCCTGTCCCCTTCTATGACCACAAGTGTCAGAGTCGTCACCAGCTCCTGCCGTTCATACTGCTCCATCGACTCAAGGTAGAGTACCCGGTTGATATTCTCAATAAAGTGGCGAATGGATTTCTCCATACTCCAGCTTCTCGGACGGTTCTTCAGTGACTGCACCAGAAACTGCGCGGTACGCTTTGCTGCTTCGGCACCATGCATAGAAGAGCCAACTCCATCACAGACTACCGCAACAGTAATGTTCTCCATCACTTTGACTTCAAAATAATCATCACCTTTAAGCTGAGTACCTTTGGCCAGCGTAAAGCCGCTGGTTTCAATATTTTCTTTAGACATCTACCTTCCCCGTTTCTTGGTTACACCCCATTATAACATTGCCTTCAGCACTTTCAGACATCCTGCCTGATTAAGATTTGTGCAGTATATCTATCTGCTATAATGTGTACAATCTCCATCCAAAAGGATATTTTGATGCTCAGCAAAATAATGATCGCTGCACTCTGCTGTACTGCCTTTACAGTGGGTGCAGAAGAGAATAACCGCACCAAACAGACACTTCTTCAAAAACAGATTGAAAAACAGAAAGCATTGGAGAAAAAATATGCCAAAGAGCGGCGATTCTATCAGGGAGATGAATATGACTTCAAGGGCAAAGAAGTTGACCCCGACATCCTCAAAGATGTCAAGCCTGTAGAACCCGACTATGAGCACACCAACGACTGGGGTGTTGCAGATAATGAGTAAGACAGCCGTAAGAAGCTAAAAGCTTAGCACTGAATGTTTCACAAAAGCCAAAGCTTTTGTGATCTATATGATCCCCCCTGCATTGGCACCCCAGGTAGTTCTCCAACGGGTTTTAACAAGAGAGATGGCACCGATGGCGATGAGCACAAGTCCTGCAAAGATGAAGAAACCGACACTGTAGCTGTCAAATGTCCCTTTCGCCCAGCCAAGTGTTTTGACAAGGAACGTACCGCCGATCCCGCCGGCTGCACCGATGAGTCCTGTCATAATACCGATATCTTTACCAAAACGCTGCGGTACGAGCTGGAAAACTGCACCGTTTGCCATTCCAAGATTGGCCATGATCAAAAAGAGTACACCAATGGCAACCCAGAACGGAAGCTGTACCGCACCGCTGAGCGCCACCAGTGCAGCAACAACACCAAAAAAGATGTAAAGTGCTTTGACCCCACCCATTTTGTCGGCAATACCACCGCCTACAGGACGCAACACTGCACCGGCAAAGATGGTAAGGGCTCCAAAGTAACCGGCAATGACCTTGACATTCGGTTCATGGAAAACACTCAATCCAAAAGCACTCATATCTGCCTGATACGTATTCATCAGGTAGACTTTCATATAGTTCGCAAACCCTACAAATCCGCCGAAGCTGACAGCATAAAAGAGCATAAACCACCAACTGTCACGGTCTTTAAGCAGCTTCCAGTAATCACCCAGTTTTTTGGGACGCGGCTTGTAAACCGATTCAGGTGCATCTTTTGCCATTAAAATATAAATGATCAACACGATGAATGAGAGCAATCCTCCAACAAGGAATACTGCTTCCCATCCCCAAATTTCTGCGATTTTAGGTGCAAAAAGGAAGTCAACGACTACACCAATATTCCCCGCACCGGCAATACCGAGTACAATCCCTTGAAGCTTGGGTGGATACCATTGTCCTGCCTGCGGCAGTGCCACTGCAAAGGATGCACCGGCAAAACCAAGCCCAAGTGCAACAACCAGCAACTCATTATAGGTAATGCTCTCTCCCCTTGAATACGCGTAGAAAAGTGATGCAATCACGATAACCTGTGCAATAATGGCAGTTTTCTTCGGTCCAATCTTATCGACACCAAAACCAAGTACAATACGCAGCAGTGCTCCTGCCAAAATCGGGATAGAAAGCAAGGTTGCAATCTGTCCTGCACTCAATGCTGTACCGTGATGGGCCAGTGATTCATTAATCTCGGTTGCCAAAGGCCCGAGCATCGTCCATACCATAAAACTGAAATCAAAGTAGAGAAATGCCGCAAAAAGTGTCTTTGCATCTCCCTGTCCCTTAAGCGCCTTGAAGTTCGCCATTCTTGCTCCTTAAACAAATTAATGGACGAATTATACTGTAACGTTATGGCGTTTATTACCTTCATATTGATTAATTTTTAATCATATATATTTACCTGTTAACATGGGGAACTCATAGGCTGAATGCTTGTACAGATCAATAAATTGATTATTTTTTAATCATACTTTTATCTGCAACTCTGCATCCGTTTTGGATATAATGACACAGATTGAATAACGACAGGAGCAGCGTGATTATAATGGAAGCATTAGCAAAAGCCAAAGAGGCAAGAAGCAAAAAGCTCAATAAAGTAGAAACGACCAAAGCACTCAAAGACCCAATGGAGATTTACAAGCATCTTGAATCAATTGCTGCAGCAGGCTACGAAGGACTAAGTAAAGAGGATTCCGCTTACTTTTTGAAGTGTTTCGGACTCTTTGACAAGGGTGAAGACTTTATGTTACGTGTGCGTATCCCCGGTGGGCAGCTGACCAACGCACAGGCGGTACGCATCGGTGAAGTAGCACAGGAGTACGGCAATGACTACATCGATATTACCACCCGTATGCAGGTGGAGCTGCGCTATTTGCAGATCGCAGACATTGCAAAGGTACTCAAGGCGCTTAAAGAGGTAGGCATCTCCACATTCCAGACGGGGGTGGATAACCCGCGAAACATCGTCACCGACCCACTTGACGGCATTGCTTATGACAACATCATCGAGTCTATGCCCATCTTGACGCAGCTTCAGGAGATTTTCCTCGAAAATCCCGAGTGGATCTCTGCCCTGCCGAGAAAATTTAATACCGGTATCCTGGGAAGCCTCAGCAACTCCTGCAATATCTTCGGGCATGACTGCAACTTCGTACTCGCCAACAAAGACGGCAGCTTCGGCTTCAACGTCTATCTTGGTGCCCGTGTCGGTGTGCAGGCGCGTGATGCCGACCTCTTCGTTACTCCCGAAGAGGTACCCGTATTCTTTAAAGCGCTGCTGAACGTTTTCAAAACCTACGGCTACCGTGACAACCGGAACAAGAACCGCCTGCACTTCCTACTGCAGGATGTGGGCATCCCCGCGTTTATAGAAGCGGTCAAAGAGGAGGCCGAACTCTCCTTTGCCCAAGGCGGCATGACACTGGTACAGTCACAAAACATCGCACTGGGTGCCAACCGCGTACTGCTTAAAAACGGCACCTACGCCTACAAGGTCATCGTCCCCTCAGGAATCTTCAGCGGTACAGACATGATCGCAGCGGCAAAAGCGGCACAGAGCTACGGCAGCGGCGACATCCGTCTCACCTACGACCAGAACCTTTTCATCATCAACATTGACAAAGAGAAGCTTGATACCTTTGAGAACAATCCGATCATTGCCAAGTATGCCCAGTACAACAACCTCTACTTTCAAGATATGATCGCCTGTGCGGGGACACAGACCTGCAGCTACGGTGTTATCCCCAACAAACCTGATGCCATCGAGATGGCGCACTTTCTTAACTCCGAAGTGCCCATCGCCAATGCCAACATACGCATGAACTGGTCAGCATGCCCCAAAGGGTGCGGAGTACACGGCATAGCCGACATCGGCTTTGAGGGGTGCAAGGCAAAAGATGCTGACGGCAACCGTGTGGACGGGGTACACCTCTTTATGGGCGGCAAGATCACCCGGCAAGCCAAAGAGGCGCACATTTTACACAAGGCACTGCCGATCGACGAAGCCAAGCACCACGTCAAGTACCTGCTGAAAACCTACGCGGCATACAAAGAGCGCGGAGAGACCTTTGAGAGTTTTGAGACACGCTTTTTCAGTAAAAACTATAGCTATCAGGCGATCGGATTCTTTACCAAGATCAACTACATCCTCCGCGATAAACTGGGGCTGGATATAATGTTCGAACTTGACAAAGAGCCCAAAAGCGGACGCCGTGAGGAGTACGAACTCTTCACCTTCGGACTCAAACTCTTCAAACTCCTCACAGGAGAGAAGCGTTTTGCAGCTGTCACAGGACTCGCCCCAACCCTTGCACGTCCAAGAAAGATCAAACGGGATGAAGTCACCAGACTCAACCCGAAAGTCCCACCAAAACTCTCTGAAGTCATCTACAACATGACGCATGAGAACAAAAGTGAGCGGGCGCAGGTCTTCTCGGAGTTGCTTGTGGCACTTAAAGAGGTGTAACAATGATATATCACATAGTATCCGTAGGGTGTTGTCCCCTGACAACACTAACACGCTATACCCAAACGAAACATGCTATGATACAACGATATTCAACACAAACAGAAATTCAAAGTTTCGGTGTTGTGAGGGCACAACACCCTACGCAAAACCAAATAAAAGCAGGTAAATAATTATGGCAGTGGAACCATTAAGTAAACACACACCATTAGAGAGCTTCATCAACCATAAAAACGATACCGGTATGCAGTGCGGTAACTACACCATCGACATCCCCGAGCTCAAACCGGGTGAACAGTACCGTTTCCACTTCGATGCTACCGCCTGTGTGGGCTGTCACTGCTGTGAGGTGGCGTGTAACGAGCAAAACGCCAACCCAGACGACATTAAATGGCGCCGTGTGGGGGAGATGGAGACCGGCACCTTCCCGGACACACTCCAGCTTTTCAACTCGATGAGCTGTAACCACTGCATCGACCCCGAGTGTCTACGCGGCTGCCCAACTGAGAGCTACATCAAACTTGACAACGGCATTGTCTGGCACGATGACCCAAGCTGTATCGGGTGCCAGTACTGTACATGGAACTGTCCCTACGAGGTGCCTGTCTTCAACCCTGACCGCGGCATCGTCACCAAGTGTCATATGTGTGTGGACAAACTTGAAGCGGGTCAGACCCCTGCATGTGTGCAGGCATGCCCCGGTGGTGCCATCGAAATAGAAGCAGTCAATGTAGAGCAGTGGCTGGCAGAAGATATGGCAAAAGAGGGAGTCGCTCCCCATCTGCCAGACATCGAAATCACCAAGCCCACCACACGCTACACCCTGCCTGATCTTCCCGAAGGTCAGGAGGTACGCCCGGCAGACGAGCACATCCTCAAGCCTGCCCATGCCGAACTGCCGCTTGTCTTTATGACAGTACTCACACAGGTTTCGGTAGGGGCATTTCTGGCACTCTTTTTGGGACAGCTGCTCTACTCGCTTGGCTTCAACCTGCCAAAACCAAATCTCGTGATGGCGATTTTGGCATTCCTGCCTGCAGCCATAGGGCTACCGCTTTCAGCCATGCACCTTGGACGACCGGGTAAAGCGATGAGTGCAATGAAAAACTGGAAAACCTCATGGCTCAGCCGTGAAGCGATCGCTTTAGGTGCCTACACCGGACTGGCAACACTTACTGCCGGACTCTACTTTCTCAATGTCGGCGGTGCCCTTCTGCTGCTGCTTGAAGCGCTCACCCTTGGTATCGGACTCTACGGTATCTACGCACAGTCGATGATCTACCGCATTAAAGCACGTCCGAGCTGGAACCGCAAGAGTACCACCAAACGCTTCTTCGGTTCAGGCTATGTCGGCTTCCTGCTCATCGCCACCGCCCTGCTTGCAAGCAACGGCGCACAGGGTGCTACGGTACTGCTTGCCGTTACCCTGCTTGCCGGCATGGGGCAGGCACTGGTGATCTTTGAGGAGGTGATGTTCTACCGCCACCTCGACAAAGAAGACCCGCTCTACTACCAGTACAACCGAAGCCGCATCCTGCTGCAAGAACACTTTGGCAGCATCAAGAAGTTTAGAGTCTATTCATTGGCAGCCTTTGGGCTGGCACTGCCACTGCTTGCCATCCTCTTTACCGCCAGCGCTCTGACAGGTTTGGCGATAGCCACACTTGTAGTTGCCACACTCGGTGCTTTGGCATCTGAACTTGCCGGACGATACCTCTTCTACCGCACCGTGGTACCATTGGGACTTGCAGGGAACTTCTTTGCGGGGAACCAGAGACATTGATGTCAGGGAGTATGTGGTAGGGAGCAGGGAGCATTTCGGTAGCGTTCAGTGATGAGCGCTGAGCGCTGAGCGTTTAGTGTTTAGCGTTAAGAGAACAGCGTGTTTTCTTAATATTGAACATTGATTATGTAACTTCCGTTGTCACTTCTGCACTCTTTGTGCAGATGCTGTTGCGCCCATATGTGCGAAGCACGGCGCATAAAGCATCGCCCGCACAATTGCAGAAGTGACGCTTTTTGCCTACTTTTTCTAAAAAAGTAGGAAAGAGACACAAAACGGTAATGTATGATTGAACTATCATAGGGGTATCTCTTGTGGCTACCCTCAATATGGAGAATAATATGAATCTCATAGACAAAGCAAAAAACTTTCTCGGTCTTGATATCAAAGCGGACAAATACGCCCTCGTCGACGACCCCATCTTCGGCAAAGTCGCCAAAGCCAAAGCCCCTGACAAGTGGGTACGTAGCACCTGCGGCTACTGTGGTGTAGGTTGCGGCATGTACATCGGTGTTAAAAACGGCGAAGCAGTCTACTCCAAAGGTGACTCTCTTCATCCGGTCAACATGGGTACACTCTGCCCCAAAGGATTAAGCGAGCATAGAATGGTACGTGCCGACAATCGAATACCTACACCAATGCTCAAAACAAACGGTACGCTTCAGCCTGTTTCATGGGATGAGGCATTCAGCCATACCGCAGAAGAATTCAAACGTATTCAACAACAGCACGGCAAAGGTGCGGTTGCCGTGGTCTCTACTGGTCAACTACTAACAGAAGAGTTCTATGCGCTGGGCAAGTTTGTGCAGCTTGGGCTTGAAACAAACAACTATGATGGCAATACCACACTCTGTATGGCAAGTGCCGTCATGGGATACAAACAAACCTTTGGCTCAGATGGTCCTACCGGATGTTATGAGGACTTTGAAAAAGCAGACGTCATCATGCTTATTGGTGCTAATATTGCCGACAACCACCCTATTTTGAAACTGCATATTGCCAAAAACAAAAAAACCACAGGGAAAAAACCGACCATTATTGTTGTTGACCCCAGAAAATCCAAAACAGCACAGATGGCAGACATCTTCGTACCGCTCAAACCACGTTCAGATTTGGCGCTCATCAACGGATTGTGCTACATCATCATGGAACAGGGATGGGAAGATGAAAACTTCATCAAAGAGCGCACCAACGGCTACAGAGAGTTCAAAAAGCACATCATGGAGAACTACCCGCCACAAGAGGTTGCTCACATCACCGGCATCGATGTCAAGGAGCTTTACAACCTTGCACGCATTTACGCCGGTGCGGATGCAGTAATGAGTGCCTGGACCATGGGGGTCAACCAGAGTTCCATTGGTACCGATACGGTCTCTGCCATCTGTAACCTTGCACTCATCACCGGCAACCTTGGCAAAGAGGGCGCTTCACCTATGTCCATCACCGGACAGTGCAACGCCATGGGTACACGCGAGTTTGGCTTTACCTCATCCATCCCCGGATACCGCAACTACGCCAGTGAAAGTGACAGAAGAGAGTTTGCCAAGATCATCGGTGTATCCGAAGAGCTCATCCCCACTGCAAGAGGCTACGCCTACCCGCAGATCATCGATGCGATCAACCGCGGCGAGATCAAAGCGCTCTGGGTTGTTGCCACCAATCCACTGGTAAGCTACCCTGATCAAAACGGACTTAGAGAAGCACTCAAAAAACTTGACATGCTTGTGGTACAGGATGCCTTCATGTCCGATACGGCACAAATAGCCGATGTGGTCTTCGCCGCAGCGACATGGAGCGAAAAAGAGGGTTGCTACACCAACAGTGAGCGCCGCTGCAACTATGCCAAAAAAGCCATAGAACCCCTTGAAGATAGCAAGGCAGACTTCTACATTGTCAAAGAGTTCTCCAAATATTTCGGCGACAAACACGACCTGCTCTTCAAAAATCTCAATACCCCACGAGATACTTTCGAGGAGATCAAACGCGTCAGCAAAGGCAGACTCTGCGACTACAGCGGTATGAGCTACGAACTCATTGAGGAGCTTGGCGGCATCCAATGGCCATGCAACGACAAAGCCCCCAAAGGCACCAAACGCCTCTACACAGAAGATATGCCATGCCCTACCCCTGACGGCAAAGCACAACTGCTTCCCGTAGAGTGGGTACCACTGAGTGAAATGCAGTGTAAAGGACTGCCGCTGATGCTTAACACCGGACGAACAGTAGAACAGTTCCATACCCGTACCAAAACCGGTACCATCGGCATCCTCGATGCACTGGCTCCTGAAGCATGGGTAGACATCAGCCCCAAAGATGCCGCCAAACTCAAAGTCAAAAGCGGAGAGCGCATTGCCATTTCCGGAAACCGCGGGCGTGTGGAGGATGTCATCGTCAAAGTAAGTGAAACGGTAAGAGAAGGCAATATCTTCGTACCGTTCCACTTCAACGAACAGCTTATCAATGCCGTTACTATCCCCGAGTTCGACCCCAAATCATTCGAGCCAAACTACAAACAGTGTGCCGTGCAGCTACACTCCGAAGCGGTACCCGAAGGCATCGTCTATGAAGAGCTGGAAATCAGCGGCTATCTGGAGAATGTAAAAGTATACAAAGAGGAAGAGACGGCACAAAACGATATGTCCGTGGCAGAGGCGTAAAAATAGCACCAAGTGTGCTATAATGCCGTACTTTTTTCAAGGAAACCGCCGTGGCAGAAAACATTGTCAAAACACAGAAATTCATCCTCAAACTTTTTCCGGAGATTATGGTCAAAGGCGCATCAGCAAAGAAGCAGATGGTCAACCAGCTCTATCAGAACCTCCTCACCCTCTTAAAACCGATTGATGATGCAATAGAGATCAAAAAATTTTCTGACAAGATTGAAGTGGTCACCCCCATTGAAAAGGTTGATACGGTACGAGAAATACTTCTGAACACACCAGGTATCGAACAGGTACTTGAGGCGCTACAGTTCGACAAAACCGATACTCTTGAAGCCATTAAAGAGAAGGTTGCACAAACGGTTGCCAAAGAGATAGCAGGTAAAAGCTTTGTTGTACGTGCCAAGCGTACCGGCACCCACCCTTTCAACTCTTCCGAAATGGAACGGGTCGTCGGCGGTTACACGCTGGCACATACTGATGCAAAAAAAGTCGACCTGCACAATCCTGAGGTAACGGTACGCATCGAACTGATCAACCAGCAGCTCAATATCATCACTGCCAAGTATGAAGGCCTGAGCGGGTTCCCCATTGGTACACAGGGGGACATCCTCTCTCTGATGTCCGGGGGGTTTGACTCTACCGTAGCAAGTTTTTTGACAATGAAGCGCGGTATCAAAACACATTTTATCTTTTTCAATCTTGGCGGTGCTGCACATGAGATCGGGGTAAAGCAGGTAGCATGGTATCTTTGGAGCAAATTTGGCGCTTCCCACCGTGTCAAGTTTGTTACTATTCCCTTTGAAGATGTCGTTACTGAAATCTTTCGCTCTACACACGAAAGCTATATGGGGGTTACCCTCAAGCGGCTGATGCTCATGGCTGCCGAGAAAATTGCCGATAATATGGAGATAGATGCCCTACTCACAGGCGAAAGTGTCGCACAGGTCTCCAGCCAGACACTGCGAAACCTTGCACTCATTGACCAGGCAACCGACAAACTGGTACTTCGCCCCCTTGCTACTGTCAATAAACCGGAAATTATCCGTATCGCCACACAGATCGGTACACGCCGCTTTGCGGAGAATATGCCTGAATACTGCGGTGTCATTTCCAAAAATCCCATCACACACGGCTCCTTCAAACGTATGGAGCGCGAAGCCAAACGTTTTGATTATAGCGTTCTTGATAACGCTGTAGCAAATGCCAAGACGATTTATGTTGATGAAATTGTTGAAGATATTACCGACAATGCCCCTATTGAAATCGTTACTGCCCCTAACCCGGAGTGCGATGTTATCATCGATATCCGAGCGGATGAAAAGACGGTAGAGTCCCCCTGTGAAACCATTAAGATCCCTTTTCACCAGCTCAAAACAGAATTTAAAAAACTGCCTAAAGAAAAGAACTACCTACTCTATTGTAACAAAGGTGTACTAAGCCAGCTTCATGCACAATATCTTAAAGATGCAGAAGATGCCAATGTGAAAGTGTATAGACCGGAAAACATGTAGGGTACGTAATCACGCACCGACAGTGAGTAAATTCTGCATTGTTTGATTGAAACGAAGTTTAAAATTTCAGTCATTCCTACACTTACTCACACAACTGTTTCAAATCATCCAGATCAAACAGCAGCAATGTCTCACTCTGCATTCCAAGCAACTCATTGGAAAATCCGTCTTTAGAGAAAAGTGCATAAATATCGGCATGAATTCCTGACTGTTCTGCTTTTGCTTTGAGTTTGTTCAGTTCGTTCTTACACACTTTTCGGTCTTTGTACTTGCACTCACCAAGAATGATTTTCTTCTCACTTGTGACAGCAAGAATATCGAATTCACTATGATGGTTCCAGTAACTCCCCTGACTAAGCAGAGGACTGCGTGATTGAAAATAATCAACTAACAGATCATTACAGAGTTGTTCAAATACCAAGGTGCGAAGGCGCTCATAGTGTGCTTCGAAATAGGAAAAGAATGCTGTAGTATTGCCTTCCGACAACGCCTTTCTGTAAGGAAAGACAAACCCAAACCAGAAACGCAAAAAAGGCTGTTCAAACCGTAATTTGTCCTGAATACGGTAATGGCGAAGCTCTTTTTTGAGTTTGTGTTTGGGATGCACTTTCAAGGGCTGTTCGCGGCTTGCTTCAATACGCAGGATACCAAGAGAAATAAGTTCCGTAACAATTTTTCCTCCTATCTCCTCACTGAGTTTCGCTTTTCGCAGTACCGAATAGTATTTTCCATCCCCTTTAGCAATAGCCTGCAACACATCACAATAAGGAGCTTCAAGCAAATATGAGGGCGTAACAACCGGCTGTAATTCTGCAAAATTCGTTATAAACTTAGAATGCAGCAATGCCGTCATACTTTCGAAAAAATCCAGTTCAATCTTCTCTTCCGCTCCGCCAAGAACTGAAAAATACTCAATGGCACTCTCCAGAGGCAAATAGGGATGGTAATGACAAAAACGCTTAAATGCTTCTTTGATGAGGCTGTTTCCTCTCTTGTTTTTTCTATATAGTTTAACATAAGTTTGATATAATGGTTTTAAGCATTAGTGATTATTTTTTAAGCATTATCAGGAAGGAACACTTCACTCTTTATGGAAACATTTTATACAGATTCGCCGCAGGTTCAGCAAATTATTCAAGGATTGAACCTGACCAGAACACTCTTTGTCTCTTCTATTGTCATAGGGGAACCCCATATTGGAAAGAAAACACTCGTGACACATCTCTTTCCCGATATTCCCGTTGTCTCAGGGAAAAATCAGGATGAAGTCGAAGCTATACTCGAACACTCTGACGAGCTGATCATTACCAATTTTGAAAAGCTTTCCAATAAAGAGAATCTCGTCTTCGACAACAAACGCATCATTGCCACAGCAGACTATATCGGTAACCAAAAGACTATCGACAGCTTATTTGCTTTTATCTATATGATGCCTACGTACAAAGAACGTCCTGAAGATCTCAAGCATCTTAAAACCCGTTTTCTTAAAGAGGCGGCAGCAACCTTGATGCTTGATGCATCATCCTACACACTTTCACAGCTTCCAACTGACCTGACACACAACAGCAAAAGTCTTAAACGTGCCATATACCATTACCTTATGAGCCGAAACATGAGTAAAAAAGAGATTGAAGAGACACTTTTTACCTATTTTCTTGAACATCTTGAAGGCAACAACGGATACAAAGAGTATGTGGGAATGTATGAACGCCCACTAATCAAAGCTGGTCTAAAAAAGTATGGCTCACAGCTGAAACTCTCTGAAATTCTCGGCATCAACCGCAATACATTAAGGAAGAAAATCCATGAACACGCCATCGATTGATTTCCGCCCTTTTGTTGAATGGGACAATAACCCCTTCATTCTTTTCGACCCAAAAGGAAAAATCCTCTACCTCAACAACAGTGCGGAGATCTTGCTTGGGTATGTTTCCAAGAAAGAGCTTTTCGATCTTGCACTTACCTACGCACCGCAAAATTTCGGCTATAAAACTACAAGTATTGCTCTGCGTTACGAAGCGTTCAATTTCTATTCTATCACGGTAGGATACGAAAACGAAGAGCAACTTGCCATACGTTTTTACAATGCTCCAAGACTCAGGAATCATACCCCTGTAGAAAAAGAGAAACTCACACTTACTGACATTAACCTGCTACTTGAAGCCAATATTGCCCTGTTTAAAACAAAAAACAGCAATCCGCTGCAACTGTTGACCGATCCGGATATGCCACAGCTTAGAATCGACCAGAACCGCTTTTCAAAACTGCTGCGTAAAGTACTCGAATCATTCCGCGCATCCGACTCCATACGCATTGAACTCAAACTCCTTGTCGGGGAGCATGTCATTATCGATGAGCAAAAAATCTCCATTGCCCAGCTTTCTACTATGGCAAACGGACGCTATGTCGATCATGACAAGGAAATAAAAATACTTTCGGAAGAGTGCAATATCCGCAGTAACCTCCAAGAGTCCTCCATCAAACTTGAAATTCCACTGATTACATAGATTGATTAAAAAATAATCAACTTCTTTCTCTGTTTTCTTCTCCTGCGTGGTAAGATAACCTTTGTAAACCAAACACTACAAAGGACACAGCATGAAGTTAAAACTTTTCGCTTTACTGGCAGCGTTTATGCCAATTGCTGCTTTTTCGGCAGACAAACTCGACTCGGGTGATACGGCGTGGATGATGATCTCAACCGCACTTGTTCTCCTTATGACACCGGCAGGACTGGCACTTTTCTATGCAGGCATGTCAAGAAGCAAGAATGCGCTTAATACCTATGCTATGGTTATGGGTGCTTTCGTTCTGGCATTTGTTGTCTGGATTGTTGCAGGATACTCTCTTGCATTTGGAACAGCAGGAAGTGCTTTCGTTCAGAAATTTATCGGTGGTTTCGGTAATATCCTTCTGAGCGAAACTAAATGGTCAGACCTTAGCGGTACCTACCCTGCGTATGTATTTGTTGCTTTCCAAGGTACATTTGCAGCTATTACCGTAGCAATTGCATCAGGTTCAGTCATCGGACGAATGAAGTTCTCCACCTGGATGATTATCGTAGCGCTCTGGGGTCTCGTGGTCTATGCACCAATCACACACATGGTATGGGGTGGAGACGGTGCCCTACTCTTTGATGCCGGTGCGCTTGACTTTGCCGGTGGTACAGTTGTACATATGAACGGTGGTCTTGCAGGTCTGGTTCTTGCAATTCTTGTAGGAAAAAGAGTCGGCTACCCAAAAACAGCCATGAAACCGTTTAGCATTATTCTTACTGCAGCAGGTGCTGCCCTGCTGTGGTTTGGTTGGTACGGATTCAACGGCGGTTCCGCATTCGGTGCAAACAAAATTGCCGGTCTTGCAGTTTTAACGACGACTGTTGCAACTGCTGCAGCAGGTGTTACCTGGCTGCTGCTTGAGTGGGCTATCTTTAAAAAGCCTACCCTTCTTGGCATTGCATCGGGTATCATTGCCGGTCTGGTTGCCATCACACCTGCGGCAGGATTCGTGTCTGTAGGAGGATCATTCATCGTTGGTATCGGTGGTGCAATCATTGCATTCTTCGGTGTTGTTACGCTTAAGAAAAAACTCGGTTACGACGACTCACTGGATGCCTTTGGTATCCACTTCCTTGCAGGTCTGTGGGGTGCTCTTGTTACCGGCTTGCTTGCACTCAACGACAAAGATCTTCTCTGGGACGGCCCGCTTAAAGAGAGTGGAGACAGAATTGGACAATTCATGGTTCAGGTTCAGTCTGTTGTCGTTGTCGGCCTCTGGACACTGATCGGTACTGTTATTGTTTACTATATTGCAAGTGCCCTGACAGGTGGTGCAAGAGTAGCAACAGAAGATGAAGAGATCGGACTTGACGAGTCTGTTCATGGAGAAAGAGGAGTGAACCTTTAAGGTTCTTCCCTGACAATACAGGAAAAAGGATAGAAAATGAAAAAAATTGAAGCAATTATCAAGCCGTTTAAACTTGACGATGTCAAAGAAGCGCTTGTAGAAGCAGGAATTGAAGGAATGACTGTCTCCGAAGTCAAAGGTTACGGAAGACAGCAGGGACACTCAGAACTCTACAGAGGGGCAGAGTACGTTGTCGAATTCATCCCAAAAATCAAAATTGAGATTGTAGTAAGTTCAGACGACTACCTCAACAAAGCAATTGAAGCCATTAAATCTGCAGCCAAAACAGGAAAAATCGGTGATGGTAAAATCTTCGTTTCAGAGATTGAAAAAACCATCCGTATCAGAACAGACGAAGAAGACGCAGAAGCACTGTAAGCATCTATATTAGCTTAGCTGCACTCTTTCGCATCTGCTGTAAAGCTTTTCAAAAATAGCTTACAGCAGATAACACACCTTCTCAAAATCTTCACATTGATTAAAAAATAATCAAAAAATTCTATTACAAAAAATTTTTCATCATCTTTCTGCCTTTTTAATAAGCATTGCAGTTTGTACTCACATTTCAAAACTTCGCTACACTTATACCATTCAACATCACAAGGAGTTTTTTATGGAAATGCACTATGTCATTGACACATTCTTTATAATCTTTGCCATGACGCTGATCATCTTGATGGTACCCGGCTTTGCTATGCTTGAAGCAGGTCTTGTCCGCACCAAAAATGTTACATCGGTACTTACAGTTAACGTCATGATCTATGCAGTAGCCTCACTGGCATTTATGCTTGTAGGCTATACCTATGCCTTTGGAAGCTGGGATCATCAGGAGAGTATCAATAAGTATGCCTTCTTCCTCTTCCAGATGGCGTTTGTAGGGAAGGTGGTCAACATTATGAGCGGTGGTGTAAGTGAGCGCTCACGTATCATCCCGCTTGTACTCTTTACCATCGTTGTCGGAGCCTTTCTCTATCCGACCATTGTCAACATTACATGGGGAGCCAACTTTCTCTCAGGAACAATGTTTGACATCTCCGGCATGCACGATCTTGCAGGATCGACTGTCATCCACTCCACCGGAGGATGGGCACTGCTTGCGGCAATTTTGATCATGGGTCCAAGACGCGGACGATACAAAGCAAACGGTGCCATTCAGGTCATTCCCGCTTCCAACATTCCCCTTGTCGTGCTTGGCGCATTCCTTCTTTGGATCGGCTGGTTCGGTTTCAATGGCGGCTCTGTCGGTGCCATCTCTACCAAAGAGAATGCCGATGCCGTTTCATTGACCATCATGAACACCAACACTGCAGGGCTTGCAGGGGCTATTGTGGGATGGCTTATGACCTATGTTCGCTACAAAAAATTTGATGTTACCATGATCCTTAATGGTGCACTTGGCGGATTGGTAGCCATTACCGCGGGTCCTGACCTGTACGATATCCATACACCTATCCTTATCGGTGCCATTGGCGGCGCACTGGTTGTTCTATTCGTACCGCTGTTTGACAAACTAAAGATGGATGATCCTGTCGGGGCACTCTCTGT
Organism: Sulfurovum sp.; assembly: GCA_026983515.1. Taxonomy (GTDB): domain Bacteria; phylum Campylobacterota; class Campylobacteria; order Campylobacterales; family Sulfurovaceae; genus Sulfurovum. The sequence continues at coordinate 35,107 of JALWHT010000118.1, forward strand.
ACATCTTATCAATGGTATCTGGGGTACACTGGCTGTCGGTATCTTTACAGATATAAGCTTCCTGACACAGCTTAAAGGGGTGGTTGTGGTTGCGGCTATTGTTTTTCCACTCTCTTTTGTTATAATTTACAGCATCAACAAGATCTTTACACTGCGTGCCAGTGATGATGAACAGCTTGAGGGGATCGATGCTATCGAGTGCGGTATCGAAGCCTATCCCGAATTTAAACGCAGCATTTAACCCAAGAAGGAGAAACTATTATGAAAAAGATTGAAGCGATTATTAAACCATTCAAACTCGATGATGTCAAAGAGGCACTGGTCGAAGCTGGTATCGAAGGGATGACCATTTCGGAAGTCAAAGGGTACGGACGCCAGCAGGGGCACTCAGAGCTCTACCGTGGTGCAGAATATGTGGTCGAGTTCATCCCAAAAGTTAAAATCGAGATTGTCGTAAGCGGAGAAGAATACCTAAACAAAGCGATCGAAGCGATCAAATCCTCTGCCAAAACCGGTAAAATCGGTGACGGTAAGATCTTTGTCTCAGACATTACAAAAACCATCCGTATCAGAACAGATGAAGAGAATGAAGAAGCACTGTAAAGACATCTTGTCTTTGCAGTAGAGAAATTGATCTCTATTTGATCCCTGCTTTTACAAGAACGTTCACCTGCTCCTGACTACCTGCCACACTCCACTGAACCCCATCAACACCAAAATCACGCTCATACTGGGTAATGCCTACCTGTTTTAACTGATAGAGTGTTTTATCAACATCTGAATAACTGGTCTCAAACATATACTTCACCTGCTTTTCATAAGGCATCAAGTTGGCAACTTCCAATACATCTTTCACCGCCTGTGCATAAGCACGTGCCATACCGCCGGTACCCAGTTTGATCCCACCAAAATAGCGCACGATCAATACCGCCACATTAACCAATTCTTCTCCACGCAATACATTAAGAGAAGGTACTCCGGCACACCCTTTTGGCTCTCCATCATCCGAACTGTTTTCAACAATTTGTTCATATTCATTTAAATACCTTAAAGCATACACCACATGATTAGCTTTGGGATGCTCTTTCTTGAGCTTCTCCTGCAAGCTATCAAACTCTGCATAGGGTACCAAAAAACTTAGAAATTTCGAACGGTTTACCACTGTTTCAGCACTGTAGGAGACCTGGACGGTTTTCATCTGTTAGCAATTTGTGACACCCGTTTTGTGATCAGATTCACAAACCGGTCATCATCATTGAAACAACGTGCAACCACATAGTCATCATAATGTAACTTCTCTGCAATCTCGCGGTGTTCAATATCGAGTTCAAATACTGTTTCGGAGTTGTCGATGGTAAAGGCAAGCGGGTAGATAAGTACTTTTCTGTGCGTCGGATTACGCAAAACATCAGCGAGATTTGGCTCCAGCCATGCTGACTTTCCGACTTTTGACTGATAGACCAACTTGATGTCATGAAAGACAATACCCTTTGAAGCAAACCAGACTTTAAGTGCAGAGACATTTCCTTCTACCTGCTTTTCATAAGGATCTCCCGCTTTGATGATACTCATAGGCAGTCCGTGGGCAGAAAGCAGCAAATCATATTCTTCTGTTTTTTTACCCTCTATGGCTTCAAGAATTTTGATACCGCATGCTTCTATATAGTCATAGTCATCATAATAGGGATCAATTAGTGTTATTTTGGGTGTATAGTCCATCGCTTTACAGTGTTCTTCAATATCTTCGACAGAAGAAAGTGTTGTAGTCGTCGAATATTGCGGATACATGGGAAACAACAGCAACTCCTCCACTCCAGCCTCTTTGCAGGCATATAATGCCCTGTCTGCAAAAGGGGGTACATAGCGCATTGCCGCATAAATTGGCATATCAAGCCGTTGCTCAAGCTTACCAATGAGTTTTTGTGTCAATTTAGGAAGCGGTGACTTTCCGCCCAAGAGCCTGTAATTCTCTTTAACTTCGTCCACCCGCTTGGAGATAATAATATTCGCAACAAATTTTCGTATATAGGGGTTCATCGGAAGGATATGTCTGTCTGCAAACATATTACGCAAAAAGAGTTCCACTTCGTCAATACTGTTCGGGCCGCCCATATTAAGCAGCAGAAGTGCCTGTTTCATTCATTTTCCATCTATTTAAAGTGCTGTATTTTAGCATAGAGAGTGTAAAATCGTACCTAATACCACTCAAAAGGTTTTAACATGATTATTATTCCCGCACGTATCGGCTCCACACGCTTTCCAAACAAAGTGCTTGCAGATATCGGAGGAGTTCCAATGGTTGTACGCACGGCAATGACTGTCAGTGATGTGGACGATGTCATTATTGCCACCGATGCACAGGAAGTGGTCGATATTGCTGCCGAACATGAGATTCAAGCCATACTTACTTCTAACACCCACCAAAGCGGTACGGATCGTATCTATGAAGCTGCAAAAAAAGCAGGATTAAAAGAAGATGCCATCATTATCAATGTTCAGGGGGATGAGCCCTTTCTTGAAAGTGAAGTGGTGCGTGCCGTCTATAACCTGACAGTGAAAAACAGGGACAATGAAAAAATACTGATGAACTCCTGTTATAAACGTATCACCAATCCAGAAGCGGATGATCCTAATATCGTCAAGGTCGTTACGGACACTGAAGAGATTGCCCTCTACTTCTCCCGTGCCAAAATCCCCTATCCAAGAGACCATCACTTTGACCAATACAAAGGTCACCTCGGTATTTACGGATTTACACTCCGTTCACTTGAGCATTTCTGTGCCCTTTCTCCCGCACCACTTGAAGAGATAGAAAAACTTGAACAGTTGCGTGCACTCTATCACGGTTACGAAGTTGCAATGACAGCAGTAGAAACAGAAAGTTTTGGGATTGATACCCCCGAAGATTTGGAAAAAGCTATTAAGTATCACAGGCTATAAAAAGTATTTTTTACATTAAAAAGAAAGATAAAGAACAGAAAAGGGTATTTTTCCCCTTTCCTTTATCCGTTTTTGACTGCTTTTCCAAGATCCCACATCGGCATGAAAATTCCAAGTGCCATAAGCAGTACCAACGCAGCAATGAAAAAAAGCATGATAGGTTCAATGTATGCCGCCAGGTTATCGATAAGATCCTGAAATTGCATATTATAGTATTCTGTAACTTTATCAAGCATTGTATCAAGCTGACCACCAGTCTCACCTGCTTTGATCATCTGTAGCAACATATTTTCATAAAGTCCCGTAATAGCAAATGCTTCTGCAAGGTTCATACCCCTCCCAATATTAGTATTTACCGTTAAAAGCTGTTCTTTAATTGCAAGATTGTCGACCATACCGACTGCTGTTTCCAGTGCTTCAGAAACAGGAATGCCAGATCTTACGAGTTCTGTAAACACCAAGTTGTATTTATGCATTGTAGAAAGAAAAATTGCTTTGTTAATCAAATAAAATTTTGGATGAATAAGAAGTTTGTCTACTTGATACTTAAATTCTTGATTGTTTTGATAGAAAAACTTCAAAAAGAGAATGCCACCTATTAATGCTATTAGAATATATAAACCATAATTACTAAAAGCCCATTCAAGTTTTAAAAGAATCTGTGTCGGCAACGGAAGCTCTGTTTTAAATTTTGCAAAAATATCTTTAAACTTTGGTACAACGACCATAATTAGAATAGTAAAAGCAATAGCCATGGCAATCAATGTAATCATTGGTGTACGAATTGCTTTTTTAAATTTTGCCGTATTGTCACGGATATCTTCCAAAATTTTTGCCAACTTGAAATAGGATTCAGCAAGGTTACCCGTTCTTTCACCAAGTTTTGTCATAGCAAGTGCCACATGACCAAATTCTTCTGTGTATGGTTCCATTGCATCAGACATACTATGACCTGCATTGATATCACTATTCATTTTGCTATAAATCTCTTTCAGTCTTGCATTATGTGTATTCTCAGCAACATCTTCAAGTGTATCATTAATAGCAATTCCGGCATCAGTCATTACAGCGATTTGGCGTATCGTAGAAATTTTATCATTAATGGGAACTTTTGACTTTATTGATCTTTTTAAGCTGGAAAAAAACTGCGAAATCATTTCTTCTAATGGTACAGATGTCTCTTCCGCCTTGATGACCATCACACCATCTGGAAATTTATGCTTTGCTAGCTTAATGGCAGCAATTTTGGACTCTGCCTGCAAAGTCACATTCTCTTTTTTACCCCGTCTCATGATAGTTACATTAAAATATTTCATTATAATCTCGCTACTCTGTAAATTTCATCAATGGTTGTTTTACCATCAAGTGCTTTATGTACGCCATCTTCAAACATACTGATAAATCCTTCTTCGATTGCCTGTTTTGTCAACTCCTCTTTGGAGGCATTCCGGGCAATCATTCTTGACATGGTTTCGCTGATGACCAATACTTCGGAAATCATTTCTCGCCCTTTATAACCACTCATCCCACACTCTTTACACCCTTCACCTTTGTAAAAGACCGGATTTTCAGGCAAATACTGTTTTACATCCCTGAGAAGACGTTCAGGGAGTACGGTTTCATGTTTACAGTAAGGGCATATTTTACGTACCAGTCGCTGTGCCTGAATGGCTACCAACGCACCACTGACAAGATACTCTTCAATTCCCATATCCAAAATTCTTGTTACAGCTGAAATTGAATCATTCGTATGCAGCGTTGAAAGCACAAGGTGCCCTGTCAATGCTGCTTGTATTGCAATACGCAGTGTCTCCTTATCACGAATCTCTCCGATCATAATCTTATCAGGATCCTGACGAAGGATAGAACGAAGTGCATCGGCAAATCCAAGCCCAACATGAGGGCGTACCTGTACCTGCTGAAGTCCGGCCATTTGATACTCTACCGGATCTTCAACGGTAATAATCTTATCCTTAACATCTTTAATCGCATTCAATGCGCCATAGAGTGTTGTCGTTTTACCTGAACCCGTAGGACCGGTAACCAATACGATGCCGTAAGGTACCTTAATCGCATTGGAGAAGCGTTCATAACAAAACTGGCTCATCCCTGCATCTTCAAGCCGTATCATAGCCTTGGACTTGTCAAGGATCCTCAATACAATCGATTCACCGTAAATTGTAGGTAGTGTCGAAACCCTGAAATCAAAGTCTTTTCCGGAAACTGTCGCGGAAAAACGGCCATCCTGAGGTTTACGTTTTTCCGCGATATCAAGGTTTGAAAGCAACTTCATACGTGACGCAAGCGGATTGAAAATATCTTTATCAAAGGTGAAGCTTTGTCTTAAAATACCATCAACACGTTCTCTAACAACACAGCTTTTTTCTGTCGCTTCTATATGAATATCCGATGCCCCAATGTAAATTGCAGACTTCAGAATAATATCGATAAGTTTCAATACAGCAGAAGATCCTTCTTCATCTTCATCCAGTATAGGGCTCCCTTCCTGACTCAAATCTTTTCGAATATCGGCAATCAAGCCTTTTACACTTTCATTGATTTCTAGTCTTTGGAGATGTTGTTCAATCTGACTTGGCTTTCCAAGAGCTATCTTAATTGGTTTCTTGGGAAAAAGACGCTGAATAGCATCCTGTGCACCCATATCCAAAGGATCAGAAAAAGCGATAAGAACATGAAGATCACTCTCTTCTATGGGCAAAACATTATATTTAATAAGCTGTTTATAGGGAAGCTCAGAGAAAAGTTTCATATCGATCTCTACTTCATCCAAGTCTACATATTCTACGTGAAGTTCCTTGGCCACTTCTTTCAAAATAGGAACAATGTCGATACCTTCAATTTTCTCAAGATGTGAAAGGGTTATAATCCCTTGTCGTATTTTTTTAACCAAAAAATTATCAACAACAGCAGGATCGACCATCTTTTCTGCAATCAGGTTGGCAAAAGATATCTTTTTAGGAGGTCTGCTCTTCACCAGTTTAGAGATGGATTCTTTTGTTACCAATCCTTCATCCAGCATCATTTCGATCAGTTTAACCATACACTTTTCCCTTTCTTTTATCTACCTCTTATTATAAAGTATACCATCACAACTTTCCAAAGAAATTAAACAGTAATGCTAAATTCTGCCTTTCTTTATTTTATTAAGTAATACTTTAGCCTCAATAGAGTGGGTACGTCTAATATAGACTGTTAAAATATGGATTGCTTCATTCCTATGTCCCTGCTTGGCTTTTGCCTTTGCAAAGATCAACCAGCTCTCTTCAATATTTTGATTTACTTTATTTGTCTGAAGCGCCCAATATTCCGCTTTTTTATAATTTTTACGCTGATAATAGCTTTTTGCCAGAAAAAGAGAATCATCAATATCATGTCCCATTCGGAAACGTTTTTCTATCTCTTTAAAAGAGGATTTTTTCTTTGATACATCAATGACTTCAATATGAAGTTTTTTCTTTTCCCCACTATTATAGACTTCGGTTTCCTTCTCTTCCGTAACTTTTGCAATTTCTATAGGAGCATCTATTAACGTATCATTGTGTTTTTCAGCAACTTCAGTAATACCCCTGTCAATATAAATATCAATATCAGACTTTGCTGTTTTTCCCTTGGACGCAGTATAAGATTTGAAAATATCGTTTTTATTTTTTAGAAAAAAAACTGTGCTACCTATCCCCAATACTATAATGGCAATACCTATAATGAAAGGAACTCTTTTTTTACGTTTATAGCGTTTCCATTCCTCTTCAAGTAGCTCAATATTATACATTGATATACCCCAGTTTCAATGCTGCCATCTCAATAATACGCTTTGGAATACGGTCATAACGTACTTTTGAAGGTTCATTTTTGTCATAGTATTCACAAATTTCAAATATTGTGAACATCATTTTATTACACTCTCTGTAATTTCCCTTGGTAAACTTATGAATAAGTTTAAAATTTTTCTCTTTAATACTATTGGCAATTTCAAAAAAATTTTTTTTCAAAAGCTTTTTGTGAATATAGGTTGTCTGATCTTTCAGGGATGCGTTCTGCAGTTCAACCACCTCCCAAATTCTTGACTGAAAATGCTCTTTTGCAATCAAATCTTCATCTTCGGTTTTGTGCAAAGAAACAATAAATTTGACTGCCCTGCTATCTGAGAGCAGTCTTATTTTTTCCATCATCTCCGGACTGTACATCTGTGCTTCATCCAGCATAATAATAATTTCCCGTTTACCCCTCATATTCTTACAGTAATTCACAAGTGCGGAAAAGTTTACCTCTGTATTTTGCGGAAGTGTTTTTTTTGTCAAGACCTTGAAAATTTTATGGAAAAACTCTTTTTCATTGATGGCAGGCGTATCAAAGTAGTAGATCTCTTTTTGATATTTCAGTCTGTCATGTAATCGATTAAGAAGTATGCTTTTTCCTGTTCCCGGTCGCCCAAAAAGAAGAATCATCTTCAATGGCTTATTGATACTGTGTTCTAATTGTTGATAAGCCGTTAAAGAGGATTCAAGTTCAATATAGTCGTCCACGTCGACAGAGTCGACAAAGACTTCTTTTGCAGATTCATATCTACTTTTCATTGGCTTTTAGATATCCAAGGTCTTTCAGAGAAACAGATTTACTATTCTTAATAATATGTGGTGTAATAATCAATACAAGCTCCTCCACCGTTTCAATTTTCTCTTTACGTTTAAAGACATATTCGAGAAGTGGGATATCTCCAAGAATAGGTACCTTATTTGATGTAAATCCGCTTTTCGATGTAATCAGTCCACCAAGAATCGCATGCTCTCCATCTTTTACTTTAACAACCGAAGCAATTTGTCTTCGAATAAGATCTGGCGGAAGAGTTCTCAGAGAATTGTCCCCACTTACTGGACTAACAGTTTCTGAAATAGAAGGATTTATTTTTAATGTTATCATACCATTTGAGTCAATTTCAGGTGTAATGTCAAGCAAAATACCTGCAAATACAGAGTCAACAAGCTCTCCCTGTGCAGCAACAGCACCACCACCACCAGAAGCTGTCGTGGCAGACTGAATTTTATAAAACAACTCCTGTCCAACACTAATTAGTGCAGGTTGATTATTAAGCGTCATTACTCTTGGACTTGAAATCGATGTAACATCTCCCTGTGTACTAAGAAACTTTACAAGTTCTTGAACCTGAGCTTTTCCAGTAATAGATACCACTCCTGCACTTGAAGGTGTTCCTTCACCGAACGTAGCATCAGTAATTCCTTGAATATTGTCAAATGTATAAGAATCTACATTATTTTGTACCATTTGGAGAGAACTGACCGTAAAGTTCTGTAAACCATAAAGCTGTGTCCAGTCAACTCCTGTTGTACGGCTATTATCAAACTGTACAGTAAGTATACGCACATCAATAAGTACTTCTTGCTTAATCTGCTTCGAAAGTGAATGAATATATCTTGCTACACGATTGATCTGTCTATCTGTACCGGTTACAGTAATCATTCCCGCCTCAGGATTTACAATTGGAGCAAGAGGGTTGTATTCCCAAACTTTACCATCTGGTCCAGTCCACGTATCTCCTGTACGTGTATAATGTGTCGAACCATCTGCAGCACCAATCAAAATACGCTGAATTTCATTTTCAACTGTTTTCCAAAACTGAAATTCATCATTACTTTCAATAGAAATACCAGTCCTGGTGATATTCTGTCCTGCTCCACCTGACGAACCACCAGAACCTCCTCCACCAATCCCACTGGTTGAAGATGCTGAGTTCTGAGAATTGGCAATTGTGACATTAGCCGTGCTCTTCCCGATACGCTGTCCGGAAATATAGTGAATCTTAAACGTTCTAGTAATCAAGTATGATATTGCCAGTTTATTCCCACTTAAAGTATAATGGAGATCATTATCTTTAAGTATCGTATTCAAAAAACCTTTCAGTGTACTATTTTTCAATTTTACATAATAAAGCTTTTTGTTCATTCTCTTTCTTGCGGCTTCATCCTTTACAACAACAGTAAGTCCACACGTATCAGCAAGATTTTCAATGACATCACCAATAGAGAGTTGACTATCAATTGTTACAGAAAAGAGTTTCGTTGAACAACTGTCAGATGCAACACTGTATGTCGTAGCAAATGCCAGCAAAAGTGCTGTAGCAGCCTGAATACCCTTGTTTTTTATCCTTTTCATCCTATTCCCTTTCATCTAGTATGAGCAACTGCTCTTTAGGTTTACCTATAAACAGTTTTTTTATTGTAGTACCGTTTTGCAGTACAACGCCTCTTTTCCCTATATATTTGACCGTATAACCCATTACAATATCATCTACCTTTTTCCAGCCATTATTAATATAAGCCTTGCCACCCATGATCGCATGTAACGTAAGTTTGACGTCAGGTTCTTCTATCTGACTTGGAAGTTCCACGACCACCGTTTTATTCTCTTCTTTTGTAATTCTAATAAACGGCTCTTTTGTCTGATCAAGTGTCTTTAACGCAATTCCTTCCCTTTTGAGATGTATCTTTTGAACCATTTTTTCTATTTGCTTGACAGAGAGATCAGCTATAGCCAATGTCAAAGACAGTGGCACCAATATTAATATTACCTTCATCATCTATTGATCCCCCATACTGAGATATTAATGTCTGCAATAACTTTTGAACTATTTTCATCCATATGCATTTTTGTATCATATATATCAGTAACCAGAACATTCTGTTCTAATTCATTCATAAACTTGACAATACTTTTATAATCTCCCTGACATCCAATACCTACCTCAAGTACATGTCCGAAACTACCATTATTGTCAACATATTTATTTGCAATATACTGGATATCAACATCCTGGACAGCCGCACGGTCGGTAATAGAGTTAAGGAAAATAGACCAGTTTTTTTGATTGAAAAGCATATCAGATAGTTTGTTAAGGTTCTTATCAAGAAATACTATTTTCTGTTTGGTTTTCTCAATCTTTTTCTTTTTATTTCTGATATCCTGTGTATACTTCTTAACATAATAGTTACGATCACCATTTACCGTAATACCATTAAGGTATATCGTATTGTCTTTGATACTTTTTTCTACCGCCTTCAATGCTATATCACTCTTTTTATGCATCTGTTCTGTGTAAGGCAGAAGATAAGCATAGGCCAGATAAGCAATAAATCCTGCAATACCAAAAATAATCAACCATTTTTCGCTCTCTTTTTTTGGGGCGAAATACGCATCCAGTTCCTCTAATTTATCTTCTAAAAACTTCATCTGAATTTAACCTTTAATAGTCCTCTGTAGTGCTTGCTTGCAGGATCCTTCTCTATCATCTCGATATCGATCTCTTTAATATCATTGTAATGTTTATCAGAGATATACTTAATGAGTTCTGTCAACTTTCTGTCATCCGAGCTTACAAGTGACATCCATACTGTATTTTCATGTGTATAAATTTTGTCTACATAAACACCAAATTTATTCAACTCTTCTGCAATGGTATAGAAAATACCTGACTTAAGACGATAATCGACCTTCTCTTTATAGATCGACTCCAGCGTTTTTGTTTTTCCACCATAAAGCTGGGTTAAACGGTTAAGCTCTTTATCCAACGCACTGATCTGCTTCTTTTTTGCAGCGATAATCTGTTTATATTTATTTGCTTCCGCTTTAAGCTGTGCATCCTGTTTACTTAAAGCAAGACGCTTGGCATCATTGGCATATGAACTAACAAGATGGTACAGAGGATACGCCAGACCGATAGATATGGCTGCAAACATTGCAATAATAAACTGTCCGCTTGCACGATTGACAAAGCTTGGTGGCCTGGGGAAAACCGTCATATTTAAAATAAAATCGGGACTTTCTATATACTCTATAGATGTCAGAAGCATCAAATAATGCATCTGATCAGTATACCACTCATCATTTTCAATATTGTAGTCAAAATTCAGATCAGCAGAAGGAAGACCAAGATAGTTATGGCTGTATTCATCCAGTCCTACAATAGGCCCCTGTACACTTCCAATATACATATAGTCAATAGTTTCAAGTCTATATGCTCTTTTGGTGTAAATGATAATATCATTGATCGTAATGAAAACTTCACCAAAGATCTTCATAAAATTCTGTTGGTATTTTGCATCGGTCGCTTTTAAACCTTCTGTTTCCAAAACAGAGAAGAACTCTTCTCTATCGACCTGCTCTCCCTCTATTTCACAGAATTTTTCATAAATCTGTTCCAATGAGAATTCTATAGATTTGGAATAAAGGTATGTTCCATTACTGTAAAATGAGATAAATGCATCTACCTTTGTAAAATAGACAAAACAGTGCGTACCTACAGGGGACAATATCTCTTTGGTGTAAAGAACCCGATAAAGCAGTGATGCAGGAACGATCAGGTCAATATATTTCGTTTCCTGCTTAATTGGAAGATAAAGCCTGTTCAGTACTTCCGTTTCCGCAACAAATAGGCTAAACTCCCGTTCTTCTCCTTCGTTGGGCATTTCCATATAAGATATAGAATACTCAATTGCCTGGTCAAGTCCCAACTCTTCATATGCTTTTACTTCCAGGACGTCAGCAATATCTTCTTCAGGGACACTGCGACTTACTGTAGTTGTCGTTGTGATAATATCTTTATTACCAAGATAAGATGTAATAAAGTTAGCTTTATTAAAAGTAAGCTTTTTAAGAGGCTGGAACTTATCACCTTTAAAGATGTAGTTCGTGCCTGTGTATGCGTTTAGGGTGACGATATTTTTTACCGGAGACTGTGCCTCGTTTGATCCATCATTTTTCAAAAACATTGCTAAACTTCCTTGTTTGTTGACCAATTATATATGTTATAATATTAAAAGATTCTTACTTAAACTAAAAAAACACAACAATATAAATAATTTTTATTAAAAACTATTTTAAAGTGGATTGTTAATACAAAAAATAGTACTATTGCACAGCCATTTAGACAATATATCCAAACTCTTCAAGTGAATCTTTATTCTTGCTCCATCCCTTTTTAACAGAAACATGCAGATCCAAAAAGATCTTTTTACCTGCAAACTTCTCCATCAATTCTCTGGCACTCTTGCCAATACGTTTGATCCCCGAACCTTTTTGCCCAACGATCATACCCTTCTGTGTCTCTTTTTCTACAACAATTGTTGCATAAACATGGTCTATATGATCTTCTTCGTAAATTTTTTCGATAAGGACATCACTTTCGTAGGGAATCTCCTCACTCATATTTTCAAAGATTGCTTCACGAATAAGCTCTTTGTAAATATCTCTGATATTGTCTGTCGTAAGTATTTCAGGATCAAATAGCCAAGGAGAATCAGGCAAATGCTTGGCAATTTCATCAAGTAGCTGTTCCTTGCCGACTTTTTTATTGACAGAAAAAGGAATAATCGCTTCAAATTTCTCCTGGTACTTCTGATACTCCGAAAGCTTTTTAAGAATATCTCCCTGTTTCACATGATCTATTTTTGTCAGCACAACAATATGCTTTACACCTTTTGCTTCTGTCAAAGCCAGGAACTTCTCATACTCTTTTATTTTGTCCGTCACCGGTGCCAAAAAAAGGATGAGATCACTGTCTCCCATTGCTTTGAGTGCTTCATCAAGCATGAACTGGTTCAGCAACCGCTCCTTTTCGTGTATACCGGGTGTATCCACAAAGATGATCTGCGCATTCTTGTGCATTACAATAATATTCATACGCTTGCGTGTTGCCTGTGCCTTTTTTGAAACCATTGCCAGTTTTTCACCTACCAGGTGGTTCAGCAGCGTACTCTTTCCCGCATTGGGACGTCCTACAACTGCTACAAATCCTGCCTTGGTATCTTCTCTTTCCTCGCTAAACATTCTACTCCATTCTTTTTTCTATCACTCTAACTTCCCATTCGTTCCCATGCTTTGTGTGGGAGCGAAAGAAAGGTTGCCTCTACATTCGGTTGCTAATTCCTCATTATAGAATATATCTCGTCATATCCTCATCCTCAACAACATTGCCGACCTTCTCATCAACTATAGCTTTGGTGATGGTCACCGTCTCGCCACTATGCATATCAGCTTCGAAGCTTATCTCTTCAAGCAACTTCTCCATCACTGTATGCAGCCGTCTGGCACCGATGTCTTCCGTCTTTTCATTTGCAAGCAGCGAATAGTGTGCAATGGCACGCAGCGCTTCCTCTTCAAATTCCAGCGTTACACCTTCGACTGCAAGCAATGCCTGGTACTGCTTAACAAGCGAATGTTTAGGCTCTGTCAGAATACGGTAGAGGGTTTCTTCGTTCAGGC
>JALWHT010000119.1 GCA_026983515.1 Sulfurovum sp.
CCTCAGAGTAGGCAAAGAGACAGTTGATGTGGTACTGCGCGTGGTGTTTGGCATAGAAAGATGCTTTGGTCAGCAGTGTCTCTTTGAGATAGCCGTCACTAAAAAAGCTCTCTTTGACATACCTGGCACCCGCAAGCAGTTTGTCAATATCAATACCGCAGAGTGCCAGTGGTACCAGACCGACCACAGAGAGGACAGAAAAACGGCCACCGACATTTTCAGGAAGGTGCAGTACTGCCGCATCGATGCTTTGTGCATACTGCTCCAACGGTGACCCCGGATCGGTAATAAAAGTGTAGCTTTCTGAGGTGCTGTGAAGGTTGAAAAGATATTTGTAGATAGAAAACGTCTCTATTGTGGTACCAGACTTGGAAATGACCAGAAAGTGGCTTGTTTCAAAGTTGATCTTCTCCAGCAGGGTAGCAATATTGACCGGGTCGGTACTTTCAAAAAAGTAGAGTTTGCGCGGGAGTGTACGGGTTGGTTTGATGAATTCATAGACTGCCTTAGCCCCGAGTGAACTGCCGCCAATACCGATGACAACAATAGTGTCTATGGTATCATCAATAGTGTTACAGTAGGTGTGAATAGGTGCAGTGTCCTGTTCAGGAAGGCTATAGTAGCCGATGCTGTGCTGTTCCTGCTGTATGGCATCAAAAGCATGCAGTTTGGTTTTTTCGTCACTGAAGGTGAAGTGAAGACGGTTTAGCATAGTGTGCCTTTCGCCTCTTCTATCAATGCATTCACCTTTGTTTCGTACAGCTTTGCAAGCTCTTTGTCTGTCGATTCGAACCGTGTTACAAGAACGGGGGTTGTATTGGAAGCGCGTACCAGTCCCCAGCCTTTTTCAAAATTGATGCGTACACCGTCTACATCGATGATGCTTTGTATGGCCGGGAAATCTGCCGGCGGGTTTTCAAGCAGTGTTTTGACAGCATCGATAATGGCGAACTTTTCCTCTTCGGTGGTCTTTACTTTGATCTCTTCTGTAGAAAAGACTTCAGGGAGTGCTTCTATTTCAGCATCGAGGTCGATGCCCTGCGCAATGAGCTCGAGCATTCTGAGTGTAGCGTAAATAGCATCATCGTAGCCGAAATAGCGGTGTTTGAAGAAGATATGACCGCTTACTTCACAGGCAAGGTCTGCATTGGTCTCCTTCATTTTGACTTTGAGGTTGGAGTGACCGGTCTTGTACATGATCGTTTTTGCACCTCGGCGTTCCAGCTCATCATACATGACCTGTGAACACTTCACTTCACCGATGACGGTAGGATTTTCCATACCAAGTGCAAAGAGCAGTGCCATCTGATCACCTTTGATGTTGTGTCTGTGTGTCAATACCGCAATGCGGTCGGCATCGCCGTCGTAGGCAAAGCCGATGTCCCCCTCCTGTGCCAGTGCCGCTTTGAGGTCGACAAGGTTCTTCTCTTCGCTGGGGTCGGGGTGGTGGTTGGGAAAGGTACCGTCAGGTTCGCAGTAAAGCCCCCGGTAGTCAAGTGCCAGTGCGTCGAAAATGTCGGTCACGACAGTCCCGGCTACCCCGTTGCCGCAGTCAAGTACGATCTTCTTTTTTAGCCCTTTGAGATGTGCAAATTCATTGACCATAAAGTCGATATAGGGGGTTTTGACATCAATATCTATGGTGTGTGTATTGTCTGCAAGGACTCTCTGGCTGTCAGCAACGACTTCGTCTCCAAGTGTATAAATAGCATCACCAAAGAAGGGCGCACGGTCAACCGTGATCTTGAAGCCGTTGTATTCGGGAGGGTTGTGTGATCCGGTAATCATGATCGAGCCATCGATGTATGCTTCCGGGTCGAGAGCTGGCAATGGGGAACTGAGTTTTCCAAGGGGCTGATAGTTGGCAAAATAGTTGACAGGGGTGGCGACCATGCCCATGTCAAGCACGGTACAGCCTGCGGCATTGAGCCCTGAGGCGAGGTAGTCCCGCAGCTTTGGCGAGTGGGAACGGGCATCATACCCGATGGCAACAATACGGTTGCCGCCGATCTTTTGACCAAGATGGTACCCGATGCGTTTAACGCTCTCTTCATTGAGCTCTTTTTCGAAAATACCGCGAATATCATATTCGCGAAAAATAGACTTTGGGATGGACATACAGACTTCCTTTGGCAATAGTATGTTGTTATTATACCCTACGCTTCCTCAGGTTCAAAACGTTCGCCCCGTTTTCGTGCGACAATATCAAGCGGCACCCCTTCAAAATCGAAACGGCTTCGGATAAAGTTGGCAAGGTAGCGTTTGTAACTGAAGTGCAGTCCGTCCGGGCGGTTGGTGATGAGTGCGATCTTTGGCGGCTTGCTCTCGTACTGCGTGGCGAACTTGATCTTGACGACCGCACCGTTATGGCTTGGTACATGGTGGCGTGCCATCGCTTCGCGTAGGGTATCGTTGAGTTTGGAGGTAGGAATGCGCTGTTTATAGCGCTCATAGATCGCTGTGATATGGTCGAGGATCTTGTGTACCCGCATACCGGTCTTTGCCGAAATGGTAATAAGCGGTGCGTAGTGGAGAAACTTCAGCTCATCACGGATGTCATCGACCATTTCTTCATAACGCTTCTCTCCGCGGATGTCCCATTTGTTCACCACAATGAGTGCGCCGAGACGGTACTTTTCGATTAGCCCTGCAATACGCTCGTCAAGTTCCAGAACACCGGTGGTTGCATCGATCATCAACAGAGCAATGTCTGCCTTTTCAAGCATCGCTTCAGTACGTCCGAGTGCATATTTTTCTATGCCCACGATCTTCCCCCTGCGTCGGATACCTGCAGTGTCGACGAAGGTGATCTTGTAGTCGCTGTATTCTACCGATTCGTCAATAGGATCGATGGTCGTTCCTGCAACATCGGAGACAACGGAACGCTCTTCTCCAAGCAGTGCATTGAGCAGAGAGCTTTTGCCGGTATTGACACGCCCGATGATCGCGACATTGATCTCTCTGTCTTCCTCTTCAACGGTAGCGTTGATGTCGGTAATGAATTCACCAAAAGGGTCAGCCTCTTCGGCAGCCTCAAGCTGAAGCTCCGGCTTCTCTTCCCGTGGCGGAATGTATTGCTCCAGCCAGGCATAGAAATCATTGAAATAACGGTTATGGCTGACGGACATGGGAAAGGTAGCCTCTGCACCGAATTCGTAAAAGTCGAAAAAGCGCTCTTCAAACTCACGGTCATTATCAATTTTATTGACTACGAGTGCCAACGGCTTGCCAAGCTGCTGCAAATCATAGAAGAGCTTTTTGTCTTCTTCGTCAGGGATGGTTTTGCCGTCGACCATATAGACGATTATATCGGCTTCTTTTGCGGCGTTGAGTGAAAACTCGGCTACTTTGGAGAAAAGTTCGCTGCTATAGTCAATGCCGCCGGTGTCAAGGATCTCGAAATCACGGTTTTCGCTGATGGTAACAATGCGTTTTTTCACATCACGTGTGGTACCGCTCATATCGGAGGTAATGGCATCACGCTGTCTTGCAAGACGGTTGAAAAGTGAGCTTTTGCCGACATTGGGACGGCCGAGAATGGCAACTTTTTTAAGGGGTTGTTCTGATGTCATGGGTGTTTCTTTCTTTGGATAAATACGAAGTATATATATTTTGGAAGTATTATACCATATTATTCAATGCGGGGTGCGAAATCACTTACCCTGCAAGGAATGGTTATTTTTCGGAGGGCAGACTTTCAATATAAATACTTTGTGACGGGAAGGCAAAACTGCTGCCGTTTGCTTCGACGATCTGCATGATCTTCACATGAATCTCTTCTCGGATCTCAAGATATTTTGCCCAGCTTGCTGTAGCGGTAAAGCAGTATATGAAGATGTTGAGTGACGAATCACCAAAGGAATCAAAATAGACCATCAGTGAATCTTTCTGGCTGATGCCTTCATGGTTTTTAAGCATGGCTTCTATGTCGGATTTGATCTTCAGCAATTGCTCGGAAGTGGTGCCGTAGGTCAGACCGATGTGCATTTTGATGCGCCGGATGCCGCGTCTTGAAAAGTTTTCAATGGGCTGGTTGGCTACAAGCTGATTGGGAACGGTGATAAGTGTCTTCTCAAACGAGCGGATCTTTGTCGTACGCATCC
>JALWHT010000120.1 GCA_026983515.1 Sulfurovum sp.
TCGAAAAGAGAAACGAAGAAGCAGGTACTGCGAGGAAAACTGCCAGCAGTTCCGCCAGAACACTACCCTGAACTTCGTAGGTTAAATTCCCGTAACCCGTAACTCTGTAGAGGTTCTGAATGTCTCCCCTCTTAACGAGCCGAACGTCTCCTTTAACGGTGCAGCCCCTGTTTATGTAGATGTAAACTTCACCCAGTCTGGACAGCTTGGCCAGAATTTTACCGTCTATACTTCTGCTGAAAATTCCAGTTTTCTTCCCGATTGACGTGTGGATCGTAAAAACTTCGTATCCATCTTTTCTGGTAACTTCAACGCTCTTCACGGGCAATCCGGCAGACTTGAACACGTCTACGACGTCATTTTTCGTTAAATTTTTCGAATACACGACTGCGTAATCTCTATCGCCTGGAAACTCGTGTATTACCACTTTTGCCGCAACTTTCGGCGTGAACACGGCAGTAACGGTCAGGGCGCTGACCAAAATTAGAATTAATGCTGTGACATGCTTTCTCATGCCAGCAGACAAATCTTCTCAATTTATATTTATTTTGCCTGTAATCTGTAAACCTCAATCTCCGCTGAACAGAGGCAGTTTCAGCAAATCAGCCAAGAAAAGCTCCAACAAACATCGCTATGTAAACAATTCCAAGTGTTATGCTCGCAAGCTTGTACATCTTTTTTGCCTTCTCTCTGCTCGGAGATACTGCAAATCTGATGGCTTTAATTAGCAGGATGCTGACAGTGCTGGCTGACACTGCGAGGTAAACGATTCCGAGAGGTGCAACGAAGAACAGAACGGCCACAACCACCAGCATAAAGGCAACGCTCACGACTATCGCCCACGAGGCTTTTTCCATACCAACAACCAGCGGAAGCATGGGTATTCTGGCGTTTCTGTAGTCCTCCTCGTAGTACATCGATAGATACCATATGTGCGCAGGAATCCAGAGGAGGATTATTGCAGCGGCAAGTAAGCCGGCAATTTCTATTCTTCCAGCGGCAGCAGTCCATCCAGCGAGGCAGGGCATGGCTCCTGCAAGTCCTCCAAGCACTATCGAATACGGGCTTCTTCTTTTCAGCATCACTGTATAGACGATGATGTCGAAAAACAGACCCAGAAACAGGACTGCTGAAAAACTTACACCAACAAACAGTCCAAGAACCAAACCGAGCCCGAACAGGAAAGCCCCGTAAGCGGCACACCCTTTGTTTGAAAGCCTGCCAGAGGGAACCGGTCTTTTACGCGTTCTGCACATGAGCGCGTCTATATCTCCGTCAAGCCACATGTTTAAAGCTGTGGTTCCCGCCACAGCGAGGACTGTAGCTACAAACATTAAGGCAAAACTTTCAGGTGAGAAGGGTTTGTTGTGCAGCTTGAGAGCTATGAAGTACGCTACGACACACGTAACCATTAAAAGCGTGGTTTGCTTGGGTTTTATGACTTCAACAAATGCCTTGGCGTCGGGCATGGTTTTATTACGAATACGGTTGTTACTTCAAAGTTTCGGTGTCCAAGCTCCGTTACGTTTTTAACGTCTTTCAAAATATCTAAGATATTTTTAGGATTGTTTCTGGATACCGTGTTTTTTTGCAGTACTGTTAATACTGTTTATCATTTATGGAGATATTATGAAGATCAAGATTAGCAGTAAACAGTCAAGATACAGAATTATGAACCCTGCACCAAGCCAGCTGAAAGAAACAGATTTAGTGGGACGCAGATACAAAGAAATGCTATAAAGTTTCTTTTCTGTTTTTAAAGAGGAGAGTGTCAAGAATAGCAACAAAAAATAAGTAACTAAATATAAAGATATGCAACCCACACTAAGGCAATTAGTAGACTGCGTTAAATCTACAAACTTGGAATGAGAATGATTTGGAACTAAAGGTATTTGCTGGACTGTTGTACTTCTTCGGTGTTTATCTTGACAGCCTCCAGATACCGTAGTAACACCGTTCCTTAGTTTTGGATTTTGAGAACATTCGTTTAAAAGAGTTAACTTTAATATAACTTAGAGTTGCAATTGTGTTGCATGAAAGGAGAACCTGTGATTAAGAAAGTTTACGTTGAAAACTTTAAATGCATAAAGGATTTAGAAATTGAATTAGCTCCTTTTACAATATTTGTTGGACCGAATGGCTCAGGAAAAACATCTATTTTAGAAGCAATAGCATTAATTGATGAAAGTATAGGTGCAGTAAAGTATGGAGACCTAAGTAAAGGTACAATCAAAGGTCTTTTACTTAATTCAAATATTGTAAAATTTGAAAGAGTAGAAACGGCTATAAGGGAGAAATCATCAAATTTAATGTTAGGATTTGGTTACGAATTACGGCTATCGAAACATGAAATTGAAAGGTTGATGAAAACTCTGCTCGAAGTAATTACAGCAATAGAAGAAGAGCCTGATGGTATGACAGTAGCAAAATCAATAAAAAATGTCTGTGAATTGTTAAAATATCAGCAGCAAGCTAATATTAAATATATTTATAAAGAAAATATTGAAAGTGGAGACTATGAGGCTAAATTATATTTTGGTGATAAAAAAATTTTATCTATATTTAATGCAGGTAGTGTAATAAAAATAAATATAAATGGATATTTATCTACTGAAAAACCAATAATCTATTTAGGTAATCATAAAATGATACCAAGTTTTAACTTTTATGGTAATATAAAATTTGTGGAAACCATAAAAAATATTATTACAAAAATACTTGGATATAAAGTATACTATATTTCTACGAATAGGGGATATACACCTTGGTTTGAAACCCCCCACAGAGAGAATTGGGTTGGAAAAAACGGTGAATACACATTAGATGTTTTCAATGACCTCATGAAACCGGAAAATTTAGAGATGTTTGCTCCATATGAAATCCTAAGTAGAGAATTTGGTATTGAACTTCCATGGGCTGGTTATGATAGGGAAGAAAATAAATTATCCTCGAACTATTTAGATCCAAAGCTTAAAGTTAATCTTATGTTTCCTGTTTTGGGTTATGGGTCTAAACAATTGCTTCCTATAATAGCCCAATTAGCCTATAGCCGAGAAGGTGATATTATTCTGATTGAAGAACCGGAGATAAGTTTACACCCAGAATACCAAGTTAAGTTGCCAGTTTTATTTGGAAAAGCTGTACAGGAAAGAAAACAAGTTATAATAACAACACATAGCTCTTACTTACCACTAAGTATTTATAAAATTATAGAAGGTTGTGAGATAAAGGGCTATACAAGAGTAGGGGAAAAAGAGTACAAAATTAAGCTCGATCCGGATGATATTGCAATATACCATGTAACTAGAGAGAAAAAATACACAGAAGTCGAAAGACTGGACGTGGATGAAAAAGGTCTGAAGGGCGGAATTCCGTCGTTTATAGATGTAGAACGAGTGCTACTAGATAAAATGTTCGAAGAACGGTGAAAGTATGGTTGATATTGTTCTTGATACCAATGTTGCCAAGAAACTGCTTAAGAATGAGGACTATATAAAAAAAGTAATTGAAATTTGTAACCATATTTATGTTCCTCGCTGCTGGAGAAGAGAGATGAAACAATTTCCGATTCATACAATAAGTGAGTTGAGAAGAAAATACAAAAAATTACATGAGGTTAATAAGATTAAAACAACTTTACCTAAAAATATTGAAAAAATTTTTAGCGGAGATGAATGTGATAGAGAATACGTGGCACTAGCTTTGGAAAGAATGAAACATCAACCAACTATTTTAGTTTCAGATGATAAACATATCTTGGATTTAGCTGGAGTTTCAAGTCTAAATATACAGGTTTTAGATCTTGAGAGCGAATGTAGAAGAGTTTTAGAAGAGTTGTAAAAATATTAAAATAAAATAAATAAATTATTGTAATAATTATTAAAATAAAAAATAACAAAAATAAAAATAAAATAACAAAATAGCACAAGCCACGGCCGGGATAACTGACTTCGAGTTCGAATCCCATTCGACTTTCAGAAAGGCGTCTAAGTTGAAATACTGTTCTGCAGGAGGTTTGATCAAATGAGTTTCTACAAGTGCAA
>JALWHT010000121.1 GCA_026983515.1 Sulfurovum sp.
AGCGCCGTATCTACCCTGCCATCGATGTGACCAAATCCGGTACCCGTAAAGAGGAGCTGATGGTCGACCCTGAAACGCTTCAGAAAGTCTGGGCACTGCGTAACGCAATGCAGAATATGGAAGAGGTTGAAGGTCTTAAGTTCCTTTACTCCAAAATGCTCAAAACCAAAAGCAATGAAGAGTTCCTTTCGATGATGAACGAAGGCGCGTGACAAAAGTGCGCTGCACTTTTGTCAAATGAGGAATGAGGAATGAGGAATGAGGAATGAGGAATGAGGAATGTAGGTTTGCATTGCTTCGCAATGCCTCAATTGATAATAGACTTTGCCTAAGCAAAGCATACAGCAACTTTTCACTCTTCACTCTTCACTCTTCACTCTTTCATGAGAACATCTCATGAAAGTCGGCGTGTTCGACTCCGGTCTTGGCGGTCTCACCGTAGTCAAGTCAACCCTTTCCACCCTCAAGGGTGCTGAACTTTACTACATTGCCGATACAAAACATGCACCTTACGGTGAAAAAACAAAAGCACAAATTCTTTCCTATTCACTTGACATTACACGCTACTTCATAGAAAAACACCAGATTGATGCGCTGGTGGTTGCCTGCAACACTGCGACCTCTGCTGCTATCGAAACACTGAGAAAAGCATATCCGGATCTCATTATTGTCGGTACGGAGCCCGGCATCAAACCTGCCATCGAGACGACACGCAGCGGTAAGGTAGGGGTACTGGCGACACCGGCGACACTGCGGGGTGAGAAATATCAGCAGCTTGTCGATGCACATGTGGGAAAAAGGGAGATCAGCCTCTATGAACAGGCCTGTCCCGGGCTTGTCGAGCAGATAGAGCAGGGGAAAACGGAAGATCCCGAAACCGAAACCATGTTGCGCAGGTGGCTGGAGCCAATGCGAAAAGAGGGGGTCGATACCATTGTACTGGGCTGTACGCATTACCCTCTGGTTTCCAATCTCATCGAAAAGATCATGGTACATCGGCTAAATCTCATTCATACCGGAGATGCAATCGCAAAGCGGCTCTTAGCACTTGCCCAGGAAAAAGGGCACCAAAATGAGGGCACAACAAAGCTGCATATCTATGCCACGGGTGTTATAGAAGAAAAGAGTGTTGTAAATCTGATTGGCAGGAAGGTACCGGTCTCCTCGGTTTGCGTTGGAGAGTAGGGCTTAGAGAAGCCCGACAGCCTCTCTGACCTTCTCCATCTTGTCTGTGGCAATCGCACCTGCCTTTTTGGCACCGAGCGCCAGAATGTCATGGACTTCATCGATGTGGTCAAGATAGTAGGCACGCTTTTCTCTTGCCTCTTCGAGTTCTTCCCAAATGAGCTCTTTGAGGTATTTTTTGAAGTGTCCGTAGCCTTCTTTGCCGCTTTTGTAACGTTCTTGCAGCTCTTTTTTCCCTTCATCATCCAGAAAAAGCGCAGCGAGATTATAGATGTGGCACCCTTCCCACTCCAGTGGTTCACCCAGAGGCGTAGAGGATGAGACGATCTTGTTGCAGCGTTTCTGCAGTGCCTTTTCGCTCTCCATAAAGAGGTCTATGGCATTGCCGTAGCTCTTACTCATCTTCTGCCCGTCGATACCTGGAATGGTTGCGACTTCCTCGTTGACCATCGCTTCGGGGAGTACAAAAAGTTCACCGTATTCATTGTTGAACTTCACGGCAATGTCACGGGTGATCTCAAGATGCTGTATCTGATCTTTGCCTACGGGTACTTTCTCTACATCGTAAAGCAGAATGTCCGCAGCCATCAGTACAGGGTAACTGAAGAGTGCATGCGATGCGGGAATGCCTTTGGCAACTTTGTCTTTGTAGGAGTGCGCACGCTCCAGCAGTCCCATCGGTGTGAATTTTGAGAGTATCCAATAGAGCTCCAGTACCTGCGGCACATGGCTCTGTACCCAAAAGGTGGTTTTTGCCGGATCGATGCCCACAGAGAGATAGTCTATGGCTGCATCGATGGTATACTGTCTGAGTGTGTCTGCGTCAGTAGAGCTTGTCATCGAGTGGTAGTTGGCAATGAACGTAAAGAGTTCATTTTTCTCCTGCAGTTCCACCATCGGCTTCATCGCTCCAAAGTAATTTCCTATGTGCAGCTTCCCCGAAGCCTGTATCCCTGTCAGTACCCGCATATGCTCTCCTCTTGCAATTTGCCTTGGCAAATTTTCTTTAGCGAATTATAGCACCCAAACCCAAAAGAGTACCATGCAACATTTTTATCATCCATCATCATTTTTCATGCCTTTGATAAACTCCAAAAAGAATGCCAGAAAGATCGAAAGCATCAAGCCTGTAATGAAGGCTAGAACGACAATGAGTTTCTTTTTTGGTTTAATCGGTTCATTGCCGACACTGATCTCCCCTACCACACTTGTCATGAGGACTTTTGCCCCTTTGTATCTGTAGTGTTCAGCTTTTGTTTGGTGACGTTTCATAATATAGTCAATAGCACTTTTAAGATGAGGTACGATAGTATCTTTATTTGTAGAGTCATAGGTGAGTTGTACGAGGTTATCCGTTTTTTTAGGTACTTCAGCATTAACTTGTTTTGCCGTACTGATGATATCTTTCAGGGTATTGGGATTGTCCAGATAGAAAATGGTTGTAGGAGTAATATCACTTTTGGATGGTTTATTATTAAAAACCACTTCTGTAGGGTTGATCACTTCTCCTATTTCAACAAGTGCACTGCCTTGGTAAACCGGCTTTGCTGTAAATGCATAAACCAAAGCCAGCAGCATTACAACAGCGGTAACACCCCAAATAAGTTTCTTCCTTCGGACAAGCACTGCCCAAAGCTCACGCAGGTCTATAGTGTCTTCCTGTATACATTGTGTTTCATTTTGCAATTTATTTTCCTTTTATTTTTTAGTTTAATTGTATCACAGCACTTGGCAAGAGTAGAGATCTGTGTCAAAATCATCCATCTAATACGCACCTTCACGTTTCAAAACGACTTTTACTGTTTTGAAAAGAATGACAATATCAAGCCAAAGTGACCAGTTGGAGACATACCACTTGTCCGTGGCCACCCTGAAATCATAGTCTGTATCACTCCGGCCGCTTACCTGCCAAAGACCTGTAATACCCGGCTTTACCATAAAGTAGTAGACGGCATCTTCTTTGTAATACTGGTCTATCTCCTGCTGTATGACCGGTCTTGGCCCGACAAAATTCATTTCACCTTTGAGCACATTGAAAATCTGAGGCAGTTCATCGAGTGAGGTTTTACGTAAAAAAGAACCGATTTTTGTAACTCTGGGGTCATCTTTGAGTTTGAAATTTTTCTCCCACTCTTTACGAATATCAGGGTCTGTTTCAAGCAGTTTTTCCAAGCGTTCCTGTGCATCAACATACATACTTCTGAATTTAAATGTCGGGATAGGTTTGCCATGTTTTCCTATGCGAGTATGGGAAAAAAATACAGGACCTGGAGACTCCTTTTTTATCAGCACGGCTATTATGGCTATGATCGGTAGTAAAATCGGTAGTAAGGCAATAGCAAGCAAATAGTTGAAAGCAATATGAATGAATTCCCGATATTTGCTTTTCAAACGGTTTTTGTAGACAATCATATTGGTTCGAGTGTTTGAGAGCTGGTAAATGGTTGACTGGGTTAAATCATACTCATTGATGAGTGGTACAAAAATGACTTCATCTGTTTTTTGTATTTCAGTGTCTATGATCTTATGAAGTGTTTCCGCATCTACACCTTCTGAATTAACAAAAACTGTTTTAGGTGTATCTGATGGTACATAGCCAAGGTAGTGGTTGCCAAATATCTCTTTGGTAACAAATGGATCATTACTGTAAACCGAAGCTTGTTTTTGCCAAAGCCCATAATGGTAGAGGAGTTTTTTCCCAATGAGTTTAAAGAGAGGAATAAAAAGCAGCATACATGTAAAAATAAAAATAATAGTGGCTCTGGAATAGCTGCCAATGGATTTACTCATTGCAAGAAATGCCATGACAAGAACAAAAGCCAGAAGCAGCGCTTTGGTGATCTGCCT
>JALWHT010000122.1 GCA_026983515.1 Sulfurovum sp.
CCGATACGGAAACCATTGTACACCTCTTTGAAAAGTACCACAACGAAGGGCTTGCACCTTTTGAAGCATTCAAAAAAACTGTCAATCGCCTTGAAGGCGCGTATGCCACACTGCTCATTACCGAAGCAGCGCCCGATACGATCTTTTTTGCAAAAAACGGCTCTCCAATGCTCATCGGTTTTGACGGAGACGAAGTTTACTTTGCTTCTTCAGACACTCCTATTATAGGCAAGGCAAATGAAGTCTATTACCTTGAAGACGGCGAGTATGGCTACGTTCAAAACGGCAAAGTCCATCTTTTTGACAGCCACGGTGAAAAAGTGTTTCATCCCCAGCCGCTCATTGCAGACAAGGCAATGGCGCAAAAAGAGGGATACCGCTTTTTCATGGAAAAAGAGATCTACGAGCAGAGCCGTGTGATGGGTGAGACGATGATGGGGCGTGTACTTGAAGAAGAGATTGTACTCGACGAGCTCGATGCCGACTTTTTTGAAGGCATTAATGCCATCAAGATCTGTGCCTGCGGAACCTCGTACCACTCTGCACTGACTGCGGCATACCTCTTTGAAAGGCTGGCGAAGATACGCTGTGATGTGGAGATCGCTTCGGAGTTCCGCTACAAAGAGCCGTTGCTTACCAAAGATACACTCTTTGTCACCATCAGCCAAAGCGGTGAAACAGCAGATACACTTGAAGCACTCAAAATGGCAAAACGTGCGGGACTCAAAAGCCTCAGTGTCTGTAACGTCGACAACTCCTCCATCGTCCGTGAAAGTGACACTGCCATCCTGACACGTGCGGGCATCGAAAAGGGGGTGGCAAGTACCAAAGCCTTTGCAACTCAGACCATGGTTCTCTGGATGCTTGCACTTTATGTAGGACAGATCAAGGGAACACTACCCAAAGAGGTACTCAAAGCAGAGATCGATGCAATGCTCCATACCCCCAAAGTACTTATCATCACTGATGAGCTGCACGCCAAGCTGCACCGTCTGAGCAAACGCTACCTGCACGGTCACGGCTTCTTCTTCATCGGACGTGACATCTTCTACCCTCTCGCGCTTGAAGGTGCGCTCAAGCTCAAAGAGATCAGCTATCTGCACGCAGAGGGCTACCCCGCCGGTGAAATGAAACACGGTCCCATCGCCCTTGCCGATGCAGAACTTTTTACCATTGCGCTGATGCCAAAAACCATCCACTACGACAAGATCAAATCCAACGTTGAGGAGCTTAGCGCAAGAGATGCTACCATCTGTGCCATCTCTCCACTACCTTTTGAGCTTGCAGACGATTTTGTCCAGACACGATTCAGCTCCCATCCCATGGTAGAGTTTTTTGAAATGATGGTTGTCACGCAGCTGCTTGCCCTGGAGATCTCTGTACGACTTGGGAATGATGTCGATATGCCTCGTAACCTGGCTAAATCTGTAACGGTGGAGTAAAAGAGCATCTTTAAGCCGCTTTGTCATACAATATTCTATTGATACATATAAAAGGATGAACACATGAAAAAGGCACCACTTTCACTTACCTTGACGGGACTGCTGCTTTGCGGGACACTGGCATATGCCGATTTTGCAGACGGACTGGTCGGAGGGCTGGTCGGAGGCGCGGTCGGCTCTGTCATTACCAATGAAGTGTATAACAGCAAAAAAGCGTCACAGCCCCAATACAGACCCGTTCATACAAAATCACAAAAAAAACGCCGAAAGACAAAACATGCTGCCACGCCAGCAATGACCGATGCTATGAAAATACAAAAAGCCCTGAAAGGACTTGGCTTCTACCACGGTACACTCGATGGCGAGGTCAACTCATTTGAAACACGTACAGCCATCAAAGAGATGAACAATGCCTACGGCATCGGCAACACCGCTGCACTCAGACCTGAAGAGAGAGATACACTTATCTATCTTGGTACCCTCTTTGCTTTTGACCGTAACCTCATCGCACGGGGCAATGACAGGATTACCCGTGGCAAGCGTATTCAGACTGCCTTAAAGGTACTCGGTTTTTACCACGGAACCATTGACGGCTCCGTGGGGCCGATGACACGCAATGCCATCGCTGCATATCAGCAGGCATACGGCATGGGAGCCAGCCCACAGCTTGATTTTGAAGCAGAATACCAGCTTATCAGCAATGCACGTGCAGCAAACGACAAAAATATCAA
The DNA here is from genome assembly GCA_026983515.1 of Sulfurovum sp. GTDB lineage: Bacteria > Campylobacterota > Campylobacteria > Campylobacterales > Sulfurovaceae > Sulfurovum. Next base: position 2,174 of record JALWHT010000122.1, read on the forward strand.
TGACTCTATTGCCTCACTCAAAGCGATGGGACAACCCGCAGTACCGCAAAACATTGGGCAGCCCGCACCCAAGCCGCAGGATGATACCATGAGCAGCCAACCGAAAGTCATTCAGGTGCAGCCCATCAATGCAGCACAACCAAACCGGCCTATACAATACCAATACCAGTAAATATCCCAAGGAGTGCTACTACCCCATGCATGACACAATTAGGAAAGTGGAGTTATTCAGAACATTCAATTTGAGATGACTTAAATAGGATCATATTTATCTGATTTAAAAAATAGGCTCTTTTCGTCCGCGTTTTTTTGTTGTGTAATCAAACTGCAGCATTTCGGATTTCTGAAGTTTTTCAAACAGAAAGTGCTTGGCATGTTTGACGCTCTGTGCCAATGTTTCACCTTTTGCAAGTTCGGCAGCGATAGCTGAAGAGAGCAGGCATCCGGTACCGTGGGTGTGTGTCGTTTCAATACGCGGTGAGTAAAAACGCGTAATACTTGAAAGTTCGACAAGGTAGTCGACTGCCTCCTCTTCGAAAGTATGCCCGCCTTTAAGCAGGGTATTCTTCGCCCCCAGCTCAAAGAGTGCCTGTGCCATAAGCGGTACTTCTTTTGCACTTCCTTTAAAGTCACCGTGAATCAGTGCATTGGTCTCCGGCAGATTCGGTGTCACAAGACGACACAGCGGGAAGAGTTTGTAAATCATCGTTTCTATGGCAGACTCTTCCAAAAGCCGTTTGCCACTTGAACTGACAAGTACAGGATCAAGAACGACATTGACCAGCCTGTACTGCTTGAGTACTTTCGCAACAGTTTCAATCAGCTCGGCAGACCCCAGCATACCAATCTTTACGGCATCGACATGCACATCATCAAGCAGGGTACATAGTTGTGCATAGAGCATCTGTGCATCCACCGGTTCAACTGCCGAAACCCCCTGGGAATTCTGTGCAGTCATTGCCGTTACCGCACTGAAAGCATATCCGCCAAGCGCATGTACCACTTTGGTATCCATGACAATGCCGGCTCCTCCAAAGGGGTCAAAGCCGGCAATACTGAGTACTGTAGGTGTATGTTCAGAAGCCATAACGTGAAAAAACCTCCATCAATGCTTTGGTTTTTGGTTTGGAAATAGCGCCTTTTTCATCGAGCACACCCGATATCATCGCAATACCGCTTGCTGCTTTGGTTTTTGCTACCATTTCAATGTTATCGATGGTAATACCCCCAATCGCCACAACCGGATAATCCACCGCCTCTGCCCAGCGCTTTAGCATCTGGGTACCGACAGTATTATACTTAAGTTCTTTTGAAATAGGCACAAACACAGGACCAATTGCGATATAGGAAGGTTCAAACCCCAGCGCAATGTCTATCTCTTCGGGGGTATGGGTACTGATGCCAAGCCGGAGCCCCGCACTGTAGATGGCATCGATGTCTGACTCCTGAATATCCTCCTGCCCCAAGTGAATACCGTAGGCATTGTGTTTGATGGCAAGCTGCCAGTAGTCGTTGACAAAAAGACGCACATCAAACGCACGAGAGACTTCAATGGCATTGACTATCTCCTCTTCAAGTGCCCTGCCCTCCATATCTTTCACCCGCAGCTGCGCTGTAGTAATGCCACACTCATACAGTGGACGCAGTTTCTCTGCTCTGTCTACAACCGGATAGATGCCAAGGGGGGTATCATCACATTTTGGGAATCGCATTGGTCTCCTTTTTTCATTCTAGAAGCATTACAAAGCAATGCATACACGATTTACGAAAAAACGTAGGGTGTTGTGTCCTCACAACACCACAACTTCGCATTACATCC
>JALWHT010000123.1 GCA_026983515.1 Sulfurovum sp.
TATCATAATCTAACTGATGTTGCACATCCCCGATCTCGTCGAATACCCGCGACCCTTTATAGAAGAGATAGCACGTATGTGCATCACTTACCTCTTGTGTCAACTTCAGTAACAACGCCGTGTTGGTCACCGCCCGTGACGAGATCAGGTCAAACGGTGCATGCGCTATCTGTTCAACCCGCTTCGCTTCTACTCTGACATTGGGGATTCCGACATCAATACAGGCATATTTTAAAAACGCCACCCGTTTTTTTAGCGGCTCTGCAAGTATGACTTCACTTTCAGGCAACGCCATGGCCAGTACCAGCCCCGGAAACCCTGCGCCGGTACCCACATCAAGCAGCGTTTTAGGCTTTGCAATAAATGTTAACGGATAGAGCGAGTCGACAATATTGGCATAGATAGCCTCTATGCTCTTTGCGCCCGTAAGGTTATGTATCTTGTTCCACTCAAGCAGCAGAGCAGCAAACTGCTCCAGTTTTTTCGTTACTTCATCGGAAACGTTCATACCTTCCGATTCCAAATAGGGCTTTAACCGTGACATTTATTCTGCCTCATTCAGCACTTCTACCAATCCGCTCTTGGCCAGTTTGTCCACAAAGGTCAGCAAATCCTGTTTGAGTACCTCTTCTTCCACATCATAGACGTCAAGCAGTACTTCCAGTACACGCTCAAGCATACCATCTTGGGCTTCAATCGCCTGCCAGATGGAACTTCCCACTTCATCGAGCCCAAAATAGTTTTCCGAATTCATGTCAAGCAAGACCATCTCACCGTCTACTTCCTGGGCAAACACACTATCGGCAAATTTTACTTGTTGTGTAAACTTCATTACTCTTTCGCATCCTTCAATATCTTATTTTGTGAAAAGGGATTAAAATTCTGAAGTGCTGTTTTATCTGTAATAGGTTCTGAGGCATGAAGGAAGACAACCATGGCGTACAACACTGCAACCATCAGTATTGAAAGGGATTTCATTGTATATCTTCCTTCTATTCTCTGTTGCAGGAGTATACCATAAATCAGATTTATCGGTGAAATATTTTAGAGGGATAATCCCTCCGCTAAGGAGGGCATACAAAAGGAGAACTAATATAGCCAAACCTTAAAACAGAAAACTTGCAGTTGCTACAAGAATTCATCCTTGACGATCACTCTGGCGGCAGTCCAAAACCATTTTGGCTTTTAATGGATTGTTCCGTAGCATCGGCCTGTAAGTCTGTTTTGCTTTCTGCAGCCTGCAGTTTAAGCGGCAGTTCCATATCTTCATCACTGACCGGACCAATCACCCATCTGAAAGAGCGGGCCGTTTTGCCATCCATCGTCAAACCGGCATTGGCCAGCTCATCATAGGTGTATACTTTTTGGTTGTCAAGGTCAACCAAATGCAATGTGTTTTTCAAACTTTCATCAGACGAAGGACGTTCAACAAACGGTTCCCCTGCTTTTTTATACACATCATACACACCGTCAATATTTAAAGTCAATGCAGCATCGCTCAACGGGCTGACAACCTGAAATGTCCATACACGTGGGTTGCTCTCTTCATAGCGATGATAGTCAGAAAAATAGGTCGTACTCCCCGTTTCCCAATCCGGTGTAAACAGTACATACAGCTTGGCACTTCCCATAGACGGAATGTCATGGCTGTCTTTGCCTGCATCACTGTCAGACAACTCACCAAAAACACCAGCTGTTTTATGTTCATACACTTTCCCATCAGAAGTAGTTGCTTTCACGGTTGTACGCATGTACCACCCTTCTTTGGTTAGCGTTGTCTGGCTTTCTGATTCGCTTCCATCCGTACTAGGGTTTGTTGTGGTACTGCTGTCTAATGTACTGTTGTCTTCTGCAACTGGCTGGCAACCCGAAAGTACACCAGCTACTACAACGCTTAACAGTATATTCATATATCTATTCATCATCTATCTCCTTAGAGTTTATTACTCATGTTCAGCGGGAAAGCAAAAGCATTGGAATCCTGATCATCCGTTGATCCGAAAAGCTTGATGAAGAAGCCCTCCATTGGACGGATCGATCCCTGATCGAAGCCCGGAGTAGCAGGATCAATGGCGATGTAACCATCGGTATGGCCTGTTTCGCTACTGTCGTGGGTGTAGACGATGCTATCAATGTACGTGTTGTTATTGCTGTCTCCCATGGGATAGTAACTTCCCGAACTCAACCCATGAGAAAAGTAGAGATCCCTGAGATTGAAAGCATAAGGGAAGACATTGCCCACCATATACTTTTTGTCGTTGCCGTCAACATTAACGTAGTTGCTTGGCAGAGAACTTTGATGAACTTCGGTGAAATCGGGATCGTTGATGCCGATCGTTGAATCGTTGGCATCTTTGGTCGATGTGGGATTGATGCCGCTGAGACTTTCATCGATGGTGACGCTCTTTTGCTGGGCCTGATCATCGTCAACGATGATCCAGTAGCTTTTGCCCACTTCGAGGGAATCGGACGCACTCAGCTTGGTTTTATCGGTATTGGGGTAGCTGCTGTTGGTTTCGTAGTTGTCACTTCCGCTCTGCTTGTACATGACCCAGTGACCGCCATCTTCTGGCTCACCATAGGTTCCCAAAGAGTTGCCAAAGAGATCCTGGATAGTGTTGCTCCCAGTATCGCAGGATACACTGATCATTCTCCAGTTGTAAGCCGTGAGGGTGATCAACGCTTTGCCGCAGAGGAATTCCCGATAAGCCACTTCACTGGTATCTCCCGTTTCATTGACCAGGTCGGTAGTGGGATCGTCAACGTTTCCGTTGACATCGATATAATCTGCCCCACCGCCTGCCCAGGATACCAGCCCATTGGCTTCCACATCGGTGATTGGACAGCCATCGGATGGCGCGTTGCTATTTCCCTCTTCACAGTCGGTGTATCCGTCATTGTCACTGTCGCTGTCAAGCGTATCTGCCTGACCATCTCCATCTGTATCGACAGGTACAATTGCCGTACCGCCATTGTCAGGGTCATAAGCATCATCCAAGCCATCTCCGTCGGTATCGGTTCCAGTCGGTGCTGTATATCCGGAGGTAGCTTGAGCTTCGACATTGTCGGGTATTCCGTCGTTGTCGCTGTCGAGATCCACATCATCGGTAATCCCGTCTCCGTCAGTATCCCATGCCGTTGAATAGTTTCCTTCAAAAATGACCTCTACAGCATCACTTCCATCGGAGCCCAACCAGGCAACATCAAATGTCAATGTGGTAAACGGCGTGGTACTATCAAAAGAAGCACTCCCCGCAGCGGCACTGTCTGAATTACTGGTCGACTCAGGATCCGTAAGGTTTGTTGTTGTATCTCTGTAGATTTTTTTACTGCTACTATCGGCAATGAACTGATCATTTCCTGCAAGTCTTGTAAGCGTTACGTCACTGTTACTCAACGTTAATTCTATGGAGTTGGCATTGTACCCATCTGATCCGCCTATACGGTCAAAATGTGCGACGACATGTGTTTGGGGTTGGGAAAAGGTTACGGTTAAAGTCCGGGTATCACCGACGGTAGCATTCTCAAATGTAAAATAAAGCGCATTGGCTCCATTGACAATGTCAGGATTTGACCATAGATCCGGGCCGCCATTGGAGTTGATCGGATCATTGGGCTTATAAGTCCAATCTGTCGATCCGTCTCCCGCAACAGAATCAAAATCAATATTTGTTGTTCCGATACTGCCTGTTGCCAAAGCATTGCCCTGGTCAATCCACAATCCACTTAGAGCCAAATTGGGAATAGTCCACTCAACTGTATCCAAAATACCGTCATTGTCGTCATCAATATCAATATTGTCTGCTATTCCGTCACCATCCGTATCAGGTACAAGATCAAAATTGACATACCCTATGGAGGCATTGGCTGTCGTTGTCCAGCTGCTGCCGCTATCTGAGGAAAAACCTATGTACGAGGCGCTGCTAATACATGCTGCGGGAAAATTTCCCTGTAGCGTACCATTTCCGCTGTTAGCTGAAAGAGACTGCAGTTGTACCCATTGACCATTGCCACTGTCCCAACATCCTACATACAGCGCTTCAGACTCCAGTTCATCTGTTTTAATCTCCATCGAATACGCTACACCACTCGCGCTGCTCGCATCAAAACCTCTATAGGTATATTCATTGTCCAAGTTCTGAAAATTTAGATATCCGTTTTCTATCCAGATCCGTCCTGTTGAGGGATCCTGATCTTCACTGTCGTACCAGTCATTGCTAAAATTAACACTTCCGTCATTGTTGGAATAAGATACGGTACTGAAATCATCCCGTACATTCGGGTATGTAGCAGCAAACAGAGAAGTTGAAGCGAGTACAACGCTCGAAACGATTATTTTTATACTATTTTGTTCCATTATGTTCCCCTTTCTTCCTACTCTATAGAACCATCCGGGTCACTTGGTGGTGCTCCAAACCCAGCTTTGACTTTTGTCGGTTTCGTTAACGTACCCAGTACCAGTAGTGTCGGCGCAGCATAGGCTGTTTTTTTCAAAAAACTACGGCGTGACTTTGTCTGCCGGGTGTTATGTGTTTCTTTTTTATGCATGAAGAAAGCCCCTTTTTTTCTATATTCAAATTAAGGCAGCCTGGCGATCTTAAAAAGATAAAAAGACCCATAGCTTTCCGACCCTGCTTCACAGCAGGTGTGGCATTTGCATAATTGTTCAGTGTACTACTATAGCATAGAATAATCTTGTAATTATAACATTTTTCAACCAAATCCTCTAAAAAGAAAACGGGCAGCCGATACAACACACATATGGCATGGCAAGAGGTTTGAATTCAAGTTATGGAGAACATATCTCTTTAATGGCAGCATACACTTCCGGCAGACGGGAAAAGTTTTGCGGTACCGCTATTTCATAAAGAGGCGTCTGTTTTGCAAACTGCATGTGAAACGTGAAATACTCTTTTTTAAAAAACCCTATGGGTGAAAAGTCTGCAGCATGGAGCGCCTTGAATTTTTCAATGCCTTTCAGAGGAACAATATCTATGTCTGCATTGCCATCTACCTGTTTCAAGACAAACACTGCACCTATTTTCAGCGGTGAAGTCACAAATGCTTCAGCAGCATCTCCGAGTACTGCAGGCTGCCTATAGGGTCGGACAAACGGCCAAGAAGCTACGGCACGGAAGGTGCCGTCATTTTCAGTGTGAATGGCCAGAGTATCATCACCGAGCAATCTGTGCCCTCTTTGCAGACAGTAATGGGTCAGTGTCGACTTTCCGCCAAAAGAAGGCGCAGAAAAGATCACCGCTTTACCGTCAATTTCTACACTGCCGACATGAAACATATGATAGACCTGCTCCAGCTGAAACAGCAATGGAAGAAAGGTATGATAGACCCAAAAACGCAACTGTTCTGGCGTAAATGCTACTCCTTCTTCATAGCCAATGGTACGGCTGTGCGGAAACCACACCACCTTCAACACATCTGTAACTTCCAGCATCCATTCATGTTGTTTCCCTTTCATCTGCGAAAAAGGGATATGGCTGCCATAACGCACCTCTTTTGCAGAATGGGAAAAGTAATCGGACAGACATGCAAACTGTGGCAGCTGTTTCGGTGCAACAGTAATCGGAGAATGCAGAGGTATGCCTCCGGATGTATCATTTAAAAAAGGATATGCTGTAAAATCAACCTGATGCCCAAAAACCATTTAGCTCCCCTACTTCCGTTCATTCTGCAGAGTATAGTCATGCATATATTTTTCCTGATAATAACCGTTTTTGTAATAAGACTTTGTCTGGTCTACCCCATTGAGTACAATACCAACATTGATATTCTCATCTTCACTGTAACGGTTGATTTCCCGCAGGAACACTTTTTTGGAAAACCCTGCTTTGAACAGGAAAAGAGTCAGGTCTGAACTGTACATAATTTTCCGTGCATCAGATACAATCCCTACCGGGGGTGTATCGATAAGAATGTAATCGTAGCTTTCGGAAAGTGTTTCTATCATGGCATCAAAAGCATCAGACATGATAAGACGGGTTGGGTTGGGCGCTTTCAAACCGCTGAAAATGACATCAAGATTTTCATAACCGGTTGTTTTAACCGCTTCTTTCACTGTATAACGGCCACTCAGTACTGTACTGATGCCGACCGTATCATTTTTCATACCAAATTTTTCATGCAGTGTCGGTTTTCTCAGATCCATGTCAAGGACTATCACTTTATGATGACTACTTTTGGCAATTGTTTGGCTCAGGTGGAAAGCAGTAAATGTTTTTCCTTCTCCAGAAATAGTAGAAGTAAGCGCAATGACTTTGGCATGCCGTGTACTTTTGACAAACGCGAGATTGATCCATAGTGTTCGGATGGATTCTTCATAGTAAGCAATGGCATTTTTTCTTCCGCTGGCAAGCGGCAATACACCGTATATACTGACATCACTCAATTGTTCTATCTCTTCCTGTGTATTGATACGGTTATCGAAAAAATGGCGGAGCATTGCCTGAGTAATGCCCAGAATGAGCCCCAGAATGAGCCCTACAAGCACAAACATTTTGCGCTTTGGTTTAATGGGAACCCCCGGTACATTCGCATTTTCTATAATGCGTGTTCCGGAAATGGTGGAGGAAGCCAGAATGGCAGTTTCTGTCCGTCTCTCAAGCAAAAAGGCATAGATTTTTTCATTGACACTGAAACCGCGGGTCAGCTGTTCGAGCTGCTGTTCATGCTCTGGTACCTCTTCAAGCTGTGCTTTTTGCGTATCGATCTCCTGCAGCAACCGCTCTTTCTGCTGCTTGAGCGCCTCAATATGTGCTGACAACGCCTCTTTGAGCGATTTTTTAAGATAGCCCAATTCCCGTTCTTTTTTGATAACACCCGGGTGTTGAGGGGTATAGTTCACCAGCATACTCGCATACTCCGCACGTACCTGCCCTATCTGCTCCATCAGCCTGTTTAGTGTCGGACTCTCAAGAGGGGAATAGTCCATTGTAGTCAGTGCATCTGTGCCGCTTTTTCTCAAATGGTTCATTATGCTTTCCGCCATATCGAGCTGCATGTTGAGCTGATACAGACGGCTTTCAAGCTCACTCAGTTTTTGTGCTACCAGCTGTACTTTCCCGGAAAGGTTGACAGCGCTGTTGTCGGCTTTATAGTGCTGCAGCTTCTGTGCCGAGCCTTTCAATGCTTTTTCTATGACATCCAGCTGCATATCGATAAAGCGCAGTTTCTTTTTTGCACCTTCCGATTTCAGTTCAAGATTTTTGGCAATATATGCCTGGGCTACGGCATTGACGATCTCTGAAGCACGCTGCGGTACAGTATCATGAAATGTCAATGCAATGATACGTCCGTATTTATTCAATGTCGTTGCGCCGATACCTCCCTGGACAAACTGTGTCATCCACGCATTTGGCACAATGCTGAAAGCATACTCATCATTCCCCATAGGGTAAAGACGGTTCACCGTCAGGGAAAACCACGGTGTTTCTACTTTCTCTCCGTACTGATGTACTTTGTCATACGATACTGCTGTTTTTTTCGATGCAGTGCTGCCCGATAAAAGCATTTTCAGTGTATGGCCAAAAGAGTGTTTTTCTGCAAGTTTCAGACGGAAATGTTTATCACCGACCGGGATCAGTGTAAATGCATGTCCGTACATAGCAGGAGATAGATATGAGTAGGACACTGTAAAAGGGGTGTTTTTATATAATTCATACGTTTTAAAATGTTTATGCAGGAAATAGCGTGTACCCAGATTGAGTGTACTCAATGCCTCTTTCGCAATGGGGCGGCTTCGAAATACGACCAGTTCATCTTCCACATCACTGTTGGAGCCTTCAAAACTTTCCATAAGAAAATCCCCGGAGTATCCATTGCCCGGCTGTTTTATTTTAAGCAGTGCCTGTGCTTCGTATATGGAAGGTTTCATATAGGCAATGTAACCAGAAACCGCTGTGACCAGCAACGTAATAAACAAAATGGAACGCCGATAACGCAACAGTACAGAAAAGATCTCTTTAATATCGATCTCATCTTCTGATTTTGTAAGATGTTCCATATGCTTCCTCTTTGCTATTTTACCTCTCATTGTACTGGTCGCACAGTTTAGACGTACTTAACTGTACAGCAATCTAAAAACGCAGCTTCATACTTCTTTTGGAAGGACTTTGGGTACTGCGTGAAGATTGTAATGAAAATAACCCTCCCGGAGGCCCCGGAGGACCTCCGGAAGTGTCCGCATGTATTGTAGTCGGCTTCAACAATGATCCAAGTGCATACAAAACCGGGGCATGGTAGACAGTTTTTTTGAGAAAACCTCTTCGGCTCTCTACTTGGTTGTTATCTTTTTCAGTACTCATCACTACTCTGCTTTAGGTGGCTTGGTAATGTCGAAGGTTTTAGTACGCTTTAACGATACGCGTAATGGGACATTGGTCGCACTTTGACGGACACGGCTCTTTTCCAAACCTACTTTTGTAGAAAACACCTGATTACTTGAAAGTGACATCTGTACCGGCTCGGTCTCTTTTACCCATTTGAAATGATGGGTCTGCTTACCGCTCATATCAAAAATATAAACAACCGGTTTCCCCTCTCTCATCGCAGGAACCTCCTTTCCCGTTTCACTGTCGACAAGCTTCATTTGCGCCAATACTGGATCGTCCATTATACGGGTTTCAGTGAAGCGTATACGGTCTTCGCTGTCAATGTAGGAAGTCAGCGCATAAAACCCTTCCATCTGCAAAGCTATTGTTGCATTGCTGTCTCCTGAACGTACAGTGAACGGCCACTCCTGCCTTACACCATTTTCAGATTGCCGGTAATAGACAAGCTGGTCTCCGGAGACGCTGCCTGTCTCATCTTGAAATACCAAATCGATACCACTATTTCCAATACTTCCAAAAGCTTTAAGCGAATATGCCTGTGTCGCATCATCCCTGTCCAGTACGCCTAATTTCGCTCCGTTAAAACGCTGACCAGTTTGTATATTCTCCACGTTTAAACGAATATACCATGCTGCACTCTTCTGCTGTGGGGGCTTCGGTACCACCGTACGAACTACCTCTGTCTCTGAAGGTTCGGTAGATGGCTGAGCTATATACTCTGATGTATTGTCACAACCAGTCATCCACCCGGGAAGTATCAGGAGAAACAAAAACGTCGTATAATGTATTATATTTTTATGCATCACTCCTCCTTTGGGATCAAAAGCTTGACACTTTTGCCTTTTGTCGGTCCGTGCAGCTCAACCCAGAACCCTTTAAACGGTACCAACTTACAATCCATCGTATCATCACAGGTAATATAGGAATCACTTGCCCCTGTTCCTGTTCCATTATAAAACCATATCTGTTTACTGGCATATCCGGAATTATTCGCATCTGTCGGTGTATATGCCGTACCATCAATCACAAAACGGCAGTCTGCCCAGTTGACCGGTTTGGTCAGTCCGATAAATCCGCTCATATTATAACGGTAAGGGCCGGTACCGTCATTCCCATCTTCTTCAAAATTATGTGTTACCGGTGTCAGGTCGATCTCTACACACTGTGCCGCTGTACAGGCACTGTCTGTCGAATTGTAATCGACATTCAGCAAACCGTCTACATACCATTCGTTGTCCAGTTTGCTTCCAAGCCAGTACCCTGCACCAAACTCCAATGCATCATCGATCGCCAGCTGCTGATAGCCGCTGCTGTTGTCTGTTGTGCTGTAGGTACGTTTATACACCACCCAGTCACTACCGTAGGTACCGTTCATATCATCACCAAACACATCATCTACCGTTACTGTCTGTGTACGGTCATCTACCGGAATACCTATCAAATCCCAGCTGTTGGCACTAATGGAAGAACCGTTGCATGGTTTACATACTCGATCACTTCCGTCATAATTTTTTCCGGCACTTTCATCATCATAGATTTTTTTTACCTCAGCCTCGCTGAGCACCCTTCCAAAAATTTTAACTTCATCAACAATGCCCTGCCATCTGTCGTCAATGCTGTTCCCGGACACATCATCACCGATCACTACGGCATGCGACCCCGGGGTATAGGAAGTTTGGCTTTTGGTAGCTACCAACGTACCGTTTTTGTAAAGACGGATGGTACTGCCGTCATAGGTTGCCACAATATGTGTCCATGTATCTGTTGCCAATGATGCCTGTGCATAGTTTTGGTAACCGTCTACAAAAAAGTTGATGGTATTGCCTGCTCCATTTGCGTGTTCAAGACCCCATCCGTCTGCCCAGCTTTCATCACTCACTTTAATGACTGCTGCCATCCATTTGTCATTATCGTGTCTATAGAGCCATGCCGATACGCTGAAAGGCACATTTTTACCAACATTAGTTTCCGGAGTTGTCTCATTCGGATAAAAAACCGCATCACTTTTATTTGGATCACTGTAAGTATTGACAAAATCACCCGCACGGCAAATCTTTGCATTGGCCTGGGTATTGTTCGCTTTATTGCGTGACTGGGCATCCAGTCCATTTCCGGAGCTGTCCTTCACATCGTCATCAACCCCGTTCGCTCCTCCAAGCCAGTAGCACTCATCCATGCGGAAGTCAACCTGCAACCCTTCCCCAAGAGGAAAAGCATCGATATGCAATGCAGCATTGTGGAACGTTCCCGTGTCTCCCCCTGCATCATCACATATTTGAAGTGTCCAGGTACCACTGGCATTTTCATCATAAAAAGTATCAAAACTCTCTTCAGGACGACGTTCCACCATCGTTGTATGATCTTGATCATCATCTGTAATGGACTCGGCAGCATCATCCCGGAAGTAGACATACAAGTTATCCGCTCTGCCACCGTTGTCACTGGTAACATCCACTGACATACCAGCTGGAGACGTCAATGCAAGATCCAAGTCTGCACGCCATGTATGGGTAATATTGACATCGAGACGTATCCTGCTTACTGTGATATCTTCAGTAACTACAAAAGTTTTATTGAAACATGTATTGTCGGCAATATGTTCACTTTCGTTATTGTCAACCGTCACTGTCGTAGACCATGCCAGGGATGAAACAATAAAAAAAAGATATAAAATCTGTTTTACTTTTTTGCCTCTCTGCATCATTTTTCCTGCAATACGCAACACCTTTTTCAGGGTGAAACGATATTTTTTATCTTCTTTATTCTACCATAATTTATAAAACAGTGTTCATGAAGTAAAAATTGGAGAGAAAAAGAAGTGCTTCAGTACTGCTACAGCAGATGCCCCATCTGCTCTTTTTTCGTCTTGAGATACGCCTCATTATGGGGATTCGGTTTCATTTTAATAGGAAGGCGTTCAATAATATCTATATCAGGAAGACTCTCAATTTTGGCGGGGTTGTTGGTCAGCAGTTTAAGTTTTTTGATACCCAGATGGTGCAAAATGAACTCGACAATTTCATACGTCCGTTCATCCGCACGGAACCCCAGCTGATGATTGGCTGCGACAGTATCGAGCCCCTGATCCTGTAAGGCATAGGCATTGACTTTGTTAAGCAACCCGATATTTCGCCCTTCCTGACGGTGATAAATGACCAGTCCACCCTCTTTGGCAATGAGGTCGAGTGCGTAATCCAGCTGTTCACCGCAGTCACACTTGACCGATCCGATGGCGTCCCCCGTCAAACACTCCGAATGGACACGCACAATAGGCGATTCAAGCTGAGAGAGGTTGTCGGTAAATACAGCCAAATGCTCTTTTCCAAGATCATCCTTAAATGCTTGTATCTTGAACGTGCCGTGCTTTGTCGGTAAAGAGGCGATTTGTGAGATCTCTATGTTTTTCATGGTGGGATTATACTGTAGAAGTTAAAAATTAAAAATTAAAAATTAAAAACTTTTGGTAAAATGGTGTCAAACTATATTTACCAAGGCTTATAACTATGTTTACACGATTTAGACGTAAAAGAATCCATCCGGTACTGCGTGACCTGTTGCAGGAGACGACACTGACAGTCAACGACTTTATCTATCCGCTTTTTGCCAAGAGCGGTGAGGGGATCAAGGAAGAGGTCGCCTCTATGCCCGGTGTCTATCAAATGAGTATTGACGAGATTGTCAAGGAGTGCGAGGTTCTTAAAGCGCTGGGCATCAAATCGGTCATTCTTTTTGGTATTCCCGATGTCAAAGACTCGGTAGGAAGCGATGCCATGTGCGAACACGGCATTATTGCCGAAACGGTCAGAGCCATTAAAGCGGCACATCCGGATATGTTCGTTGTCACCGATCTGTGTTTTTGTGAATATACCGACCATGGCCACTGCGGTGTACTTGATCCGGTACTTGAAACTGTTGACAATGATATTACCCTTGATAATCTTGCCAAACAGGCAGTGGTACATGCCAAGGCAGGCGTCGACATGATCGCACCCAGCGGTATGATGGACGGTATGATTCAAGCTATACGCAAAGGGCTTGACAGTGCCAGTTTTGTCAACCTTCCTGTCATGAGCTACTCTACCAAATTTGCCTCTGCCTACTACGGCCCTTTCCGTGATGTTGCTGAGAGTGCTCCAAGCTTTGGTGACCGCCGAAGCTACCAGATGAACCCCGCCAACCGCCGCGAAGCGATCGCAGAATCTGTTGCCGATGAAATGGAAGGTGCAGATATTTTGATGGTCAAACCTGCCCTTGCCTACATGGATGTCATACGTGATGTACGGGAAAACACCACCCTTCCACTTGCCGTCTACAACGTCAGCGGCGAGTACTCCATGCTCAAGATGGCAGCCAAAGCCGGTGTCATCGACTATGACAGGGTCATGATGGAAACCCTGCTCGGTTTCAAACGTGCAGGTGCAGATATCATCATCACCTACCATGCGAAGGAAGCAGCGGAGTTGCTTCAAAAGTAATCGCGTAGGGTGTTGTCCCTCGACAACACCTTCTATGTTCAAATATGATGAAGTTTGGGATTGCTATACGATGTTTTGGTGTTGTGAGGGCACAACACCCTACAGGTTTATAAATACGCTTTTAGCTATAATCGCACCATGTATCTCAAACACAAAACCACCGCTTTTTTTGCACTGCTTATTTTTTTACTGTTAGGCTACATTTTCTACGAAGCACTCAAGCCGCCAATTCCCGTTGTCATTCAGGCAGGACACGAGGGACGTACCTGCGGCAATACAGGAGCAGTGTGCAAAAGCTACAAAGAAGTAGAATGGAACATCTACGTTGCCGATGAAGCGGCAAAAATACTTCGAAAATGGGGCATAGAGGTCAAACGTGTACCGGCAGACACCGCACCACTGCGTGCCAACATCGCGATAGCCATCCACTTTGACTCGGCAAAACATATTTGCCGTTCCGGCGCATCGGTGGGCTACCCCGATACCAATGATTCACACACCTTTGCACAACACTGGAAAGCCGTTTATAAACCTTATTTTCCGTTTCGCTGGCACAAAGACAATTTTACAAACAACCTCAAACACTACTACGCCTACCGTACCATTCATGCAAAAAAGTTTTTAGTACTTGAACTGGGTGAGATCACCTGCGAAAAACAGACACACTGGCTCAAACCACGACTGAAGAAGATCGCACACCTGGTTGCCTATGCGATCGCTACGGAACTTGGGGTGAAAGTAAAAAGCGTTCAATGACAAAAAGCCCAAATCTCGAAATAGGATTCTTTGAATTTGCGTTATGCTCGTATTTACGGGGTTTGCAGAAAATTTGAGTCGCAGCCGTAGGTTCGGCGATGGTTTTATGCAAAGTCGTGAATTTCTATTTCGAGATTTGGGAAAAGATCGCTTCAAACCTAAACAAGCACAACTATGGTAAAATAATCTCTTTTAAATTTGCACTGTAATTTTACAGTGTATAAGGATAGTCCGATGAGACACTTTTTGACACTGGCAGACTTCACCAAAGAGGAGCTGCTGGAGATGATCGCTTTGGCACAGAAGATCAAAGCGCAAACCAAACACAAAGAGTTCGTTCCCTATATGGAGCGCCAGACACTGGGGATGATCTTTGAAAAAAGCTCTACACGTACCCGTGTAAGTTTTGAAACCGGTATCTATCAGCTTGGCGGGATAGGGCTTTTTCTCTCAGCCAATGACATTCAGCTTGGCCGGGGTGAACCAATGAAAGACACCGCGCGTGTCATCAGCCGCATGGTGGACATGGTGATGATCCGTACTTTTGAGCAAAGCAAGCTCGAAGAGTTCGCCGCCTACTCCAAAGTCCCCGTCATCAACGGTCTTACCGACAGCTACCACCCCGTACAGCTGATGACCGACTACCTGACAATGCTTGAGTTTGGCAAAGCCGACAATCCTGTCTGTGCGTATGTCGGAGACGGCAACAATATGGCACACTCCTGGCTGATGCTGGCGAGCAAGCTCGGATTTGAACTGCGCATCGCTACCCCAAAGGGCTATGAGTGTGACCCGCAGGTGGTTGCAAAAGCCGGGGAGTTTGCCAAAGAGAGCGGCGCAAAACTCATTTTTGGCAATGACCCAAAAGCAGCTGTTGCAGATTGTGATGTAGTAACCACCGATACGTGGGTCAGTATGGGTCAGGAAGATGAAAAAGAGATCCGCCTCAAAGCCTTTGAGGGCTACATGGTCGATGAAGCGATGATGTCCCTTGCAAAAAAAGATGCCATTTTCCTGCACTGCCTGCCTGCCTACCGCGGATACGAAGTCAGTGAAGAGACATTTGAAAAACACGCCGATGAGATCTTCACTGAAGCAGAAAACCGTCTGCATGCGCAGAAGGGCATTATGGTATGGCTCGATCAGCACCGCCAATAGCAGCCCGTAGGGTGTTGTCCCCCGACAACACCATTTTTACAGCGTGCTGTAAGGGTACAGCACCCTACATTATACTTATGCAAGGAAAACCATGAGCACGATTGATCTAGAAAAATTCAGCAAATACTCCAAACCCGGTCCCCGGTACACCTCCTACCCTACCGCACTGGAGTTCAGCGATGAATTCAAATATGACAACTACATCGACTACCTGGAAAAGGGCGATGAGAAACTCTCACTTTACGTACACCTGCCGTTTTGTCGCAGCGCCTGTTACTTCTGCGGCTGCAACGTAGTCTTTACCTCCAAAGAGGAGAAGCTCAGCCAATACATTGAATATCTCAAAAAAGAGATCGATATCCTTGCACAGCATTTGGATACTTCCAGAGAAGTGATCCAATTTCATTTTGGTGGCGGTACTCCTACCTTTTACAAAGCGTTTGAACTGGACGAAATTGTCAGCTATATCAAATCGAAGTTTCCTAACTGGAGTGATGATGCCGAGATCAGTGTCGAAATAGACCCCCGTTTTTTCAATGAAGAGCAGATGAAAGTGTTTCAAAAGCACGGTTTTAACCGTATCAGCTTCGGAGTGCAAGATTTTGATCCGAAAGTCCAACAGGAAATTCACCGCATTCAGCCCTACGAACTGACCAAAGCTGCTGTTGATCTGGCACGCAGATATGGTATTGGGTCAATCAATGTTGACCTTATCTACGGCCTGCCTTATCAAACCTTCGAAAGCTTCAAAGCTACCCTGCAAAAAGCTTTCTCCCTTGAGCCGGACAGACTGGCAGTCTTTAACTACGCCCATGTACCCTGGCTGAAGAAAACGATGCGAAAATTTGATGAAACCACCCTGCCAAGCCCTGATGTCAAGCTGCAGATCTTTCAGTACACCATTGACTTTTTTGAAAACAACGGCTATA
>JALWHT010000124.1 GCA_026983515.1 Sulfurovum sp.
AACTTTGATAAAAAACCTATTTTGCATTCTTCTTGTCTCTCTGAACACGCTTACGCATTGCCGGATCGAGATGTTTCTTTCTGATACGGATACTCTCCGGAGTAATTTCGATCAGTTCATCATCTTCAATCCACTCCATGGCGATTTCCAGAGACATCTCTCTTGGCGGTACCAGTTTAATGGCATCATCTGCACCCGAAGTACGCATATTGGTCAGCTGTTTTCCCTTGAGAGGGTTAACTTCAAGGTCTCCCGGACGTGCCGATTCACCGATGACCATACCGTTGTATACCTTGTCCTGCGGTTTGATGAAGAGGGTACCGCGTGCCTGAAGGTTGAAGATGGAGAAGGCAACCGCTTCACCGTTATCCATAGAAATAAGTGCTCCCGGAGTACGACTGACAACCGTACCGCTGTAAGGTCTGTACTCGAGGAAAGAGTGGTTCATGATCCCTTCGCCCTTAGTGTCGGTCAGGAATTCCGAACGGAACCCGATAAGCCCGCGCGCCGGAATTTCAAACTCAATACGCACCGTACCGTCAGGCATCGGTGTGAGGCTTGTCATTTCCGCTTTACGCTTTCCAAGCTTCTCAATGGCAACCCCCTGGAACTCTTCAGGAACATCAACAACAAGATGTTCGAACGGCTCCATTTTGACACCGTTTTCTTCTTTGACGACCACTTCAGGACGCGCCAGCAGAAATTCAAACCCTTCACGTCTCATATTTTCTGCCAAAATACCGATCTGAAGCTCCCCACGGCCGGAAACTTTGAAAGAAGCATCTCCCATCGGTTCCATACGCATAGCGATGTTGGTTTCCATCTCTTTTTCAAGACGCTCACGGATTTTGTTGGAAGTGACATGTTTCCCTTCGGTTCCTGCAAGAGGGCCGTCATTGACAGACATAATAACTGAGAGTGTCGGCTCTTCGACATGCATCGGATCGAGCGGTACAGGATTGGCAGGATCACAGATGGAGTCACCTACATCGATGTCGGCAAATCCTGCAATGGCAACAATGTCACCCGCTTCCGCTTCGTCGATCTCGATACGATCGAGTCCCTTAAATCCGATCAGTTTGCTGACACGGGATTTGACCTTTTCTCCGTCAGCCTTGACCAGCATATACTCGTCACCTTTTTTCACCTTGCCGTTAAAGATACGGGTAATCCCGATACGTCCGACAAAGTTGTCACTGTCAAGTGTGAAAACCTGAGCCTGTGTCGGATTATCCGGTGATCCTTCGGGGTAGGGGACTTTCTCCAAAATCGCTTCAAAGAGCGGTGTCATGTCTTTGTTTTCATCTTCAAGGTTCCATTTGGCATACCCGTCACGCGCTGCTGCGTAGAGTACCGGGAACTCCAGCTGCTCTTCGTTTGCATCGAGTGCAACGAGCAGGTCAAACATTTCATCGAGTACACGGTCAGGTTCTGCACCGTCTTTGTCGATCTTGTTGATAACGACAACCGGAATGAGTCCAAGCTCAATCGCCTTTTTGAGAACGAACTTGGTCTGAGGCATAACCCCTTCCTGTGCATCGACCAGCATCAATACGCCGTCGACCATTTTCAGAACACGCTCAACCTCACCACCGAAGTCGGCGTGACCCGGAGTGTCGATGATGTTGATCTTGTGATCACCATAGGTAATGGCAGTGTTTTTGGAGAGAATGGTGATCCCTCTCTCTTTTTCGATGTCATTGCTGTCCATGACACGCTCGTCTACCTGCTGGTGGGCAGCGAAAGTACCCGATTGCTGGAGAAGTTCGTCTACCAGTGTGGTTTTGCCGTGGTCGACGTGTGCGATAACAGCGATGTTTTTGATTTTTTGCATGAAAATTCCTATCGTATCAAGGGCGTGCAGCCCTCTAATTTTCGCGCATTATATCCAAAACTTACTATATTTGGGATTTAGAGTGAAAGCCCGTAGAGTTCATGGTAGGTTTTCATCGCGTAGCGGTCAGTCATGGCGGCAAGATAGTCAGCCACCACTCTGTGCGGACTTCGTACGTCAAACAACGCTTTCTGATGGGAAGGGAGCAGATCACAGTCTTCACTGAATGCTTTGTAGAGCCCCTGCATGCACTGCTTTCCCGCATACATTTTCCGAGCGATTTTTTCATGTTTGTAGAGCTGTTTGAAAAGACGTTTTTTCAGCAGTTTCAGCTGAGTTGCTGTTTCTCTGGAGAAGGTTGCAGGCAAAGGTTCTTTCGCATCAATAGTCGCACAAATAGGCTCTTCTTTTCTGTAATACGCAGTCTTCTCTCGGGAATTTTCAATAAAATCTTCTACCAGAAGTTTAATAAGCCCTGCAACAAAACGGTGACGGTAAAGCGGTTCATCACGGGAGACACCTTCCTCTTCCACCATCGCATCCACACGCTGACAAAGCGGCTCTTCAAGCAGATCGTCAAAGGTGATGAGTCCGTACTTCACTCCGTCATCGATATCATGTGAAGTGTAGGCGATTTCATCGGCATGATCGACCACCATCGCCTCGAGACTGGGGTGTTTTTCGAGTGCAAAACGTTCATCAAGTCCTTTAAGAAAAGGTTTTTCGTAGGGGTAGGAATGCTTGATCACCCCCTCAAGCGTAGCAAAGGTGAGATTAAGCCCGTCAAACTCCTTGTAACGTTTTTCCAGCTTTGTCAATACACGGAAGGACTGAAAGTTGTGTTCAAACCCCAGCGGATGTCCATCGGCTTTGAGCAGCCGGTCAAGCTCATCACCGCCCACATGTCCGAAAGGTGTATGACCCAGATCGTGAGAGAGGGCGATCACTTCGGCAAGTGTTTCGTTAAGTCCAAGCTGGCGTGCCAGTGTTCTGGCAATCTGGCTGACCTCCAGAGAATGCGTCAAACGGGTACGGAAATAGTCCCCCTCATGGTTGAGAAAAACCTGTGTCTTGTACTCGAGCCGTCTGAAAGAGCTGCAGTGGATGACACGGTCACGGTCACGGGAAAAAGGGTCTCTGAAGTCATTTTGAAAGGGGTGAAATCGTTCATAGGGTTTCATATCTTTCCTTGGGAAATGTCGCATTATTTTATTTTGCTATAATTGTACCTAAAATCAAACCGGAGCGGGCTATGGACAGCGGCAAAACAAGCGAAAAGTACCACATTCTCTACAAAAAACCCGAAGTGACCCTGCTTCAGGAGAGCGGTCTCGGTGTTGCCGAGATCGCTGCACGCACCTGCTATGACAGTTTCGAAAACTCCGAAAACGCATGTATCAAAGCCGCTCCCAAGCAGCTCGATACCGATGCCATCAATGCCATTGAACGCTCCGATCTGCTTGCCAACCTTGCATGGGTACACCACCACCACTCCATCATCGAACACGCCACGCTCAGCTATCTCATCCGCGGTACTTCCAGAGGTGTACTCCAGGAGCATGCACGCCACCGTATTCAGGCAATATCGGTACGCTCTACCCGCTATACGATGTCCTCTGTCATCAATGCATTTGTCGCGTCACGTGAAGCAAATGAAGGATTTCATTTCTTTCTTGAAAAGATGCTTGCACTTGATCTTTTTGTCATTGCCGATGAAGCTTACCTTGCCATCGAGATCCGTGCCATCTACGACAAGCTCCGCTTCCAGCTTGAGAGAGATGAAAATTTCATCACCAATGCCGTAGCCAAATCCTCTTTGCCCCTGATTGAAAAGCACAAAGGCGATGCCCAGGCACTCTACGAAGCACTTGAGTGCGGCAAGAAAAAACGTAATGTCGGTGACGCTTTCAAGCACATCGTCTCGGACAACTGGAAAGTTGACATGGTCGTTACATTCAACATCCGCAGTCTTAAAAACTATTTCGATCTGCGAGACAGCGGCGCAGCATGGTTCCAGATACGCTGGCTTGCCGAAGCAATGAAAGCAGTGACTCCGGTCAAGTACCTGCAGCTGATCGACAAACAGTACAAATCCCTTTAAGGACACATTTACGTGAAATTTTTACAACTCGTTATACTTTTACTGCTTGCATGCAGTCTCTCTTTTGCACAGCCTCTCACGCTGGAAAACATCACTGCCAACCTCAAGCAGGGCATTGCTACCAAGCTCAAAGGCAGAGACGGTGCCATTGTCAAAGAAGTGTATGCCAAAACAGGAAACAAACCGCTTTGGATCGGTGCGGAGAATCAAGAGAAGATGGCGCAATTGATCCAGGCGATCAAAGATCCCCTCTTTAACTACAAAAACAAACACTTTGACCAGAAGGCAATCAAAAAGCTGCTCTTCTATCTTGACAACAATGCTATATCACCTGCGAAGAAGGCCGCCGTTTATGCACGGCTCGATCTGCTCCTGACAAACTCCTATGTCAGACTGGTGCGCTTCATTGTTGAGGGTGATGTTGACTGGGGACTGGTACAGAAAAAATTCAAAGCCCTCGAAGAGAGCAATGACATTAAAGCTGTCTGGGAGATGCACCCCAAACGTTTTCCACCCCACGGTCCTCTTATTGCTGCAGCCAAAAATGGCAATATCTATCCTTACCTGACTTCACTCCTTCCTTTGGAAGAACGCTACCGTAAATTGGTAGATCTTCTCAAAGAATACCGCCGTATGGATACATTTCCAAAGATTCCCTATAGCAATACACCCCTTAAACCCGGTGACTACTCCTCCCGCGTCAAACTGGTAAAAAAACGGCTTCAGATTTCCGGAGACTACCCAAAAAATGCTCCTATCGACAGCAGATTTGATGAAACACTCCGCCGTGCGGTCATTACCTATCAGAAACGCTACCTGCTCAAAGTCACCGGACAGGTAGACAAGACAATGACATGGTATCTCAATCAGCCTGCGCGCAAGAACATTCAGGCTATTATCGTTAACCTCGACAAGACCAAACTCTACCCAAAACACTTTGAAAACGAATATATTGAAGTAAACATTCCCGATTTCAACCTGCGCTACTACAAAAACGGGGAGATGGTCATGAAAAAAGGGGTCGTTGTCGGGCGTATAGACCGTCCTACCCCTATTTTTGACGACAAACTGGAGTACGTGGTCATCAACCCTACCTGGACCATTCCGGACAATCTCATTAAACGTGACCTTATCCACGTACTGCGTGAAAACCCCAACTACCTTATCGATCACAACATCCATGTTTTCCGCGGCAACAAAGAAGTTGAAATTACACAGGAAGACCTTGACCCCTATGAGCATAGTGACAAAAAAGTGCCATGGCGTTTCGTGCAGTTCCCCGGAGACAGCAATGCACTGGGGCGTATTAAATTCATGTTCCCCAATAAGTATGCCGTCTATCTGCACGACACTGACAATAAAAATCTGCTTGACCGCCGATACAAAGTCTACTCTTCAGGCTGTATGCGTGTCGAACAGCCTTTCGATCTTGCCCGCCTTGTACTCCAACACGCTCGCAGACACTACACCCAGGAAGATATCGACAAGATCATTGCAACAGACAAACCGACGACTATTCGGCTCAAACGCCCCATTCCCATACACATTGTCTACTTTACTGTCTACAAAGAGAATGGCCTTGCCTACTTTAAACACGACATTTACCTCTACGACAAGATCATCGAAGAGTCAACGGCAGGACACAAAAAAGAGACTTTTACCGTTCCCAAAAAACGTTTTATTATTATGAAAGAGCAGAAAGCTACCCAAAAACCTCTGAGCAACTGATCTATGTTTTGCGCATCTTCACCCGCTGAAGGTGTGTGAGCGCAATTGCCATAGCATCGGTAATATCCAGCGGTTTGATCTCTTTTTTGATCCCCAGAAGCCGTTTAACCATAAATGCCACCTGCTCCTTTGCCGCTTTTCCGTTGCCCGTGACTGCTTTTTTCACCTGCAGCGGCGTATATTCGTAAAAATATCCTACCTCCTGCAAAATTTTCAATGAAAGTGCTCCACGGAACTGTGCCAGTTTAAGCACTGTTTTCGGGTTATAGGCATAAAAGATGTCTTCAATGGCAACTTCATCGATGGTATGGGATTTTAAAATGATGTCAAACCCCTCCACCAGCTCTACGATCTGTTCCTGAAGTACAGTGGTTTTGATCTTGAGCAGCCCTGCTTCTACCAGTGAAAACTTTTTCCCGTCCCAATGAAGGATACAATAGCCGAGATTACGGCTTCCCGGGTCGATTCCCAAAATATTCATTCACACCTTTGTTCACATCGTGAATAAAACTGTTCACCCTGTGTTAGTTGCCTTATTTTAGCTAATCTAAGCTAAAATTGCATTAGTTATTCACATCTTCTTTTCACCCCTATATAAAATGTGAAAATCTTTGGCAACAGGCGGTTTTACCCCCATGAACATCGGACAGAAAGTACTTTTTGAACTGAAAAAAGAGATTCCTCAGACGGAATATGAACGCTACATTAAAAAACTGGTGTATGATACCCGGCGATCCAAAAGCAATATTGCCGTTTTCAATGCACCCAATATGCTGGTAGCCAAATATATCAAAACCAAATACAGTGACAAACTTGCCCATCTTTTTGAACTTCAAAACGATGTCAAACCGCAAATAGAGATTACTGTTGGAAAAGCCAAAAGCAAACAAAATACCCCTGTACCCAAAGTTGCTGCAGAAAAGAGCCACGGCAAAAGTACCTACCTCAACCCCTCACTGACCTTTGAGAGCTTCATTGTCGGTGAGTCCAACCAGTTTGCCTATACCACCGCCAAAGCTGTTGCCGAAAAACCGGGACGTCTCTACAATCCACTCTTCATCTACGGGGGAGTAGGACTGGGAAAAACCCACCTGCTTCAGGCCATAGGAAACTACCATGTTACCATCGGAAATACCGTTATCTATACCACTCTTGAACAGTTCATGAACTCTTTCACCTCCCATCTGCGCTCACAGACCATGGACCGTTTCAGGGAAAAGTTCAGAGAGTGTGACCTCCTGCTGATCGATGATATACAGTTTCTCTCAAGAAAAGAACAGACGCAAGAAGAGTTCTTTCACACCTTCAACGAACTGCACAATGCCAACAAACAAATTGTCATGACTGCCGATAGACCGCCCAACAAGATTGCGGGACTCGTTGACAGACTGCGAACACGCTTCGAATGGGGTATGATGGCCGACATCCAGCCTCCGGGACTTGAAACCAAGATTGCCATTATCCAGAAAAAATGTGAACTCGACGGCATCAAACTCTCCAATGAAGTGATCAACTTCATCGCCACCCACATGGGAGATAATATCCGGGAGATTGAAGGTACTATTATCCGTATCAATGCCCTTGCATCCATGCTCAACCAGGAAATCACCCTTGATTTTGCACAAAACGCCATTAAAGACCAGCTCAAAGAGAAAAAAGAGCATGTCACCATCGATGATATTGTCAAGATCGTCTCACGTGAACTCAATGTCAAACCCAGCGACATCAAATCCAAAAAACGTACCAGCAATGTTGTCAACGCACGGCGTACAGCCATCTATCTAGCACGAAACCTTACACCCAACTCCATGCCGCAGATCGCACTCTATTTCGGTATGAAAGACCATAGTGCCATCTCCCATGCCATGAAAAAAATTGATGAAATCATTGAAAATGATGAAAACTTCAAAGTCCTTCTTGAAGAACTATCCAACAAAATACATACCGATACCGAAAAGACGGCTCAAAAGTGAGAAAAAACCACTAAAAACTTGAATGAAAAAAAGATATAATTATACACAGTGAACAAATGTGAAAAAACAAAACTGCCAAATAATGCTGAAAGTAACGCTGTAAAAGGACTTTGAGACGTTTTTCACATTTTCATGGCGGGCTACTGCTATCTACTAAAGTTATAAAAATTAAGGAGAGTCAATGAAGATCAAAGCACCCAAACAGATCATCGAATCGATACTTATCAACCTGCAGCCTTTTCTTGAAAAAAAAGACGCCAGCCAAATCACCTCCCATGTGCTTTTCAAGACAGAAGATGAAAAATGTATCGTAAAAGCAACTGACGGGGAGATTGGACTTCGTATTATTACCGATCATATTCTTATAGAAGCCGAAGGGGTGCTTACTGCAAACGGTAAAAAGCTGCTTGATATTATTAGAATTCTTAAAGAGGGCGATATCACACTTGAACTCCTTGACGATACCCTCATTATCAAACAGGGACATTCCAAATTCAAACTGCCAACATTTAACCCCGAAGGATATCCTGCTTTCCCTTCTTCAGATGAAAAACCAAAAATTTCACTTGACTCTCTCAGTCTCATTCAAAACTTGAAAAAAATCTCTCCTGCTATTGATACAAACAATCCCAAATTTGAACTCAACGGTGCATTGATCAATATTAAAAATGATGCAACCGATCTGGTCGGTACTGATACCAGAAGACTTGCCATCGCTACCATCCCAAGTATCAGCGAAGAGACACTTTCACTTATTGTGCCAAAAAAAGCGATTCTTGAAATCCAAAAACTTTTTCTTGACCAGATCGATATCTTTTATGATGAAACCAATCTTATTATTGCCAATGAAAACTACTATTTCTATACCCGTCTGATCAATGGAAAATATCCGGACTATCAGCGTATTGTCCCTTCAAGTATCAAGCACAGTATCAAACTGCCCAAAAAAGAGATGATTGATGCTATCAAAATGATTACAACGATCTCTCAGGATATTAAAATGACACTTTTGAGTGATGTCATTCTATTCAATTCATTAAGTGCCGACAACGTAGAAGCAAAGACAGAAATTGAGCTTGCGACAGGACTTCAGGAAAAATTTGAGATCTCTTTTAACAGCAAATATATTCTTGATTTTATCTCTCAGGTAGACAGCGGAGAATTCTTCATGGAATTTAATGAATCAAGTACCCCTTTCATTGTCAAAGAGGGGAACTTCATCACTATCATCATGCCGATTGTAGGATAAGGAAATTATGCATATGAATGAAAATTCAACCAAATATATTTTTGTAACAGGTGGCGTACTCAGTTCTCTTGGAAAAGGTATTACCGCTGCGAGTATCGGAACATTGCTTAAGCATACCGGCGAAAGGGTCGGAGTCCTTAAGCTTGATCCCTATATCAACGTTGACCCCGGAACCATGTCTCCTCTTGAACATGGAGAAGTTTTTGTAACCAAAGACGGTGCTGAAACAGACCTTGACCTTGGACATTACGAACGATTTCTCGATACATCATTGACCCAAAACAACAACTTTACGACAGGTCAGGTCTATAAAACAGTTATTGAGAATGAACGTAAAGGGAAATACCTTGGAAAAACCATTCAGGTCGTTCCCCATATTGTAAATGAAATCAAAGAACGGGTATTCCGTGCGGGTGAAGGGAAAGATATTCTCATCGTCGAACTTGGCGGAACTACAGGTGATATTGAAGGTTTACCTTTCCTTGAAACGATCCGTCAGATCAAGCATGAACTGGGTAAAAGCAATGTCATGAACATTCATGTCACACTGCTGCCGTATATCAAAGCGGCCGGAGAACTGAAAACCAAACCGACACAGCATTCTGTTCAGGAACTTCGCCGTATCGGTATTGCCCCGCATATGCTGGTATTGCGTGCAGAAGTGCCTGTCAGCAGTGATATTAAGCGTAAAATCGCTTACAGCTGTGATGTGGAGGAGGACTCTGTTATCGTTGCAGAAGATGCTGCTACGATCTATCAGGTACCGCTGAATTTCCTCAGACAGGATGTTTTAACCCCTATCTGCAAACAGTTGGAACTGAGTGAGTGCAAACCTCAGATGGATGAATGGACCGATCTGGTACATAAGATCATTATGCCAAAAGAGGAAGTGAAAATCGCTTTTGTCGGAAAATACCTTGATCTTAAAGAATCCTACAAATCATTGACCGAGGCGCTTATCCATGCGGGTGCGCATCTTGACAGCCGTGTGAACATTAAATGGGTCGATTCGGAAAAGGTGGAAGAGGATGGTGCGGCAAAATATTTGTCCAATGTTGACGGTGTACTGGTTGCCGGAGGTTTTGGCGAGCGCGGGGTAGAGGGAAAAATTCTCTCCATTCAGTATGCAAGGGAGAACAAAATACCGTTCCTTGGTATCTGTCTTGGTATGCAGCTGAGTATGGTAGAGTTTGCCAGAAACGTACTTGGATATGAGGATGCCAACTCTGTAGAATTTGATGAACATACAAAACATCCTATTATCTATCTTATCGACGAATTTATCGATGCCAGCGGTTCCAAGCAGGTACGTACCACTACTTCTCCTATGGGCGGGACACTCAGACTTGGTGAATACGAATGTGAAACCAAAGAGGGAAGCAGACTCAGAGAAGCATATGATGCCCCTGTCATTTATGAGCGCCATCGCCATCGCTATGAGGCGAATCCGAAGTATCGGGAAGATTTTGAAGCGAACGGAATGGAAATTACTGGTGAATCACACGGTCTTATCGAAGCGGTAGAAATCAAAGACCATCCATGGTTCCTCGGTGTACAGTTCCACCCCGAATTCACTTCCCGTCTGCAGCATGCCAACCCGGCTATTCTGGCATTTGTAAAAGCAGCCATGGCAGCATCCCAAAAAGATGCCTGAACCCCTTACACTCAATAAACTCTCTTCTTTGCTTCAATCACGCTTTGAGGAGGGCTTTCTTACCCTAAACGATCTTCCTAAACCGCATACGTTCAAAGATATGGACAAAGCGACAGCGCGCATTGTCAAAGCCATCCAAAATAAAGAAAAAATTACTATTATCGGGGACTATGATGTCGATGGTGTCACTTCTACGACATTGATGCGTCTTTTTTTTGAAGAGATCGATTACCCTGTTGCATGGATTATTCCCAACCGTTTTACAGACGGCTATGGACTCTCGGAAAATATCATTCCGCGAATCGAAGATACCGATCTTGCCGTTACGGTCGATAATGGTATCTCAGCTGTCTATGCAGCGAAGCTGTGTAAAGAGAAGGGAATTGACCTGATCATTACCGACCATCATCTGCTGCCGCCCGAACTGCCGGAAGCGTATGCCATCATTGACCAGAAACAACCTGAATGTACGTTTCCTTACGATGAAGTGTGCGGTGCGCAAATTGCGTGGTATTTGATCGCTTCTTTGAAAAATGCACTTGATGTGCCGATCGATATGAAATTCTATATGGAGCTGGCAGCGATTGCCATTATTGCGGATATGATGCCGCTTAGACATATCAACCGAACCATGGTGATTGCAGGATTACAGTCTCTTTCCAGAAGCAATCGCCCTGCCATCAGAGCCTACAGAGAATATGCACAAAAAGAGATATTGAGTGCCGAAGACATAGGCTTTTTTCTAGGTCCGCTACTCAACAGCGCCGGACGTATGGAAGATGCTTCCTATGCCGTTGAGTTTCTTACCGCTTCAAATATTTATGATGCCAGGGTACGTCTGCAGCGGCTTATTGACTTCAACGAAGCACGGAAAGCGACAGAATTGGAAATTACAAAAGAGGCTCTTGCATCAGCTGATAAAGATGCTTCCGTGATTGTGGTTGCCGGAGAATCGTGGCATGAGGGGGTTGTGGGTATTGTTGCTGCAAGAGTGGCCAGAGCATTGAAAAAACCGTGTATTGTATTGAGTAAAAGCGAAGAGGGTGTACTGAAGGGGAGCGGCAGGAGTTTCGGCAGCTGCGACCTCTTTGCACTGGTAGATAAAACACGACCCTTGCTTATGAAGTTCGGCGGCCATGCTGCAGCAGTCGGTTTGAGTTTGGAAGCGTGCAATCTACACTCTTTTATCGATGCGCTTCAGGAACATTATGAAACTACAGATGACCATATGGCGATGGAAGATCCTGATATTGTCGGCAGTTTGCATTTTAATGACATCTCTTTCAGTCTTACCGGACTGCTAAAAAAATTTGAACCTTACGGACAGGGAAATCCGGTACCGAAATTTCTGACACGCAATGTACAGATTCTCCAGGCAGGAAAAATGGGAAAAGAGGGAAACCATTTGCGTTTTCTCTTTGAACAGGACGGTGTAACACATCAGGGAGTACAGTTCAAGACAGAAACAGTCTATGAACCCGGTATGAGAGCCGATATTGTTTATACTGTCAGTGAAAACCATTTCAGGGGTAATACGACACTGCAGCTGATGGTAGAAGAGGTTCGGGTAAGTTATTGAAATAAATATGTTTCGGCAGGCGTTTCACTTTTTTATGTTGAGATTGATACCGTTTTCGCCGCCCGCATGGCGCTTACCCAGGCGAAGTGAAAGTTGAACCCGCCTCTGTCACCGTCCACATCGAGGATCTCTCCGGCAAAATAGAGATTTTTGACAATTTTTGACATCATTGTCTCAGGGTTCACCTCGGAGGTATCAACTCCGCCGGTTGCCACTTCGGCATGTTCGAAGCCTTTGGTATCCGAAATACTCAGCTTCAGATGCTTCAGTGTATAGACAAGCTTGCCTATCTCTTTTCTGTTCAGCTCTTTTTCCGTTTTGGCTTTACATTTTGACACGCCAAGAATGTGCGGTATCAGTTTTTTGTGCAGAACTCCCTGCAGCCAGAGTGGAAGGGGCTTGTGGCTTTTGGTATCAACTCTGCCAAGCAGCAGATTGGTCAGCTGCTCTTTGGTGAATCGGGGTATCAGGTCAAGCGAGAGTTCACAGTAGTCGAACTGTGCGAGATGAAGGCTCACTTCCCGACTGAGATCGAGTATGGCAAGACCGCTGATGCCGTAGGGGGTAAAGAGCAGATCGCCCTCTTTCTGGACTGTCTGTACCCCGTTGGTAAAGAGGGTGGCAATACCGGGCAGTTTCACCCCCGCGCACTGCTTTACCCAGCGCTCTTCACTCATAAGCTGTACAAGTGAAGGATGTCGTGGTACAAGGGTGTGCCCCATGCGGGTGGCAAAGGCATAACCGGCACTCGAGCCGCCAAGTTTGGGTGCAGCCACCGATCCCGAAGCAAGCAGCAGCCTGCGGGTTGTGTAGGTTCCCTGAGAAGTCTCTACTGTAAAGTGGTTGTCAATATTGTCAATACGCTTGACAGTACAGTTGCAGAGAATTTTGGCACCTGCCTCCTGTGCGGCAAATGCGAGCAGTTCGACGACACTGGTAGCCTGCATTGACATGGGAAAAAGTTTGCCCTCTTTTTCTTCGACAAGTTCGAGTCCAATGGAGTGAAAAAACTTCTTTACAGTACTGGCATCGTACCCTTGAAGAACCTGTTCGACAAAATCGGGGTTTTGGGAGTGGAAACGCTGCGCAGCAATGTGTGTGTTGCCGATGTTGCACTTGCCGTTGCCAGAGACCAGGATCTTTTTACCCACACGGTCATTTTGCTCAAGCAGTATAACATCAAGACCGTTTCTGGCGCAAAGTACAGAGGCTGCCAATCCTGCCGCACCGCCGCCGACAATGATCAGTTCATTTTTTCTTTGCCGCATTAAAATTTCTTTTCCAATACCAATGAATGGTGTTTAAAGTGGATATCTGAAAAAGGAAGATCTCCGATAGGAAGTGAAAAGTGTGTAGAAGTAGCGTTGAGTTCTTCGGAAACTTGACTTATGGGGTAGAGGACTTGATCAGCTTCATGGCAGCCTGCTATGAAAATCAGTATGCAGGCAGCTGCCATTGTGTACCAGAGTTTATTCATCATATGCCTTCTGTTATTCTCGAAGAGATTATAACATACTCAGAAATATACCTTCTCTTTGTTTTTGCTATTGTTGTGTATCTCTTTCAAGCTGTTTCAGATCCCACAGAAAAAGGCCCTTGGGTCTCTTTTTGAAATAAACAACTTTGACAGAGGCACGTCCGTGATTTTCAATACCGCCTTTGTCTGTGATACTTGGACGGTAGTGCTTTGTTCCGTAGAGTTTCATATAGCTTTCAAGTGCTTTCCAGTTGTTTACAGGGTAGCCGGAGAGGTTGTTGAAACGGTCGTTGACAACAGCCATATATCTGTAATTTTTGGAAAGTCCGAATTTTGCAATACTGTAAAAAACCGGTTTCATGGCATTTTTCAAAGTTTCAGAGGGTTTACCTTCGCCGAAAATAGCGTTTGCCCCTCTGATTTTCAGAGATCCGTGAAATGTGTAAATATGGCTATTGTTTTCAGTGACACTTTCAACACCGGGAAGGTTTTCTGTTTCGATCTGTTTTGAAGGTTCTGCACAGCCGCTTAGAAAAAACAGAGCGGTAGTGACCAAAAGAATATATTTCATGTTTTGCTCCTATTTGTTTTGTAGAATGGTGTGAATTTTCACTTCGGACAAAGAGGGGTGTTTGTCACCTATGAAGAGAATGGATTCCAATTCTCCCTTGCCGTCAGTACGTACCAGCATATACTCCTGGTCAGCATACATACTCATCACATACGGATCGAGGAGTCCGACTACAATGCCGATAGCGGCACCTGCTCCGGCATACGTCAGCCCTTCTCCGTAAAATCCTCTTGCAAGCGCCTGAGCCCCTTTTGACATGCCGTCAACAGCACCAAGCGTTCCGTGTGCTGCAATATTTTTTGAAATTTCGGTTACGTAATTGCTATAATCTGATACTCTACCGAAAAAGATCTCTTTTTCTCCCTGCATCGATGGTGTTGTTTTGGTAACAATGGTTGTGTAGTCTGCCGTAAGCGTTGTCACGGCCATAAGGCCGATAGCAAAAATGTGTATGAGTTTCATAACATCTTCTCCCTTTTTGTAATGATGATAATATTTTTCAGTCAGAGCTACAAAAATATTTGAAACTCTTAATTGAAAAGCAATATAATACCTCACTGCCAACGTCCCTGTCATTAACAAATGATAATAAACGTATATCAATTCAGGAATATAGTTACAGCATGATTGCATTTAAAGAATTTATCTGTTCCAGAATCGGTGTCAGTGATGAAATGTGGGATTTGCTTCAAGAAAGTATTGAAACAATCCATTTTAAGAAAGGCGACAGGATTAGCTTCAAAGATGATATCTGGACGGAGATTATGTATATCAATTCCGGATTGATCCGTTCCTATATCATCAATGAGAAGGGCAAAGATTTTACACGGCAGTTCTATTTCAATACAGCGGAGTCACGTACAGCCAATCTTTTTGTACTCGATTTGACAAGTATGTTGACACAGACACCGTCCAATCGCGGTTTTGAAGTACTTGCAGAGAGTGAAGTGTTGCGTTTTTCCAGGGGAAAACTTTTCTCTCTTTACGAAAAGTATAAAACATGGGAACATATTGGGCGTCTGATGGCAGAATTTGCCTACATTGACATGGATACATTTTACTATGCATTGTTGACGAAAACACCAAAAGAGCGTTACCTTGAGCTTCAAAAGAGTATGTCTAGTCTCATGACACAGGTACAGCAATACCATATTGCATCGTATCTTGGTATCACGCCCGTGACACTTTCAAGAATTAGAAGAGAGTTAAAAACCTATGAAAAGGAGTAGGAAATGAGTGCATTAGTAGAATTTTCGATGTTCCCGACAGAGAAGACACAGAGTAAAAGTGCGTTTGTCGCAAGGGTGCTTGACATTGTTGACCGAAGCGGACTGGCGTATCAGCTGACACCGATGGGTACGATTA
>JALWHT010000125.1 GCA_026983515.1 Sulfurovum sp.
TGCCGGCAAGTTGACACTTCCGAGTTTTTTTCCAGGACATGAACACCTTGTGGTGCTTATTTTCGGTATTGTGGTCACGATTATTGCCATCGTGATTCCCAAAAGAGAATTTTATGATGAAGCAGATTTGGAAAAACTGCCTCCTGAAGAGCGTCCGGATCTCAAAGAAGTACATTAAACCCGAAAACGGTATTGCATCTCCTCCAGGGCATTACGTACCTGGTCGGGGATGTCTCCTTGAAATTCCAAAGTATCGTCACGTACTGTACCTCCCGTACCAAGTCTTTTTTTCAGTTGTTTCAGGAGTGTCTGCAGATCGGCCTTTGCAAGATAGAAAGGTTTGACGATAGTGACTGCTTTCCCTCTGCGTTTTTCTTTTAACAGATACAGCTGATGCTTTTCAGGCGGTGTACTTGTTACGTCTTCGGCTTTGTTTTGTTTTGCTTTATTGTCAGCTTCCCACCCTTCTCCAAGGTCAGCGCCCATTTCAAACAGATTTTTTTTCATAATGTACTCCAGTTTGTATCAAATAATAATCCCAGTATGACATAGACAAAAAGCAAAATAGCCATTGTCCAGTAAAGCGTCTCTTCGCTTGGGAGTTTCATTTACGCCTCAATATCATAAATGATTTCAGTTTTATGCTTTTTTGTCTGTATCTCTGCAATGGTTAAGCCATTGATAGGCAGCTTCATGAAGTCATCTATGGAAGTTACCCCCGCATTGGCGATTTCGCGTAACACAATACCACGATACGCTTTTGCCCAGTGGCTGACAACTTTGCCCGCCTTGATAAACTTTAGAGTGGTGTAGGGTTTGGCAGGTTTGTAGAACTTGTCGTAAAAGCCTGCGCGCAGGTCAAGGATCTCTTCATTTTCAAGATATGCGTCCATTAAAGGAGCCCCATGCTCATGGTAATACTTTTCTACCTTAATGTCACCCACTGCGGCTCCCTGTTTAAGGCGGTATTCGGGAATGAGGTCATCGGCACGTAGAAAACCGAAAAGGTTGGAGTTGAGGATGACATGGTTGTCTACATACATTTTGGCATCGTCATTGAGTGTCACATAGCTTAGATGGTCGAACGCTACACCGGTATAGCGCTCAATAGCCTTCATAGCCGGTTCGTGAATGATATCTTTGATATGTGCTTTGATGTCATTTTCTTTTTTGAGACCAAACATGTGTGAAAGTTCAGCCATATCACCACGCTGTAGAATATTGATGTAGGTATGCAGCAGCTTTGTGCGCCATGGAAGCAGAGGTTTAAAAATCAGTGTATCCAGCCTAAAGGGTGCTTCACCGCCGCTGCGCTTTGTCTCACTCGGAGCCAGAAGTATCTTCATTGGGTACCTTTCATAAATACATAGGAATTGGTCAAATTGTAGTATGAAAGTGATAAAAAAAGGTTTTTTTTGCTTTTTTTTCAAAAAATACTTGACATTTAAAAATATTTTGTCTATAATTCCCGTCCATTTTGAGTGTAAGTGCTTAAAGTGATGGTGCTGGTGTAGCTCAGTTGGTAGAGCAGCTGATTTGTAATCAGCAGGTCGGGGGTTCAAGTCCCTTTACCAGCTCCATAATAATTATCAGTGTTTGACCAGTAAAAGACAAACATTTTACGTGGTGAGTTACTCAAGTGGCCAACGAGGGCAGACTGTAAATCTGCTGGCTTTCGCCTTCGGAGGTTCGAATCCTCCACTCACCACCATGTTAAGTCACATAAACGACGCGGGAGTAGCTCAGTTGGCTAGAGCGTCAGCCTTCCAAGCTGAGGGTCGCGGGTTCGAGTCCCGTCTCCCGCTCCATAAACTGGGAGCTGTGTGAATTATGTACTTAATAGAAATTACTTCACATAAATAGCTTTCCAAATACCATTTCATCCATCTGTAACGACTATGTTAAGAGGATTATATTCGCCCATATGGCTCAGGGGTAGAGCACTTCCTTGGTAAGGAAGAGGTCGTGAGTTCAAGTCTCACTATGGGCTCCAGAACCAGATATGGACAAAAGTGTTACATACTTGTAACAGTTCTGTCCATATAGGTTAAGATGTTTTGGCTATAATACTGCCTTTAAATCAACAATTTAAGCTAGGAGAAAAGCATGGCTAAAGAAAAATTCGAACGTACGAAACCGCACGTTAACATCGGTACTATCGGTCACGTCGACCATGGTAAAACCACTCTTACTGCTGCAATTACCGCTGTACTTGCAACAAAGAACGAAACTGCAATGATGGACTATGATCAGATCGATAACGCTCCAGAAGAGAGAGAAAGAGGGATCACGATCGCAACTTCTCACGTTGAGTACGAAACTGAGAACAGACACTATGCACACGTTGACTGTCCAGGTCACGCCGACTATGTTAAAAACATGATTACCGGTGCTGCACAGATGGACGGTGCGATCCTCGTTATCGCTGCAACTGACGGACCAATGGCTCAGACTCGTGAGCACATCCTTCTTTCCAAGCAGGTAGGTGTACCTTACATCGTTGTATTCCTGAACAAAGAAGATCAGCTTGATGACGAAGACAAAGAAGAGATGCTCGAACTGGTTGAAATGGAAGTTCGTGAGCTGCTTTCTGAATATGACTTCCCAGGTGATGATACACCAATCGTAGCCGGTTCTGCATTCCAGGCGCTTGAAGAAGCAAAAGCTGGTACACTCGGGCCATGGTCTGAAAAAATCATTGCTCTTATGGACGAAGTAGATAACTACATTCCAGAGCCTAAGCGTGAGACTGACAAAGACTTCCTGATGCCTATCGAAGACATCTTCACTATTCAGGGACGTGGTACGGTTGTAACTGGTAAAGTTGACCGTGGTCAGGTATGTGTTGGTGACGAAGTTGAAATCGTTGGTCTGAAAGACACCATGAAAACAACTGTTACAGGTGTTGAAATGTTCCGTAAGGAAATGGACTGTGGTATTGCAGGTGACAACTGTGGTGTTCTTATCCGTGGTATCGGTAAAGAAGAAGTACAAAGAGGTATGGTTCTTTGTAAGCCAGGTTCAATCACTCCTCACACCAAGTTCGAAGCAGAAGTATACGTACTGACAAAAGAGGAAGGTGGTAGACATACACCATTCTTCAACAACTATAGACCTCAGTTCTATGTACGTACAACAGACGTTACCGGTTCAGTACAGCTGCAGGAAGGTACTGAAATGGTTATGCCAGGTGACAACGTTAAAATCGACGTTGAACTTATCGCACCAATCGCTCTCGAAGAGGGTACAAGATTCGCTATCCGTGAAGGTGGTAGAACTGTTGGTGCGGGTGTTGTTTCTAAGATCATTGCTTAAGACAACTTTGCGAGAGGCTTTGCCTTTCGCAGCCCTTACAATTAGGAGATAACCATGAGAGAAACTGTTCACCTAGGATGTGAGAAGTGTACAAGACGTAACTATCACACAACAAAGAACAAAAAAACGACAACAGAAAAACTTGCATTGAAAAAATACTGTAAGTGGTGTAAAGAGCACACTGTTCATAAAGAGATGAAGCTGTAAGGTTTCACTCTTTTCTTTAGGCCAATAGCTCAGTTGGTAGAGCACTGGTCTCCAAAACCAGGTGCCGGGGGTTCGAGTCCCTCTTGGCCTGCCATAACAAAGGTAAACATACTATGGGAAAATTTTCAACATTTATCGCAAATGCAAGAGCAGAACTGCATAAAGTAATATTTCCAACCAAAGTACAGGTAAGACAAGCATTTTTAGCAGTTGTTCTCGTAGTAACTGTCATTTCAATATTTTTAGCATTGGTTGATCTTATGATGTCAGCCATCGTAGCTTCAGTTTTATAATTAGGACATACAATGGCATTTCAGTGGTATGCAATTCAAACATATGCAGGCAGTGAACAGGCTGTTAAAAGAGGTATTGAGCAGCTTGCAAAAGATTACGGTATCGAAGATAAAATCGAGCGAATCGTTGTTCCTACCGAAGAGGTCATCGAAGTTAAAAATGGCGAAAAGAAAATTACCGAACGTACACTCTATTCAGGGTATGTATTTGCACAGATAGACCTGGATACTGATCTGTGGCACAAGATTCAGTCTTTGCCGAAAGTATCTAGATTTATCGGTGAACAAAAAACACCAACCCCTCTTACTGAAGCGGATATCAAAGTGATCCTCGACAAAATGGAGCAGAAACAGGCTCCTCGTCCGAAGGTGGACTTCGAAACGGGCGAAATGGTACGTATTATCGACGGGCCGTTTGCAAACTTTACCGGTATGGTCGAAGAGTATGATCTCGATCACGGAAAACTGAAGTTGAACGTTTCAATCTTTGGTAGAAACACACCAGTTGAAATTCTCTATACTCAGGTAGAGAAGATCATATAAGACCTTTATGGTCAAATCACACAAAGGAAGAACAGTATGGCAAAAAAAATAGCTGAAAAGTTTAAAATGATGATCCCAGCGGGTCAGGCTAACCCATCACCACCAGTTGGGCCGGCACTCGGTCAGCGTGGTGTCAACATTATGGAATTCTGTAAAGCATTCAACGAAAAGACAAAAGATAAAATGGGATTTAAAATTCCTGTTATTGTTACTGTCTATACTGACAGAAGCTTTACATTTGAAACCAAGCAGCCACCTGCTTCAGACCTTATCCTCAAGGCAGCAGGACTGAAAAAAGGTACAGATAACCCACTTCTGAACAAAGTCGGTTCAATTACCAAAGCACAGCTTGAAGAGATCATCGATCAAAAGATCGCAGACCTCAATACAACTGACAGAGAAGCAGCAGCAAGAATTCTTGCAGGAAGCTGTAGAAGTATGGGTGTAGAGATCGTAGACTAATATCTACTTTGAAACAATCACAACCACATGATTTAAAAGATGTGGGAGCATAGAAAGCGGAGAAAACAATGGCAAAGAAACTTAGTAAAAGAAGAGAAGCACTTCTTAAAAAAATCGATCCGACTAAAAAATACAGTGTAGATGAAGCGATGGCTACACTTAAGGAACTTAAGTCTGCAAAATTCGACGAAACTGTTGAAGTGGCACTGAATCTGAATGTTGACCCAAGACATGCTGATCAAATGGTAAGAGGGTCTGTTGTTCTTCCTAATGGAACGGGTAAAAACGTCAGAGTTGCCGTATTTGCAAAAGATGCAAAAGCAGATGAAGCAAAAGCTGCCGGTGCTGACCTGGTTGGTTCAGATGAACTGATTGAGCAGATTCAGGCAGGTAACATCGATTTCGATATCGTTATTTCTACGCCTGATATGATGGGTGTCCTTGGTAAAGTAGCAAGAATCCTCGGGCCAAAAGGACTGATGCCTAACCCTAAAACAGGTACTGTTACGATGGACGTTGCAAAAGCAGTTGAGAATGCAAAAGGCGGACAGGTAAACTTCCGTGTTGACAAAAAAGGTAACATCCATGCAGGTATCGGTAAAGTTTCTTTTGATACTGAGAAGATCAAAGAGAACTTCAACACCTTTATGGAAGCGATCAACAAAGCAAAACCTGCATCTGCAAAAGGCAGATACATCACCAATGCGGCAGTATCTCTGACTATGAGCCCGTCAGTGACACTTGACACTGCTGAAGTGATGGATATCAAGTAAGACGTATGTGCGAAGGAGATTCCTTCGTACAGACTAATTTTCATCGGTAAAAGTACGCTTTTACGGCTGAAGACTTAGGTCTTGATCTTAGACTGAAGATAACAGGGGCGTAAGCTTAATTAGCCTGGTAGAAATACCGGGCGAGTACCTTGGGTACACCCTGTTTGAAGGTCGGAAGGAGTAGAAATGACTAGAGCTAGAAAAGAAGAACTTGTAGCAGAGATGACTGAAGCGTTTAAAGACGCTGGTGCTATCATCGTCTGTGATTACAAGGGTATGACTGTCGAAGATCTCGAAACTGTGCGTAACATGGCACGTGAAGAAGAGACAAAAGTCAAGGTTATCAAGAACAGATTGGCTGCTATTGCATTGGAAAATGCAGGATGTGAGCCGGTTGATTTCAAAGATACCAACCTTGTAATCTGGGGTGACACTCAGGTATTGCCTTGTAAGATTGCTGATAAAGCGGCTACACAGTTCAAAGAGCACTTTTCGATCAAAACAGGTTTGATCGAAGGTAAA
Source organism: Sulfurovum sp. (assembly GCA_026983515.1). GTDB lineage: Bacteria > Campylobacterota > Campylobacteria > Campylobacterales > Sulfurovaceae > Sulfurovum. The sequence continues at coordinate 6,116 of JALWHT010000125.1, forward strand.
GTTGCGTCTATGGAAACCATCAATGCGATGGCGAAACTTCCAACAAGAGACGAACTGCTTGGTATGCTTCTCAATGTTTGGAATGCACCAATTACCAACTTTACAATCGGCTTGAAAGCGCTTGCTGAGAAAAAAGAATCAGAAGAGGCTTAATGTGGGGGTGAGAGCCGCACGGCTCTTTTGACAAGAGGCAACTCTTGATAAAATCTGAAAAAATTGTTCATAAAAGGAAAAAACTATGGCAACAACTAAAGAAGATGTATTAGAATTTATTTCTAACCTTTCTGTACTTGAGCTTTCTGAGCTTGTAAAAGAATTTGAAGAGAAATTTGGCGTAACTGCACAGGCAACTGTCGTTGCTGCAGGTGGTGCCGGCGGTGCTGCTGAAGCTGAAGAGGAGCAAACTGAGTTCAACGTTGTTCTGACTGATGCAGGTGCTAAAAAGATCAACACCATTAAAGTCGTAAGAGCGATCACAGGTCTTGGACTGAAAGAAGCGAAAGCTGCTGTTGAAGATACTCCATCTGTTCTTAAAGAAGGCGTGTCTAAAGAAGAAGCAGAAGAGCTTAAAAAACAGATCGAAGAAGCTGGTGCTTCTTGTGAGCTAAAATAAGCCTTCAAGCTTTTTTAGAAGAGGGTTCTATACCCTCTTTGTGCGTTACCTAACTGCCTCGGGTACAGCGATAAACTATTCGGAGACATTTCATACCCTCCTCTAATAGTTTCTTAGTGTGCCTGATCTGAACCTTTGTTCTGTGTTCAATATTAGACGTCTGAAACAAACGGCAACCATTCATAACCAACCATCACCATAAGGATAAACATGTTAAATTCTTTGCATTCTGGTAACAGACTCCGCGTCGACTTTTCCAAGACACCCAGAGAAATTGAGATTCCCAACCTACTCCAGCTTCAGCAAAAGAGTTACGAAGACTTTCTTATGCTTGGCGAAAGAGACCGCAAAAGCTCTACGCTCGAGAAAGTTTTCCGTTCTGCCTTCCCGATTCATGACCAGCAGAACCGTCTGACCCTGACATACAAAAACTCAGAAATCATCAAACCGAAATATACGGTAAGAGAGTGTATGGAAAGAGGGCTTACCTATGCTGTTTCCCTGAAAATGAATATCGAACTGATCATCTGGAACCGTGATGAGAAGACCGGGGAGAAGCTTGACCCAAAAGAGATCAAGCAACAGGCGGTTTTTGTCCGTGATATTCCTTTGATGACAGACAGAACGTCATTTGTTGTTAATGGTGTTGAAAGGGTTATTGTCAACCAGCTGCACAGAAGCCCCGGTGTTATTTTCAAGGAAGAAGAAGGCACAACTGTTAATTCAAGTCTGCTCTATTCGGCACAGATTATCCCTGACCGCGGTAGCTGGCTTTATTTTGAATATGATGCAAAAGATATTCTTTATGCACGTATCAACAAAAGAAGAAAAATTCCGGTCACTATTCTGTTCAGAGCACTTGACTACTCCAAAGATGATATTGTCAAACTTTTCTATCCGACCAAAGAGATCAAAATCAAAGACAACCGTTTCCTCGTTAAATTTGACCCGAATGACTTTAGCGGACGTGCAGAGTATGATGTCAAAGATATGGATGGTAATGTCGTTGTCAGTGCCGGTAAACGATTGACGAAGAAAAAAGCGCAAAAGCTTATTGAAGAGGGCTTGGAGTGGATCGAGTATCCGCTGGATGTTCTCATGGAACGTCATCTTGCCTCACCGGTTATTGACCAGGAGAGCGGTGAAGTTCTGTATGATGTTGTAACACCGCTGGATGAAGTAAAGCTGAAAAAGATGATTGAACAGGGCATCGATACCATTGAGATTATCAATGATCTTGCAGAAGGTACCGACAAGTCGATTATTAATGCCTTCATTGCTGATCAGGAGAGTCTGAGACTGCTCAAGCAGACTGAAGAGATCGATGATGAGAATGTACTTTCGGCTATTCGTATCTATAAGGTAATGAGACCGGGTGAACCGGTTACGCCTGAAGCGGCAAAGACCTTCCTTAAGCAGCTTTTCTTTGACCCTGAGCGTTACGACCTGACACAGGTTGGTCGTATGAAGATGAACCACAAGTTGGGTCTTGACGTACCGGAGTATGCAACAGTACTGACTGCCAACGATCTGATCAATACGGTGAAGTACCTCATTAAAGTCAAGAACGGTCAGGGGCATATCGATGACCGTGATCACCTTGGAAACAGACGTATCCGTGCCATCGGTGAGTTGCTTGGAAATGAACTGCATAACGGTCTTATAAAAATGCAAAAAGCGATCAAGGACAAGATGACAACCATTTCCGGATCGCTTGATGAACTGATGCCGCACGATCTTGTCAACTCCAAGATGATTACAAATACAATCCTTGAGTTCTTCTCAAGCGGTCAGCTTTCACAGTTTATGGATCAGACGAACCCGCTTTCTGAAGTGACGCATAAAAGACGTCTCTCCGCGTTGGGTGAAGGCGGTCTTGTCAAAGAGCGTGCCGGATTCGAAGTGCGTGACGTTCATCCGACTCACTACGGGCGTATTTGTCCTATTGAAACACCGGAAGGTCAGAACATCGGTCTGATCAACACGCTGGCAACCTATGCGAAAGTCAACGACCACGGCTTCATCGAAGCACCATACAAGGTGGTCAAAGACGGCAAGGTGACTGACGAGATCGTCTATGTCACTGCAACGCAGGAAGAGGACAAGTGTATCGCACCGGCTTCAACGAAAGTCGATGAGAACGGGTACATCGTTGAAGACCTGATCGAGACACGGCTCAATGGAAACATTGAGTTGAATGACAGAAGCAGGGTCAACCTGATCGACATCTCCCCATTGATGATTTCCGGTTCTGCGGCAGCACTCATTCCGTTCCTTGAACACGATGATGCAAACCGTGCCCTGATGGGGTCGAACATGCAGCGTCAGGCGGTACCTCTGCTTAAGACTGAGGCTCCGGTTGTGGGTACAGGTATGGAAGCAATTGTCTCCCGTGATGCATGGGAAGCTGTCAAAGCCAAGCGTGCCGGTAGAGTGGAAAAAGTAGATGCGAACAGCATTTATATCATGGGTGAAGATGAAACAGGTGTGTTCATTGACCACTATCCGCTCGAAAAGAATATGCGTACCAACCAGAATACCACTTTTACACAGACACCTATTGTCAAACTTGGTGATGAAATTGCTGCCGGTCAGGTTATTGCGGACGGTGCGAACATGGATCAGGGTGAACTTGCCATCGGTAAGAACATTATGGTTGCCTTTATGCCTTGGTACGGATACAACTATGAGGATGCGATCATTGTTTCTGAAAAGATTATCCGTGAAGATACTTTTACGTCTGTACATACCTACGAAAAAGAGGTAGAAGCGCGTGAACTCAAGCACGGAACGGAAGAGATCACCAGAGATATTCCAAACATCCGTGAAGATGAACTGCTGCACCTTGATGAGAGCGGGATCGTTAAGATCGGTACCTATGTGAAGCCGGGAATGATCCTGGTTGGTAAGGTCTCACCAAAAGGTGAAATCAAGCCGACACCGGAAGAGCGACTGCTGCGTGCGATCTTTGGAGAAAAGGCGGGTCATGTGGTTAACAAATCACTTTACTGTCCGGCTTCTATGGAAGGGGTTGTTGTCGATATCAAAGTCTTTACCAAAAAAGGTTATGAAAAAGATGCCCGTGCGATCCAGGCATATGAAGAGGAAAAAGCGCAGCTTGACAGTGATCACCATGACCAGCTTTTGATGATTGACCGTGAAGAGATTCTCAGAATTTCACGCTATCTTTCCGAACAGCCGCTTGTCAAAGATGTTGCTATCGGTGAGACAGAGTATAAAGCCGGAGAGAAAATTCCTGAAGAGATCATCAAAGGGGTTAACCGTTTTGCACTCAGGGGTGTGGTACAGTCGTACAGTGATGAAGTACAAAACGAGTACGAATCACTGAAAAACTTCTTCCTTAAGCAGAAAAAACGACTTAAGCAGGAGCATGAAGAGAAGCTCTCGATCCTTGAGAAAGATGACATTCTGCCATCAGGAGTTACCAAACTTGTCAAAGTATACATTGCAACCAAGCGTAAACTGAAAGTTGGGGATAAAATGGCAGGGCGTCACGGAAACAAAGGTATCGTCTCCAATATCGTTCCGGAGATCGATATGCCGTATCTTGAAGACGGTCGTCCCGTTGAGATCATCCTCAACCCGCTGGGGGTACCTTCACGTATGAACATCGGACAGATCCTTGAGGTACACCTTGGTCTTGTCGGAAAGCGTCTGGGTGAGCAGATTCAGGAGATGTTTGACAACCAGACTGAGACATTTATCCAGGATCTTCGTGCGAAGATGATCGAGATTGCCGATGTGGCGAAACTGATGAATGCCAAAGAGACACTGGGGAACATGAGTGATGAAGAACTGTTGAAATATGCCAGAGACTGGGCAAGAGGCGTGAAATTCGCCGCACCGGTCTTCGAAGGTGCAAATCAGGCAGAGTTTGAGAAACTCTTTGAACTGGCGAAGATAGACAGTGACGGGAAGATGACACTCTATGACGGAAAGACCGGCGAGAAGATGATTGAGCGTGTCAACGTCGGTTATATGTATATGCTGAAACTGCACCACCTTGTTGATGAAAAAGTTCACGCACGTTCTACCGGACCATACTCGCTTGTTACACAGCAGCCGGTCGGTGGTAAAGCACTCTTTGGTGGCCAGCGATTCGGTGAGATGGAAGTGTGGGCACTGGAAGCCTACGGTGCGGCACATGTCCTCAAAGAGATGCTGACGATCAAGTCGGACGATGTTGAAGGTAGAGCAAGAGCCTACAGAGCGATCACCAAAGGTGAATCGGTACCGGAGTCCGGTGTACCGGAGACAATGTTCGTACTGACCAAAGAACTGCAGGCGCTTGGTTTGGATGCGCAACTGTTTGAAGAGAAAAAAGAAGTGGAGAGTGAAGATGAGTAACGAAATATTGGAACACCTGGTACCGATCGACCTGAACAGTGACGAGAGACCACAGGATATTGCAGCCCTTCAACTGAAGGTAGCAAGTCCGGAGAAGATTCTTTCGTGGAGTTACGGGGAAGTCAAAAAGCCTGAAACGATCAACTACCGTACCCTCAAGCCTGAGCGTGACGGACTTTTCTGTGCGAAGATTTTTGGCCCGATCAGAGACTATGAGTGTCTGTGTGGAAAATACAAAAAGATGCGTTACAAGGGCGTGGTCTGTGAAAAGTGTGGTGTTGAAGTCACAACATCCAAAGTCAGACGTAACCGTATGGGACACATCGACCTGATTGCACCGGTTGCACACATCTGGTATGTTTCTTCCCTGCCTTCACGTATCGGTACGCTTCTCGGTGTTAAAATGAAAGATCTTGAGCGTGTACTGTATTATGAAGCGTATATTGTCAAGACTCCCGGTGAAGCAAGTTACGACAATGAAGGACTTCATCCTCTGCAAAAATATGATGTACTCAATGAGGAGCAGTATCAGCAGATTTCATCACGTTTTGCTGATACGGGTCTGGATGCACGTATGGGTGGTGAGATCGTTCAGGAGTTGCTTGCGGAACTTGACCTTGTTGAGATGTTCTCGCAGCTGAAAGAAGAGATCGCCGCAACCAAGTCGGAAGCGAAGAGAAAAACGATTGTAAAAAGACTGAAGGTCATTGAAGCATTCCTGCATTCAGGAAACCGTCCGGAGTGGATGATGCTGACACAGCTTCCGGTACTTCCTCCGGATCTGCGTCCGCTGGTAAGCCTTGACGGCGGAAAATTTGCTGTTTCAGATGTGAATGACCTCTATCGACGTGTAATCAACCGTAACCAGCGTCTGAAGCGTCTGGTAGAACTTGATGCACCCGAAATCATTGTCCGTAACGAAAAGCGTATGCTACAGGAAGCGGTCGATGCCCTCTTTGACAACGGCCGTAGAGGCAACGCAGTCAAGGGTGCCAACAAACGTCCTCTCAAATCACTCTCAGAAGTGATTAAAGGTAAGCAGGGACGTTTCCGTCAAAACCTGCTCGGTAAGCGTGTTGACTTCTCCGGACGTTCTGTTATTGTTGTTGGACCGGATCTTAGAATGGATCAGTGTGGGCTGCCTAAAAAAATGGCAATTGAGCTCTTCAAACCGCACCTGATGGCGAAACTCGAAGAGAAGGGGTATGCAACGACGCTGAAGCAGGCCAAGAAGATGATTGAGCAGCAGGTCAATGAAGTGTGGGAGTGTCTTGAAGAGGTGGTCGAGAACTATCCTGTTCTTCTTAACCGTGCACCGACACTGCACAAACTCTCTATTCAGGCCTTCCACCCAAGACTGATCGAGGGTAAAGCGATTCAGCTGCACCCACTTGTCTGTGCGGCATTCAACGCCGACTTCGATGGTGACCAAATGGCTGTTCACGTACCGCTTTCTGATGAAGCTGTGGCTGAAGCAAAAGTATTGATGCTTGCATCAATGAACATTTTGCTGCCGGCATCGGGTAAAGCGATTGCCGTACCGTCACAGGATATGATTTTGGGTCTTTATTATCTGACACTTGAGAAGAACGATGTCAAAGGTGAGCACAAACTTTTTGCCAATGTTGAAGAGGTAGAGATCGCTTTCAATCAGTTGGCACTGGACCTGAATGCACGTATCAGAACCATTATTGATGGACGCATCGCAACCTCAACAGCAGGACGCTTGATCCTTAAGTCGATCATCCCTGACTATGTTCCTGAAAAGTACTGGAACAAAGTGTTGAAGAAAAAAGATATCGGTGCCCTTGTAGACTACATTTACAAAGAAGGCGGTGTGTCAGAGACAGCAAGTTTCCTCGATGACCTCAAGGATATGGGTTTCAAATATGCGACCAAAGTCGGTGTTTCTATCTCGATAGACGATATCAAGATTCCTCCGGTAAAAGGGGAGATTGTCAGTAAGGCAAAAGAAGAAGTCAAAGAGATCCAGCGACAGTTTGCAGCCGGACTTCTGACAGATCAGGAACGCTATAACAAGATTATTGACATTTGGACTGATGCGAACAATGCCATTGCTGAAGCACTGATGGATCTGATTAAAAAAGACAAAGACGGATTCAACTCTGTACATATGATGGCGGACTCCGGTGCGAGGGGTTCAGCGGCACAGATCAGACAGCTTTCGGGTATGAGGGGTCTGATGGCGAAATCGGACGGATCGATCATTGAGACACCGATTACTTCGAACTTCCGTGAAGGTCTGAACGTACTGGAGTACTTTATTTCAACCCACGGTGCGCGTAAGGGTCTGGCTGATACCGCTCTGAAGACAGCGAATGCCGGATACCTGACCAGAAAGCTGATCGATGTTGCGCAAAACGTCAAGATCTCTATGGCTGACTGTGGTACACACGAAGGGGTCGAGGTTTCCGACATCGTTGTGGGTAACGAAATGATTGAGCCGCTGGCTGATAGAATTTACGGACGTGTGCTCGCTGAGGATATCATCGATCCTATCACCAACGAAGTTCTGGTCTCTGAAGGTACGATGATCGATGAAGAGACTGCTAAGCGCGTACAGGAAGCCGGTGTCCGCTCTGTTGTGATGAGAGCACCGTCAAGCTGTAAAGCACCAAAAGGTATCTGTGCGAAGTGTTACGGACTGAATATGGCCGACAACAAAATGGTCAAACCGGGTGAAGCGGTTGGTGTCATTGCGGCACAGTCGATCGGTGAGCCGGGAACCCAGTTGACACTGCGTACCTTCCACACCGGTGGTACGGCAACGGCAGGCAAAGAGGAGCGTCAGGTCATTGCGACACAGGAAGGTTTTGTACGTTACTACAACCTCTCTGTTTATAAAAACAGTGAAGGTCAGCTGATTGTAGCCAACCGAAGAAACGCAGGTATCCTGCTTGTTGAGCCAAAGATCAAAGCGATCACAAAAGGTAAGGTATCTATCGTTGTCACACACGATGAGTATGTTGTTTCTGTACAATCTGATGGTGTAGAAGAGGTTAGATACAACCTGAGAAAGTCTGATGTTGCCAAATCTAATGAGCTTGCCGGTGTTGCCGGTAAACTGGAAGGGAAACTCTTCTTGCCGCTCAATGACGGTGATATGGTTGAAGAGGGTGATTCTATTGTTGAAGTCATTAAAGAGGGATGGTCTGTACCAAGCCGTATCCCATTTGCGTCAGAATTGAAAGTCGAAGACGGTGCACCTGTCACACAGAACGTACATTCGGATGCAAGAGGTACCGTGAAATTCTTCCTCCTTAAGGGAGACTATCTTGAAGCACACGAAGGCGTAAAATCGGGTGATAAAGTTGAAGAGAAGGGTCTCTTTGCTGTGATTGTTGACGAGAACAACCGTGAAGCGGCACGCCACTATATTTCAAGAGGTTCTGTTCTTCATGTAGACAACAATGCCAAGGTTGAGCGTGGTGACATTCTTTCAGCACCAGAAGTTGCAACACAGGTTGTTATTGCAGAGTGGGATCCGTATTCAGAGCCAATCATTGCTGAGCAAAAGGGTACGGTGAAGTTTGAAGATATCATTCCGGGAGTGACTGTCGTTGAACAGTTTGACGAAGTAACCGGAGATACCAGACTGGAGCTTAATGAGCATATTCCTGCTGCCTATAAGCCCGCACTTGTACTGGCAACTGAGTCTGGCGAGCTGATCCGTTATCAGCTTGATCCAAAGACGATTCTTTTTGTGACTGACGGTGCTGAAGTGAATATTGCCGATATTCTGGCAAAAACACCAAAAGCAGCGATTAAATCAAAAGATATTACCGGGGGGCTTCCGAGAGTATCGGAGCTCTTTGAAGCAAGACGTCCGAAAGATATTGCACTCATTGCACAGATTGACGGTGTGGTGAGCTTCGGTAAGCCGTTGAGAGGGAAAGAACGTCTGATTATTACGGGTGAAAACGGTCAGATGACCGAGCAGTTTGTTGATAAAGGTAAGGCTGTATTGGTACATGCGGGTGAATATGTCCATGCCGGTGAAAAACTGACTGACGGGACAGTTTCAAGCCATGACATCCTTGCAGCACTGGGAGAAAAAGCACTTTATGAATATGTCGTTTCGGAAGTACAGATGGTTTACCGCCGTCAGGGGGTTAACATCTCCGACAAACATATCGAGATCGTCACTTCTCAGATGATGCGACAGGTGAAGGTTGTTGACAGCGGTGACAGTAACTTCATTGCCGGAGATATTGTTTCCAGACGTAAATTTCAGGAAGAGAACGAGCGTGTGATGAAGCTTGGCGGAGAACCTGCAATTGCCGAGCCGATGCTGGTAGGTATTACCCGTGCAGCGGTTGGTGCGGACTCCATTATCTCTGCAGCATCCTTCCAGGATA
>JALWHT010000126.1 GCA_026983515.1 Sulfurovum sp.
AATACGCGACAGACCGCTTTGTTGCACTGGCTGTTTTGATGCTTGCTGCCTTTATTATTTCCGGTATTACCAAAGGCATAGTTGCAGAAAACGCATTGCTTTCAGGATTTACGCTCTTGGTAGTGGTTCTTTTTTCTGTTGCCCATTTTTACTATATTTCTACCTATCCAAGCAAATTTGTTGAAGTACGTAAAACATTATTGTTGATTACGGACATCGGGCTTTTGACCTTTTTCATTGCTCTTTTTGACAGAGACAGCCTGTACCTTTTGCCGCTGTATTTGTTGATTATTATACGCAGCGGCTTGAGTTTCGGGTCACTCTTTTTCAATATCAGTGTCTTTCTCTCGGCTGTGGCATGGTTTGTGCTTTATACGTATTCGGAGTACTGGAAAACACACTATGAGATACTGATTATGTTTGGTCTTACAACCATGCTTGTTGTCATTTTCTTTCAGCGGTTCATTCTTAGTCTTGACCGTGAAAATATGATGCTGACTGAAACGCTCAATGAAGTCTCCATCGATGCATCCAGTGACGAGTTGACGGGGATTGCCAATAGAAAAGAGTACAAGGAAACCATGATGGCGTTGATTCATGAGAATGAACCGTTCGCACTCCTTTTCATTGACCTTAACAAATTTAAAGCCATCAACGATACCCATGGACATCATGTCGGTGATGAGGTGCTTAAAGAGGTAGCCAGAAGACTTGTGGGAAATTGTGATGAAGAGGACTTTGTTGCACGTCTGGGTGGTGATGAATTTGCTATCATCACCAAGCGAAAAAAGATGTATATGGACAAATTTATCGCCAAGCTTGAACGTAATGTCATCGGACGGCATAAAGTTGGGAGTATTATCGTTCCTATTGAACTCAGCATCGGTATTGCCTACTTCCCGGATGATACCAAGACCGCAATGATGCTTGGAAAATATGCCGATGAAGCAATGTATGCAGCCAAGAAAGATGCTGATCGTTATCACTACTTCTATAACGAGCTTTCTGCTGCACAGAAGGCACAAAACCTGCAGGCAAAAAAGTAAATCCTTCCTTTCCGCCTCTGTTTGAGGCGATGTGTATTTCCCTAAAAGTAGATTTTGGCTATAATAGCGTCATTTTTAAGGCACATTCACGTGCGACTTTCATAGCAAAAGGGTTACTTTGAGCGAAAATGTAATTGGTTACATGGATGACCAGGGCAAGATTATCGATACACAGAGTGCAGGCGAAAACTGCAATGCGGCGCCTATAGAGTATGACAATAGTGAAGAGGCACTGGAGATCATTCGCCACTCTACGGCTCACCTGATGGCACAGGCAATTAAAGAGCTTTACCCGGATGCACAGTTCTTTGTCGGTCCTGTTGTAGATGAGGGGTTTTACTATGACTTCCGTGTGAGTGAGAAGATCGGCGAAGAGGATCTCAAAAAGATCGAAAAGAAGATGAAAGAGCTCATCAAAAAGAAGTACAAGATTGAAAAGTATGAGATCTCCAAATCCGAAGCGCTTGAAAAGTTTGCCCACGATGATCTCAAGCAGGCGGTACTTAAAAATATCCCGGATGAGAAGGTTTCCATCTACAGGCAGGGTGACTTCGAAGACCTTTGCCGCGGACCGCACGTGCCGGCACTGCGTTTTTTGAACAACTTCAAGCTTACCCGTGTGGCGGGTGCCTACCTTGGCGGAGACGAGAATGCCGAGATGCTGACACGTATCTACGGGGTAGCATTCGCAACCAAGGAAGCTCTCAAAGCCTACATAACAATGCTTGAAGAGGCGAAGAAGCGTGATCACCGCAAGATCGGTACAGAGATGGAACTTTTCATGTTCAACGAAGAGTCCGGTGCAGGGCTGCCGTTTTGGATGCCACAGGGTGCAAAACTGCGCTACAAGCTGGAGCAGATACTTCACAGAGCACACCTTACACGCGGCTATGAACCGGTGCGTGGTCCTGAGATCCTCAAGGCAGATATGTGGCGAACTTCAGGACACTACGCCTGTTATGGTGAGAATATGTACCTGACCGAGATCGATGAGCAGGAGTACGGTATCAAGCCGATGAACTGTATCGGACATATTCAGATCTTCAAACAGACCCAGAAGTCCTACCGTGACCTGCCGCTGCGCTACTATGAGTATGGTGTGGTACACCGCCATGAGAAATCCGGTGTCCTGCATGGGCTGCTGCGAGTACGTGAGTTTACACAGGATGATGCACATATCTTCTGTACTCCCGAGCAGATTGCCTCTGAAGTCCTCGATGTGGTTTCTTTTGTCGACTCAGTCATGAAACTCTTTGGGTTTGAATACACCATGGAGATCGCTACCAAACCTGAGAAGGCCATTGGGGATGATGCCGTATGGGAGATGGCAACACGGGGGCTTAAAGAGGCGCTTGAGGGCAACAACCTGCCTTACACCATCGACGAGGGTGGCGGTGCCTTCTACGGACCAAAGATCGACATTAAGATCACGGATGCCATTGGGCGCAAGTGGCAGTGTGGAACCATTCAGGTGGACTTCAACCTACCTGAGCGTTTCGATGTAGAGTATGTAGCCGAAGACAACAGCCGCAAACGTCCGGTGATGCTGCACCGTGCCATTTTGGGAAGTTTTGAGCGCTTTATCGGTATTTTGACAGAGCACTATGCAGGAGAGTTCCCCTTCTTCCTTGCACCGACACAGGTGATCTTTGTACCGATCTCTGATAGCCATGTCGATTACGCTTTTGCACTTAAGAAAAAACTGCGTATGGAAGGGATCGATGCCGAGGTGTACGATAAGAATGATTCTCTCAACAAGCGTATCAGAACGGCGGAAAAGAAGCGTGTACCGTATGTTGTGATTGTCGGAGACGAAGAGGTGGCAAACAATACGGTTGCCATACGTAACCGAAGAACCCGCCAGCAGTATAATCTTACACAAGACGAATTTATGGTAGAATTAACCAAACAACTTACAGAAGGAACAATTTGAGTAGACAAAACGATAGAAACAACAGGGGAAGAAAGAAGCCTGATAGTACCATTATGAATGATGCCATCAGAGCAAGTGAACTAAGAGTGTTGGGAGATGACGGCGAGCAGTTCGGTATCATTCCCAGAGATGAAGCACTGAAGATCGCAGAAGAGAAAGGGTTGGATCTGGTGCTTGTATCACCGGATGCCAAACCCCCTGTTGCCAAGATCATGGACTACGGCAAGCATAAATATCAGCTTGAGAAGAAAAAGAAAGAGGCAAGAAAGAATCAGAAGAAGATTGAAGTCAAAGAGGTCAAGTTCTCCTGTAAAATTGCCGACAATGACATCGCCTACAAAGTCAAACATGCACGTGAATTCCTCGAACAGGGAAAACACGTCAAACTTCGTGTTTTCCTCCGCGGTCGAGAAATGGCCAATCCAGAGTGGGGTGTTGAAGTACTCAACCGTGTCTGGCCGATGCTTGAAGATGTTGCACAGCTTGAAAGCCCTCCAAAGCAGGAAGGACGCTACATCAACATGTACGTCACACCTTTGAAAAAGTAAGCTTTTTCCTATTTTCTCACACGTTAAACAAACCACGTTTGTTATCCCGCACTTAATGCGGGATCCTGACAGCACTTAAAATTATTCATTCACATTATAGTGCAGTTTCAAGCCCTCGCTCGTCATCATAAACCCAGAAATAACGATCTTGCCTTCATGTACCATCATGTGGTGTTTCTTGCACAGTGGTATGAGGTTGTATTTGTGGTTCTTGTGGAAGTGCTCAATGTGTCCCGTCTCGCTTGCTTGCTGCTGCTCGGCGATGTGGTGAACATCTTCAACATTTTCATCGCATAGTGCGCATTTGGTCAGGTAGAGCGCCTTGTTGTACTTGCTGCTCTTTCGTTTGCGAAGTTTTTTGATTTCGCTGCCGTGGTCGCCCAGACTCTCGCGTATCTCCTGTGCCATCTTGAGGAATTCGCCATCCATATGAAGCGAGCGTGCAAACTCCAGACCGTAGAGGCTGTCGCCGCGTCCAAGCTGTAGTACGCGGTTGTAGATGAGCGTGTCGCTACGCTCGTCGTAGCGTATGCCAAGGTGCAGAAAGATGAGGTGTTTTGCCTTCTGCAACTGCGGTATGGTGCCAAGCTGGTGGAGGTGGGTAGCGAAGATGAAGGTAGAGTGCAGCGAGAGAAGCTTGAGGATGGCTGCAGAGACGATGGCCAGTGCCGATTCGGTCTCTGTCCCCTGCGAAATTTCGTCACCCAGCACCAGTGAGCGTGCATCGGCACGGTTGAAGATGTTCTTGAGCTCCTGCATCTCCACAGAGAAGGTACTCAGTCCCTTGTAGAGGTTATCCTTGCTGACGATGCGCGTAAAGAGCTTGTCGTAGAGTCCGAAACGGAGTTCTGCCGCAGGTACGAAGAAGCCTGCCTGCGCCAGGACAACGGAGAGGCCGATGCTCTTCATCAGCGACGACTTGCCTGAGGAGTTGATGCCGTAAAGTAGTACGCCCAGCACATCCTCCCCATCGCTTGCGTTGAGGGTAATGTGGTTGTGCGCCGTGCCGTTGTTTTCACCAAGAAAGATGTCGTTTGGCACATAGATACCCCGTTCGTCGTTGGCTTCGATGATGGGGTGGCGCAGTCCGACTGCTTCGTAGAAGTTCCCCTCCTCGATGATGGGGCGAGTGAGGTTCATCGTACGTGCACACTTTGCCGTAGATATCGCTACGTCGATGTTGGCGATGAAGCCGATGAGCTTGTCCAGCAGCAGCGAGAAGCGCTTTTCAAGTAGGTCTAGGCTCTCGACATAGCGCTGCTTGACCAGGGAAACCAGCTGCACCTGTGCCGTCTCGTAAGAGCGAGTGATCTCTTCAAAGAGCGGTGCCTGTACCTTGACGGCGTTTTTTAGGTGTTTGTAGCGGAAGTCCTTGAAGAAGTGGTGTTGGTTGTCGATGGTGACAAAGGAGTCCTTGAGCTGCTTTTCGATGAGGGAAAACCGGTTCTTGGTCAGATTGATGTAGTACCCCTCGCTCTCGAGGTAGCCGACCGTAGTGTAGCGGGTATTTGTAGAGGAGAAAAGCTTGTCCTTCTCAAAGAGCGACTCGACATGCTCTGCCACCTGCTCCATCTTCTCCACCTCATGCTGCTGCGTGGCGACGATGGTGTCGATGGCGGGGTAGATACCGCTTTTGAAGATGTTGTCGTTGATCTGCTCGATGCGAAAACGCGCGCAGACATCGAGTTCGAAGGTCTCCTCAAGCATTGTCAGCATTTCGCGCGCTTCGTCTTTGAGCTTTTCATCGAACGCCACGCCGTTTGCTTCGGCATCTTCCAGAAGTTTCAGTACCGACTCGAGGCTCATTGCGATGTAGGTCAGCTCCACGGGATGGAGTTTGCGAAGTTTGATACGCCGTGCGATCCTCTCTAGGTCGTAGATTTGCTTGAGGTGCGTTTCGAAGCGGTCGGTGTTTGGCAGCAGCTTCTCCACGAGGTCGTAGCGCGCTTCAAGCAGTGTTCTGTCACAGACGGGGTTGAGCAGGCGCTCTTTGAGCAGCCGTTTGCCAAAGGCGGTGGAGGTCTTGTCCACAAGGTCGAGCAGTGTCATGTCAGCAGGGTCTCGGCTGATGACGGAGAGCTGCTCCATCGCGTTGTTGCCAATGTACATGTAGCGGCTGTTGCCCAGAAAGTGCGGGCGGTTCATCTTCTCGATAATGCTCTCATCATGCTCAATGATGAAATCAATCAGAACTGCCAGTGCTTCGGTAGTGTAGGGGTGGCGTTCGAGGTCGAGGTACTCGATGGGGCTCAGAAAGGAGTTGATCTCAAAGATGCGCTTGAAGAGTTCGTTCTGGTAGCCTATTTTGAAGCGCTTGTCATTGAGAGAGTAGTGTGTTGTGGCAAGCTCAAGATAATGTATCAGCCACTCCGCATCGATGGCTTTGTTCTCCAGCGTAAGGATGACCTCGGAGGTACTGTAGGTCTGCAGCAGGTTGAAGGCTTCATCCAGCGCATAGGTCTTGTCGTCGCGGCTGGAGTGGATCTCGTTGCAGATGGTCTTGCCGGTTGTGACATCGATGGCGGCGTAACCGACTGAGTAGATGCCGGCATTCTCGTCGACCAGGAGCGAGACTATGTTGTTCTCGGTCGGTTCACTGAGGTATTCGAAATTGGTGCCCGGGCTAATAATATTTGCCACATAGCGCTTGATATTGGGCATTTCGCCCTTCTGCTTGACGACGATGATAGTGTATTTTTTGGTAGCGATAAGTCGGGAGAGGTAGCGGTCGAGCGAAACGGCGGGTACACCCGCAAGCAGCGGGTTGCTTACCGAGTTTTCCAGTACCGCCTTGCTCTTGCGTGTCAGCTGGATGTTGAGAAGTTCAGCGATCTCTTTGGCCTTGCCGATCTTGCGTTCGTCGTTGTTGACTTCGTAGACTTCAAAGAAGGTGCCGATCTCCATGAGCACCAGTGCATCTTTGCCGTACTTCTCCTCGAAGTGCTCCTGTAGCTCGAAGTAGATCTCCGTCAGAAGCTTCTTTTTCTGTGAAAGTATCTTGGCTGCTTTATCCACGAAATGCCCTCTTTTTTAATAGGCTAAATTCTATCATAAAGGGGGTTAGAGTAGGGTGGCTTCTCTCTTTTATAAAACTTTCAAATAATCTCGGTATAATACCATCCCATTTTATGCCGACTGCAAGACGGTATGAAAAATTCAACAGGGAGTAAGCATATGCCAAAAATGAAGAGCGTAAAAGGCGCTGTCAAGCGTTTTAAGATCAAGAAGAGCGGCAAGATCAAAAGAGGGACGGCGTATAGAAGCCACATTCTCACCAAAGTCGACGGTAAACACCACAGACAGATGAGAAGCCCAAAACACGTTGATCCGGTTGACGCGAAGAATATCAAAGAGATGATCGTATAAGACGATCCAACTGAAGTAAGGTTCCCCCGAAACACGGGGCAAGTCCGGCAAAGTCGGCACCTATTTCTAAACAAAGAAAACGGTAAAGGAAAACCATGAGAGTAAAAACTGGTACAGTCAGACACAGACGTCACAAAAAACTGCTTAAGCAGGCAAGAGGGTTCTACAGCGGTAGAAGAAAACACTTCAGAAAAGCGAAAGAGCAACTCGAGCGTTCACTGGTATATGCTTACAGAGACAGAAGACAGAAGAAAAGAGATTTCAGAAAACTCTGGATCATCCGTATCAATGCGGCAGCAAGACTCAATGATCTTAACTACTCAAGATTCATGCACGGTCTCAAGCTTGCAAATATCGAACTTGACAGAAAAGTACTTGCCGATATGGCAATGAACAACCCTGAAGCGTTTACAAAAGTAGCTGACGCATCTAAAGCGGCACTGGCGAAGTAAGACGCACTGTCTTCAGAGAGGCTTCCCGGCCTCTCTTCCCCTTTTTCCCCAACACTATTTCATAGAACATTACTGCCCTGGAGCAGAACTGTTGATGTCACCATCGATTGTTTCAGAGAGCTTCTCCATATCTTTGACGAACCCCTGCATTTTTTGTGTCCACTTCTCCATGAAGTTTTGTGTTTTGTTTAAGTCGATGACAATTTTGCTTTGGTTAACCTCTATCCCCACCTCTTTCTCTTCAATAGCTCCATGTTGCATCTCTTTGGCAAGTTCATCCGCTTTTGCTTTCATCTGTTTGGCAAGCTGTTCGAGATAGCTTTTGGTCTTGTTGGTGTCAATAATGATTTTCCCGTCGGGGGTGGTGGTAATACCAAGGTGGGTAAGTTTGCCTTGGGCTGCACTTGGTGCCGCTTTTTTGTTTGCCGGTATTTCTTTTTTATGGGGTGCTTTCATCAGTGTTGGATGTGTCTGTTGCACCTCTTGTACATTGTGCTCTGCCTGAGGCACAGATTTTTTGTGTGTTTCATGTTTTTGTTCGCAGCCCGTAAGGAGTGCTGCGGCAAGGAATATAGGAAGTAGATATTTCATGCATTAGCCTTTGTATAATAGTATAGTGCTATTATACATACTTTTGTGAAGAAAATGTGGGAGTGTTGTGTGTGAGCCGGGGGAAGCCCCGGAACGTAAGGAAGGTCAGACTATTTGCCTTCTGCTTACACAGAAAGAGGGTAGTATAATGTCATCAATAGAAAAGGATATCGATGAAAATAGAAAGAAGAGCCTTTTTGGCAGGAGTAGGAGTGGTCGGTGCGGCACTCTGCCTGCCGCAAAGTAGTGAAGCATACGGGAAAAGCGCCAAAGCCCTTGAAGAGGCTGCCCCGGTTATTGCCGCTGTGCAGCAGCACATGTTCCCCAAAGGCAGTAAACTGCCCGATGCCGAAACGATGTGTATGACCCGATTTCTGACAGAGACGGTATCGCATCCGACCTATGACAGGGATATCCGTGCATTTGTCATAGAGGGAGCCAAAGAGCTGATGCTGCGTGAAAAGGGGAAACTGCTCGGTTATAATCATGGTGCGATGGAAGCGGCGCTGCGACGCTATGAAGCGACTGATTACGGCAGCAACTGGCTTTCGCGCATTATGATATTGTCACTCGAAGCATTGCTGGGTGATCCTGTTTATGGTAGTAATATGGGCGAAGCAGGTTGGAGGGCAGTACAGAGCTTTGGGGGGCAGCCACGCCCGAAAACAAGGTACATTCAACTATGAAGTCTGAACAGTTCGATGCAGTGATCATCGGTTCTGGTGCCAGCGGAGGCGCAGTAGCCTATACGCTGTGCAAAGCCGGCTTTCAAGTGGCTGTTCTTGAAAAAGGCAGGCTTATTAAACGTGAGGAGTTCAGCAAAGACGAGATCGCCTACTGCCGCCGGGACATCGTCACTCCCAACCTCTTTGAAGAGTACCATGTCATTGAAGAGAAGGTTGATGGAAAATGGGAAGCGACTCCCAGTTACGAGAGCGGATGGAGCTTCTGGAACGGCAATATTGTCGGTGGTTCGTCGAATTTCATGAGTGGTATGTTCCACCGTATGCATCCTGATGATTTTTGCCTCAGAAGCAAGTATGGTTCCATCGAGGGAGCCAATGTCGTTGATTGGCCCATTGGCTACGAGGAACTTGAACCCTACTACGCTAAAGTTGAAACGCTGATAGGGGTCTCCGGACGTTTCCAGCCACATCCTTTCGAGCCGCCGCGCAGTACGCCTGACTTTCCTCAGCCGCCTACCAAAGAAAATGACGTTGTCACACTGCTTGACAAGAGCTGTCAAGCGCTTGGCATTGCTTCGCTGGTGACGCCAAGAGGGGTACTCTCCCGTGACAAGGGGCATCGTAACGCCTGTTACTACTCAAATTTCTGTGGTAGCTACGGGTGCAGTTCTGGAGCAAAGAGCAGCTCCAGAGAGTCACTGCTAATCCCTGCACTGGCAACAGGCAATCTGACATTGATGAGTAACACCCATGTCAAGCAGCTGCAAAGCGACAGCAAAACCCATGTCAGCCATGCCGTAGCCGTTGACACGCTAACAGGCAAGGAGCGTACCATAAGTGCGCGCCTCTTTGTTGTTGCTGCACAGGCGCATGAAAGTGCCAGGCTGCTGCTCAATTCCGCTAACCGTTTCCACCCAAACGGTCTTGCTAACAGCAGTGGCGAAGTGGGAAAGAACCTCATTTTCTCTGGCGGCGGTTCAGGGCAGGGGGAGCTGCATGAAGATTCACTGAAAGAGATCAGCTTCGATGCGCTGATGCAGACGGGCTACTTTGTCAACCGTTCCATTCTTGACTGGTACTTCATCGATGACTGGTGGGAGGGGAAGTTCAAGGGCGGTTCTGTAGAGTTCATATTCGAGCATCAGAACATCATTTCCCGGGCTGTCAAGAGCCGCTACGGCAAAGAGCGGCTGCTCTGGAGTGATGCACTGGCAGAGAAATTGATAGAGCGCTTTACAAAACAGAAAACCATCCGATTCGAAATTTTCAACGACTGGCTGCCCAACGACAACTGTTTCGTTTCGCTTGACCCTACACATAAAGACAAGTACGGTATGCCTGTCGGTATACTGCGTATAGAAGGACACCCGCAAGATGTCAAAGTGGGCAATTACATTGCCAAAAAATGTGAAAAGGTACTTGAGAAGATGGGTGCAAAGAACATCTACTCTTCCGTCTCCGCCACACCACCGCAAAATCTTGTTGCCGGAGGTTGCCGTTTCGGCAATGATCCCAAAACCTCAGTCCTTGACAAATACTGCCGTGCGCATGATATTGACAACCTTTATGTTGCCGATGCCAGCTTCATGCCCACAGGCGGCTCTGTCGCCTATACCTGGACCATCTACGCAAATGCTCTGCGCGTTGCGGATCACATGGTAGAGGTATTGAGAAAAGGGGAGGTTTGAAAAGTTGTCAATAACTGATGTCTTGATATCATTTAGCTTATTAACGTAAAGACTCCTGCCTTCGCAGGAATGATGGCATTTTTAAGGTTGACTTTAACACGTCCCTGAAAAATCAGCACTTAGCACTGTTAATCCCTCCCGTCCGCCACATCGATGAGGTAGTACCCCTTCTTCCAGTATTTTCTAATGGTTTCTCTGAAATCCTCTATATCTTCGTTATTGGTAAAGGCCTCCTCTCGTGCCTTTGGCAGTTCGGCGAAGATGATGAACCACTCCGACATTGCAAACTCAATATTGATAATGCGGTAACCGTCGCGCCATTTTGCTTTGATTTCGTCGCTGACATCTTCCCAGTCGTGGATAATGGTGTAGGCTTCGCTCTTGAAGTCGGTATTCTTGGCAAATATCCCAGTCCAGTACCCTTCGGCAGCTTCTGCATCGACAAGCATATATCCGTCTCTCCAGTGTTCAATAATGCTTTTTTCAAAGTCATCAAGGTAACGTTTGTAAATAAATTTTACGTCTTTCCACTTCCCGCCTTTGGCAAACACACCTATCCATTCACCTGCACCATATTCAATATTGATGAGTTTAAAGCCTTTTTGACGGTAAGTGTTAATGGATACCTGAAACTTTTTAAGGTTGCGGCGGTGTACAAGTGCCTGTTGTGTATAGCCGGTTCCTTTGGCATATACGGCCAACCAGACATCATGGCCATAATTGATGTCGATGAGGGTGTAGCCCTTGTTCCACTCATTCTCAATTTTTGTCTGTAGGCGGGAAAGGTTTTTGCTGGTAGTGTAAGATTGGTTAGTATAGCCTGTGTCTTTGTCAAAAACACCTACCCAAAAGTCATCGGCAACGGTGACAGCAGGCAGTATCAGCAGTGCAGCAAGTGTATGTTTTAATAGCTTTTTCATTTCTATTTTCCCCTAATATATTCTATAAATATTATGGTTTTACATAAGTTTTCTTGAATTATATTGTAGCATACTTCACTTTATCTTCTCTGAAACAGATGCTACCTTCTGCCGTTGCCAATGTCTGTCAGCCGAAGTCCTTTCTGCCCTCCTTCACGTACGCTGCTGCGGAACTTTTTGAAGTCTTTGTTTCGGATGTATGATTCAGTACGCGGTACTGCGTAGCGGATAAAGAGAAGGCTCCATGCATCATCGCCGTAAGCCATCTTCAAGATGTTCTATTTCTCTTTCCAGGGCTCAATGAAGCAATCCTATCATAAAAAGAACAAATCTTTTCATATTTAATATTAGTATGAGAGGTCGCAGATGGTGGTATACCGAATTGCAAGGCAAGGCAATTTAGTGTATACTAGGTACCTGTAAAATATTGATTAAACAAGGGTACAACTATGAAACCGATCTCACTTTTGGCACTGCTCTTTTCACTGCTCGTCTTTACGGCCTGTGAAGGACCAGAATTGGGTGGAGGCAAAGTGAAAAAAGAGTACTTTACCAACGGTCAGCTGCGTTCGGAGTTCATTATGAGTGACAGTACGGGGCAAAATGGTTTGAAAAAGATGTATGGACCCGACGGGAAGCTTACTTCTACAGTACCTATTCGAAACGGTGTTAAAAACGGTATTGAAAAACTGTATGACGAAGATGGCCGCATACTGAAAACCACTCCCTATGTAATGGGGCGAAAAGATGGTGATGAGAAGGGATACTTCCCTAACGGGACAGTCTGGTTTGTCCTTCCTTACCGAAAAGGTGTACTGAATGGAAAGGCATACATTTACAGACAGGATGGTACCGTGGTGCGTAAAGGTATTTATAGAAACAACCGTCTAGTCAATTAATCTGAATCGATGCAAAGTCTGCTTCCCTCCTATACCCACATTGTCAACAGGCGGTTGAAAAATACGTATCTGACATTTGATGATGAGGGTGGCCTGATTATTAAATCTCCTGAAATCTCCCAAAATGATATTGAGCGGTTACTTATTAAAAAGGCCGCATGGATTGTAAAAGCCCAAAAACAGATCAAAGCCAAAAAGGGAAAACTCCCCGGCTATGAACCTGGTGCACAATTCCACTTTATCGGTACCTGTTTCCCCTTGCGTTTTGTTGTTTCAGACAAAACAGGTATGGAGATGGGGACTGGTGCGGATCATTTCATTATGTATGGAAAAGCATTTACCGATACGGTGGTAAGAACACAGATTGAAGCCTTCTACCGAAAAGAGGTTGCATCCTATATGTCCCACTCGGTACCTGCTTGGGCACAAAAGATGGAAGTTGCATATGGTAATATCAAATACCGAAAAGCCAAGCGGCAATGGGGAAGCTGCTCAGCAAAGAACGACTTGAGCTTCAATCCGATGCTGATGAAACTGCCTCCGGAAGTGATTGAATATGTGATAGTGCACGAACTGGCGCATATCCGACATAAGCATCACCAGAAAGCTTTTTGGAATTTTGTGGAAGCACATATGCCAAATTATCGTGAATACGAAGCAATACTTAAAACCTATACCCCCTCATAAGGAGCTCCCATCGATATCTATCTGCTGCTTTTCCTGCTTATTGTATTGGTCGGTTCAATGATGGCTTACATCTATTACCTCAAAGAGAAAAAAGAGCAGCTTGACGCCATTAATCGCGGTTTTTGTCCAAAGTGCAGCCAAAAAAGTATTTTGCTGACAGATCAGCGATCAGTTGGCTGCAGCGAGCCTCAAATCGTTATTTTCGAGTGTGAATCGTGTGGTTACTATAACAGCTTTTTCATTGACACAAACAGTGGATGCGGCGGTGGCAGTTGCGGCCATTGATAGAGGGTACTTTCCCTATTATAACCATAGCCCAAAAGTATTTCAGTATTGGATCATCCTTTTCAAAGAATCACTGATGCCGCTTCTCGAAGAGAAATAATGCAGTGAAGCGAGCTTGCAAAACTTTTCTGGCGCTATCTCGACACCTTTTCACAGTGGATGGTCAACAGTAGAGGCTAAATAAGATTCTACTTGCAAACTACTGATATAGAATGTTGTTGTCTGTTTTGAATTGGCGATTGTATTGATATTGTGAGCAGGCACTTGGATTCAGGACACCTTATAGGTGTTTTTTTAAGAATTTACTAAGGAAGTCACTGCGTGATTTGAATTTGCAAACTTAAATAGTAGGTTATTGTCTCTATATGTATTAATTGTGAGAATTGTAAAAAATGGATGGCCGGGAGAGGGGGATTCGAACCCCTCAGATGGCTAGCTAGAAAATAGCCCCAACCCCCGTAATATAGGGCTTTGTTAGGGGTTATTGTATCTAAAAAAATATAAATGTCAGTAGATAATGGGCGTTACTTACTGACAATTTGGCTGACACTACAAAAGATCTAAAAATTTTTGATATAATCATCAAACACAATAATACAAAGGCAATATATGTTAATAGAACTTAGAGATTTGCTAATTAGGTTTTTAGGTCTTGGGCTATTTCTAACAGTTGGTTTTTTTGGATTAATTTTTTTCTTTGAATCGGATATAATGCTCAATGCGGGTCATGACGGAAATGCTCTATCGCTATTTTTGTTTGCTACAGGGGCTTGGGCGGCAATCTTGTACCTTATCCTAATTTATACCAATAAAATCGCCAATAAGGTAAAATATGATGCAATTTCTCGTCAACAATAATAATCATTTGCTATATTTACCAAAATACAGTAAAATAGAACAAAAATAAAGGAAAAGGATCTGAAATGACAAAAGCATTTTTAGAAACAATGGTACTTAAACCAGAGAATGAAAAACTTGTCCTTGAAGCTTTTTCCAAAAAAAGCTTAAAAAAGGTCAAAGAGTTTGACTCAAAAAGAGCTACTAAACTCAAAAAAACATCTGATAGAAAACTCTCTATCAATGATCTTGCTATATTAAACTAAACAATGACTCGTCCACAGTTCGATGAGTCGTTCTCATTATTCCCACTCTCTGAAATCATACAAAGTACAGACTCCAATAGAAAAGTTAAAAAACTCCTGGAGACATTTAGCTGCACCAGGAATACAGATCTCCAAAATTTTCTCTACAATAAAGCTGTAACCTTTGAAAAAAATCTTAGATCTCGCACATACCTTTACATTGATAATAGCACACAACAAGTCGCTGCATACTTTACTATAACCATCAGTACACTTCATACCGATGGTATCTCTCCAGAAGTTATAGAGCTTCTTGATGGATACAAAGATGACGTAGCCTCTATCCCTTGCTTTCTCATAGGACAGCTTGGAAAATCAGATAAATTTGAACCACGAAAGATAGGAGAGTATATCCTTGATGATGCCATAGAGATCATAGATCAGTCTCAAAAATCTCTAGGTGGCAGATTTATTTTACTTGATGCTATCAATAAAGAACAAGTCATCAAATTCTATGAGGCAAATGCTTTCTTCCCTATAGAAAAAGATCCTGACTCCGAGAGCATCAAAATGATTAAGCCCTATTTTGAGGTACTGGATGAAAAAACGTAGCTTCTCCAGGGCAAAAAGTTATAGATGCAAAACAAGATCTGTGCAGCACTACATAAAATATCTTAAGCGATTAAGATCCAAGCGTGCAAGAAAAAATATAGATGAATGGCGTAAAACCAATGCCTGGGATGTGGCATGAAATCAACTATTCCTGAGCCATCTATACTCTTATGAGTAATACATAAAGCAAAACCATAAATATTATGCCCATTATACACTTGGTTAATCTACCTTTGAACTCATAATATTTATTTTGATATTCTCTAGCAGATTTCAATAAATTTTCATTTGCATAACTCAAATTACTCATTTCAACATTTAATTCATTAAAATTTTTAAACTTTGCTATAAATACATCAGCTAAATCAAGTTTTGTGATTTTTTCAAAACTTGAATAAACATAAAGATCATCAAAACTTTTAATCTTTGCATATCCATTTGCATACCCACTTTGATCGTACTCAATCGCTATTCCAAATTGGTTATAGAATTTCTCTTTTCGTAAAGTATTCTCTTTATTGGCATCTTCTTTTATTGTCAATTGAGCTTCAGCTTCACTAAAATAAGTCCATCCTTCCCGGAGCAAAAAGTTAAACAT
>JALWHT010000127.1 GCA_026983515.1 Sulfurovum sp.
ATCGATATCGCAGCACCGCAGGCAGGTACCATTAAAACGATCAATGTCAATGTGAACGACGCAGTCGCGGACGGACAACTTCTCGCAACAATGGAGTAATCATGAAGATTAAACATCTACTGCTCACAGTTTTCTTTGCTTTTGCCTTTCTAAGCAGTACGGCAACGGCAAGTGAACATGAGACTACAGCGAAACAATTCAAGACACAGCAGGAGCTGATCGCTGAAGAGAAGGCGACCTATAAAGAAAAGAGTGTCGGTGAACTGATCGTCAGCTTTTTTCATACGACAGGTCTGGATGCTATTTTGAACCCTAAAGAGGGGGTAAAAAACGGACAGGGAAAAGAGATGAGCAAGTTTGCCCAGAGCTGGGGACGTGTGATTATGTTCATCATTATTTTCATTCTCTTCTATCTTGCCATTGCCAAAGGGTTTGAACCGTTACTGTTGCTGCCTATCGCATTTGGGGGATTGCTTGCCAATATCCCGATTGCCAATATGACAGGACCACACGGAATGCTTGGGATCATCTACAATATGGGTATCGCCAATGAGTTCTTCCCGCTGCTGATCTTTATGGGGGTAGGTGCGATGACGGACTTTGGTCCGCTGCTTGCCAATCCGAAAACAGCACTGCTTGGCGGTGCGGCACAGTTTGGAATCTTTGGTTCGCTGGTCGGTGCGGCAGCATTGTCACAATATACAGGCTTTGTTGACTTTACACTGAGACAGTCAGCAGCGATCTCTATTATCGGTGGTGCCGATGGCCCGACCTCAATCTTTATTGCTTCGGCACTGGCGCCGGAAATGCTTGGTGCGATTGCTGTTGCAGCATACTCTTACATGGCACTTGTTCCAGTGATTCAGCCTCCGATAATGAAGGCATTGACAACGGAAGAAGAGCGTAAGATCGTGATGAAAACAAGCAGAAAGGTACACAGACTTGAAAAACTTGTGTTCCCGGTTGTTGTTATTATGATGATCGCACTGGTACTGCCTGATGCTGCACCGCTGATGGGGGCGTTTGCGTTTGGTAACTTTGCCAAAGAGTCTGGTGTGGTTGACAGACTCTCTAATGAGATGCAAAACTCACTGATTAACGTAGTAACGATCTTCCTTGGGTTCGGTGTCGGTATGACCCTGCAGGCAGACAAGTTCCTGGTTGCAGAGACACTGGGGATCATGATTATCGGTCTGCTGGCATTTGCAGCAGGTACCGCTGCCGGAGTTATTATGGCGAAGATCATGAACAAGTTCTCCAAAGAGCCAATTAACCCATTGATTGGTTCTGCAGGGGTTTCTGCTGTTCCAATGGCTGCACGTGTTTCGAGTAAGGTCGGTTCCGAAGCAAAACCGGGGAACATCCTTCTGATGCATGCAATGGGACCAAACGTAGCAGGGGTCATCGGATCTGCGGTTGCAGCCGGTGTTCTGCTTTCGATTTTTAAGTAAAACTCATGATAGGGTAAGCTTGCTTGCTCTATCATTTAAGAAAAGGTATACCTCAGAGAAACAGGTTTTTCTGACGTATGCTTTGGCATAGTGAAACTACAAGATAAATAAAGAGGATACTATGAGTACCAGAATGCCCAACGGATTTGAGAAGCTTGGTCTGACAGACGTCGAAGAAGTCTACTATAACCTGAGCTATGATGAGCTGCAAGCACATGAGATCAATAGACGTGAGTGCAAGATCTCAACTTCGGGCACTGCCATGTGCGATACAGGGATTTTCACCGGAAGAAGTCCCAAGGACAAATACTTTGTGGATCAGCCACCTTCAAACGAACATATCGCCTGGGGTGACGTGAACCGGCCTATTAAGAAAGAGATTTATGATGAGCTTTTCGAACTGACAAAAAAACAGCTCTCTGGTAAGAAAATTTATGTGATGGATGTTTTTACCGGTGCAAGTCTGGAGAGTAGACGTTCGATCCGTTTTGTAGTAGAGGTAGCATGGCAGGCACACTTTGTCAAAAACATGTTTATCCGTCCCACGGAAGAGGAGCTGGAGAATTTTGAGCCGGACTTTACAGTGTATAATGCCTGTAAAGTGGTTGATGAAAAATATAAAGAACATGGTTTAAACTCTGATGTTTTTGTTGTCTTTAACATTGAAGACAATGTTTCTATTATTGGTGGTACATGGTATGGCGGTGAGATGAAGAAGGGAATCTTCTCCATGATGAACTACTGGCTGCCGCTCGAGGGAAAACTCTCCATGCACTGTTCGGCGAATGTCGGGAAAGAGGGAGATGTCTGCCTTTTCTTCGGACTTTCCGGAACTGGGAAAACAACACTCTCTACCGATCCAAACCGTGCACTTATCGGGGATGATGAACATGGCTGGGATGACCATGGTGTCTTCAACTTTGAGGGTGGCTGTTATGCAAAAGTAATCAATCTTGATCCTAAATCAGAGCCTGAAATTTACGGTGCAATTACCAAGGATGCACTATTGGAAAATGTTGTTGCAGATGAAAACGGCAATGTTGACTACAGCGACGGCTCTAAAACGGAGAATACCCGTGTCTCTTACCCTATCGAGCATATAGCAAACCATAAGCCCGATTTACAGGCAGGGCATCCAAACAATATTATTTTCCTCACAGCCGATGCTTTCGGTGTACTGCCTCCGGTCAGTAAGCTGACCAAAGAGCAGGCGATGTACTACTTCCTCAGCGGTTATACTGCAAAAGTAGCAGGTACCGAGCGTGGTATTACTGAGCCCGTAGCAACCTTCTCGGCCTGTTTTGGTGAAGCGTTTCTGCCTCTGCATCCGACAGTCTATGCCGAACTGCTTGGCAAGAAGATCGATGAGCACAATGTGAATGTCTATCTAGTGAATACAGGATGGACAGGTGGACCATATGGTGTTGGAAAACGTATGAGTATCAAAGACACCCGTGCATGTATCGATGGTATTCTCAACGGTTCTATTAACGATGCGGAGTTTGAGACACTGCCTACATTCAACCTGCAAATGCCAAAAGCGTTGGCGGGTGTGCAGGATAACACGGTGCTTAATCCGCGTAATACCTGGGCAGACAAGGCAGAATACGATGCAAGCCTTGCAAAACTTGCAGGTATGTTTGTTGAGAATTTCAAACGTTATGAAGACAAAGGCGGTAAGTTCGACTTTGCTTCTGCCGGTCCGCAGCTCTAAAACAGAGACGTCCTGTGACGTCTCCTATTAATTCAGATATTTTTCCTCTTATTTTAATCTAAGCAAGATAGTGTATAGTTACATGTTAATAATCTAAATACATACAAAAGGGTATATAAATGGCTATCAACTATAATAAAATTCGAAGTTTCTGCCGTATTTTTCGTATTCTTCTTGGAACAGTACTGATCATCGCTGCTGTGACGATCAATGCAGAGTGGTCCAAATGGCTCTTCCTGGGTATCATTCCTCTTATTGCCGGCATTGCCAACTTCTGTCCTCTTTGTATCATTACCAAAAAGTGTGATATTTCTGAAAAATAAATCTGCATACAGGAGGCAAATGCAACTTTTGTCTCTTTTTTTCTTTCCCATTTTCAAGTATAATGCGGCATTTGTTTTAGGAGCACATGTTGATGGATAAGCTTGAACACTATCTCCATACTCACCATGAAGAGGAAATGCATCCTTCTGAAATTGCCAATCTTTTAAAAGATCTCAGTGATGAGCAGTTTGAAGAGGCGGTAAAGTCAATTCCAAAAGAGCTGATTGCCGATGTCGCCTTGGAACTTCCCGACCGTTATTTTGGCGATATTGTCGAAAACTTTACTCCTGAAGAGATTGCAGAGTCCCTCTCTGAAATGGAATCGGATGATCAGACTGACTTTATTCAGGAACTTGAAGAACATGATACGTCCAAAGCCAAAGAAGTTTTTAAAAAGCTTGACAAGGAAGACCAG
>JALWHT010000128.1 GCA_026983515.1 Sulfurovum sp.
GCATTAGTAGAATTTTCGATGTTCCCGACAGAGAAGACACAGAGTAAAAGTGCGTTTGTCGCAAGGGTGCTTGACATTGTTGACCGAAGCGGACTGGCGTATCAGCTGACACCGATGGGTACGATTATTGAGGCAGCAACAGTGAAAGAGGCGCTCGATGTTATCAATGCTGCCTATGAAGAGCTGCAAAAAGACTGTGGACGGGTTTACAGCTCGATCAAGATCGACTGGAGAGAGGGACC
Source organism: Sulfurovum sp. (assembly GCA_026983515.1). Classification (GTDB taxonomy): domain Bacteria; phylum Campylobacterota; class Campylobacteria; order Campylobacterales; family Sulfurovaceae; genus Sulfurovum. Next base: position 243 of record JALWHT010000128.1, read on the forward strand.
TGTAGGCAGGCTTGAAAAGAAAGTGGGATCGGTGGAAGCGAAGCTTGGGCGCAAGTTAAACAGCTAGTTTTGGCTATAATACTCTCCAATTAAGACAGAAGGATTGTTGATGTTGTGTGCCGAAAGAATGCAGCGGATCGTACAGGCGATCATTTTGGGACTGATCATGGGACTGGCAGGCTCGAAGATGTTCGCTGCGGCGTTCATTGTGACTTTTTTAATGATGATAATGCTCTTCATTGCCGGCCTGACCGGTTTTTGTCCGGGGCTGATGATCCTGAAAAATATATTCCCGCCGTGTAAGTGCGAAGAGAAGAAGGAAGCGTAAATGTCAAACATTTCATACAAAGATGCCGGGGTTGATATCGATGCCGGAAATGAATTCGTAGAAGCGATCAAAGCCGATGTCAAATCGACATTCGATGAAAATGTCATTGGTGGCATTGGGTCATTTGCCGGAGCCTATGCCCTGCCTGCAGGTTACAAAGAGCCGGTAATACTTTCTGCTACAGACGGTGTTGGTACCAAGCTCAAGATCGCCATTGAGAGTGGCAAGCTTGACACAGTCGGGATCGATCTTGTAGCTATGTGCGTTAACGATCTTATCTGTAACAACGGTGTGCCGATGTTCTTTCTGGACTATTATGCAACGGGTAAACTGTTGCCAGAAAACGCTAAGGATGTCGTAGCCGGTATTGCCGAGGGGTGCCGTAGAGCTGAATGTGCGCTTGTCGGCGGTGAGACGGCAGAGATGCCGGGCATGTACAGTGAAAATGACTTTGATCTGGCAGGATTTGCAGTAGGTATTGCCGAACGCAGTGAGATGGATACGGTTTCGAATGTCCGTTCAGGTCAAGTGCTTGTGGCAATGCCGAGTTCCGGTGTACACTCCAACGGTTATTCGTTGGTAAGAAAACTCTTCTTCGACAAACTCGGAATGGGACTTGACACAGAGTTTGAGGGCAAGCCGCTGCTTGAAACGCTGCTGGAACCGACACGCATTTATGTTAAAGAGTACAAAGCAAACAAAAAGAACATTAAAGCGTTGGCACATATTACGGGCGGGGGTATTATTGAGAACCTGCCTCGGGTTCTGCCTGAAGGCATCAGAGCAGTAGTGAGAAAAGAGGATATAAGAGTACTTCCTGTCTTTGAATTTATGCGCCAGTATGTCGATGAGGAAGAGATGTTCCGTGCCTTTAACATGGGTGTAGGTATGGTCTGGGTTGTAGAACCCGAAAATGTCGATGCAGTGCTTGCCAATACTGACGGCTATGTGATCGGAGAGCTCGTCTCCGGTGAAAAAGGTGTGGAGCTGGTATAAGGTGCATTTTTGTGCACCACTGTCAATGTTAAAAGCTATTTTATAAAATACACAGTCCATTTTTTCTTCTTTAAATTTTTATTTCAATACAAAATGTTTAATGTAAGATACAACTTTTATAAAACAGCCTTCTATTAAGCTTCATAAAGTATAGTGTAATCAAATAATTATTATTAGGAAAACAAATGAAGTTAACCGGTATGGTGGTTGTCTCTTTGGCGGCTTTGATGGGATTGTATGGATGTGGTAATGGAGATCAAAAAAGTGAGAGTAAACATTATGACGGTAAGGCATTGATGGAGCAGAAATGTGCACAGTGTCATAACCTGAAGATGCCTCCTGATACAAGTGATGAAGAAAAAGCACCCCCAATGTATGCGATTACAGTACACTTGAAAGATTGGATGAAAGGTAATACAGAGAGTGAGAAGAAGGCAAACTTTATTGCATTTGTATCTTCATATGTACTTCATCCAAGCCTTGAAAAGTCATATTGTAAAAAAGATATGTTGCAAAAATATGGGTTGATGCCTTCACAGGAGGGGAAGGTTACAAAAGAAGAGTTAGAGGCAATTGCCACCTATGCAGCCAATACTTATGATCAAAGTAAAATGCTTGAGATTTTAAAAGAGAAAAACCGCATAGCGGCAATGAAGCCTTATGCACAGGTGTTGGCACTGAAAGATTGCAAGATGTGTCATATCTATGGAGAGGGAAAAGTTGCTCCTTTGTTTAAAGATATTGCAGCAAAATATACACAAAAAGATATAGAAACAATTAAAGATGCCATTGTACATGGAAGCAAAGGCAAATGGCCTGCCTACCATACACCTATGCGTGCTTACAAAGATCTAACCCCTTTGCAGCTTGATGGTATTGCACATTGGATATTGGAGCAAAAGCAGTAGTATATCAGACTAAGGATAGTATATGCTATCCTTCCTATTGAAAATTTCTTTTGACTTTATAAGAGAAATTGTTCTACAATTAACTAACCAGTTAATTGATAGGATAATGTAATGTCTAAAAAATTACAAAAACGGGATGCTGAGGCATCGAAGGCATTGATCATTACCCATGCAAAATCTCTTTTTTCGGAAAAAGGATATGCATCGGCTTCGATGGATGAACTCGCCAAACGCTGCGGGCTGAACAAAGCGATGGTATTTTACTACTTCAAAAACAAAAAGGGACTGTATGAAGCGGTCATGCGTGAAGTACTTGTTGAGATACAAGAGGCGATCACAGAAGAGAATAAAACCCACAGCAAACCGATAGAAGAGCTGGAAGGGTTCATCCGTACCTATGCCAGATATGCGTGTGAACATCCGTATCTTCCGGCACTGCTGCTTAAAGAGCTTAGTGACAGCGGTGCAGTCTTCCCCAAAATGCTTTTTACCTCTATGCGTCAGCTCTTTGCACTCTTCAGTGACATTCTCAAACGTGGAGAGGCAAAAGGATGTTTTAACAATGCAATACCCATGATCCTCTATTTTATGGTGATCGGAACCCTCAATCTGATGGTGACGACCAAACCGCTTCGGATGGAAGCGGCCAAGCTTGAGGATATAGACCTGGATACGTGTGCAGCATGTGACATAGATGAAATTGCCGATTATATTATTGTAAAAATCAAACAGATGCTCAAGGAGCCCAAATGAAAAAGACCGTGACAACCATAGGAGCTGCACTGATGCTCTCAAGTGCAGCAGCATATGCAACAAACATTACTACGCTGCTTGGTACTTTGCAGCACAGGCCAGAAAATCGGTTGGATATGCTGTCTATCAAAAAAAGTGTCCTTAGGCAACAGACGCTTGATGACAAACTGTTGCCAAGTGCAAATCTGAATGTGGGGTACGAGATATATAATTCTCCCAACGGCATGGTACCTGTGCCGCCGAACGAGTTGATAGAAATGGTTAATAATCAGGATATCGGACAGCCTTTCAGTAAGGAGATTATGCACGAAGGGGCCAGTTTTACCTGGCCGATCTTTATTAAGTCCATCTTTACATTGAAGGAACAAGCAAGATTTCTAAACCTTGCTGCGCGGGAACAGCAGAGACTTTCTCTGATTCAAAGGGAGGCGATGGTTGTAGGAAGTGTGGCTCAGCTGCGATATTTGGAGGCGCTTAAAGTAGCGCTCAAAGCCAAAAAGCATTCCATCCTGCAGACAGAAGTAAGTACAAAGCTGAAAGTCAAGGAGGGAAGGATGCCTGAGAGTGCGCTTTTTATTCTTAACAGCCATATTAACGAACTGGATATTTCACTTAACAATATCAATCAGAATATTAATCTTGTCGTTTCAAAAATTGAAACACTGACAGGAGTCCGTTTGAAACATAGCGTGCCGTTGCGTTTGAAACGTAATATACATAAAGGAGAGATTTTTGCGCTTAAACCACTCAATGCACGGGTAGAAGCAAGCAAAAAAGGAATAAAAGCCGCAGATGAAGCCTATCTGCCAACCGTGGTAACGAAAGGAAGTTATAACTTTTCTCAGGGTGATGCCTATAATAATGGCAACCGCCTGCATGAAGGGTTCGGTTCGGCAGGTATCTACCTGAATATGCCGATCTTCGATCGTAGCAAGACAACAGCACTGGAAGAGGCAAAAGTAGCATATTTGCAGGAGAAAACAAAATACAGGAAGTCCAGACATTCACTGATAGTACAGGCTTCTCAGCTTACGCGTGAGATTGCTCTGCTGAAACGCTCTGTTGTATTGGCAAAAAAAAGTGTTTCCGACCAAAAAAAGCTGCTGAAGATTGCAAAGGTATCGTTTGCCAACGGGAACATTACCGAAGAAGAGTATCTGCGCTATGAAGATGCCCTGGCCAATGCCAAGGCAAATTTTTACAGCTTTCAGGCAAAAGAGTGGGAAGATATCGCCCAGTTAGCAGTAATTTACGGAAATGACTTAAAAAGGATTGTAAAATGAAAAAAGTGTTGAAAATTGTTATTGCACTGGCAGTGATTGCTGTGTTGGTAATTGGCGGTATACGTTTGGTAAAGGCAAAACGTGCCCAGGATGCGGCACAGCCGATAGCAAAAATTTATCCGATCGTTGTAAAGACCATGGTACCAAAAAAGGGTGCGGTGAAGCTGACCCTTCCCTATTTGGCAGAGACACACAACGAAACAGATGTGACACTCTCTTCGCGTATCGCTTCGCGTGTAGAACAGATTGTCAAAAGCGGTGAGCAGGTGAAAAAAGGGCAGATTGTTGCAACACTCGATACAACGGATCTTGCTGCCGACATAGAGGCACTGAAAGTTTCACTTGCCAATACGCTTAAAAGCCATGCACGTACCAAGGCACTTTACAAAGTCAAAGGAGCTTCTATTGAGCAGCTGCAGAATGAACAGTCAAAGATTGCGTCACTGCGAGCCAAACTTAAAGCCGCAGAGAATCAGCTCAGCTATGCGACCATTACCTCTCCTATTGATGGTACAGTAGCCAAAACCATGGCTGCGGTAGGTGATGTAACAATGCCGGGCAAACCGCTGGTACGGATCAGTGCAAAGACAGGTTTCAGCCTTTTGGTACGTACGCCACAGGACATTACGCCCAAAGCAGTACTTTTTGAAGGAAAAACATATACACTGCATCCGCTTGACAGTACCTTGAACGGACTGAAGGAGTATAAAGCATTTATGAATAATATCAGCGGTCTCAGCAGCGGTGAACGGGTAGAAGTGAATGTTGTGATCTTTGAAGGCAATGCCGTCATGCTGCCGTTTGATGCAGTGCTTGACCGTGACGGAAAAAGTTTTGTCCTGGAAGCTGAAAAAAATCATGCCAAAGCCGTGCCGCTACATATTGTCCAGTCAGGAGAAGAGGGTGTTGTTGTAAAAGAGGATATTTCAGGCAAAAAAATTGTCGTTGCCAAACCGGATATTCTTCTCAAGCTTACCAGTGGTTATGCGCTCAAGGCCAAGGAGTAGCGGATGTTTTCTTTTTTCTATCAACGCCCCTATCTGCTCTATTCGATCATAGCGGCTTTTTTTATTATGGGGATCATTGCACTGATAACCTTGCCAAAGAATCTTTTTCCCGATGCCAATCCGCCACAAGTCATTGTTATTACCAATGTTCCGGGTGCAACAGCGCAGGTAGCAGCATCTACGGTCTCCAAACCGATAGAAGAGGAGATCTCCCGTTTGGGACTGGTAACCGATGTGAGTTCGGTCAATGTAGCGAACTACTCCATTGTCAAGGCGGATTTTGACTACAAAAAGGGGCTAAATGCTGCTGCGGTTGATGTTGCCAATGCTCTCTCTATTGTCAAAGCCAAACTGCCAAAGGATACCAACCCGGCTGTCTATACAGCAGGAGATTTTACACTGCCTGTAGATATTATTGCGCTCAGTCCCAAAAACAGTTCGGTTTCTCTTGCCGATATTCGCAAGATTGCCGACAGTTTTATTAAACCGCATCTGCTGAGTAACCCGGCTATTGGGAATGTCGAAGTATTTGGCGGATACCAAAGTGCAATCAACATTGAAGTGGATCCTTTTAAGTCCAAGAAATACGGTGTTAACTTTGAAAGTATTGCCAAAGCTATCGGTACGCTTAACCGTGATATACCTATGGGTTTTGTAAAAGGTAAAAACGGCTTTTATACGGTCACTTTTTATGGAGAAAAAGACAATATTGAAAAACTCAAGCAGCTTCAGATCATGCCCAATGTGCGTCTGAGAGACATTGCCGACGTAAAGTGGAGTTACCAGAAACGTACCAGCGGCTATATTGGTAACGGGAAAGATGCCATTGCGCTTGCGGTACAGCGTGCTCCTGGCGGCAGTGTACTCGATGTTTCCGAAGCAGCGCGAAAAGAGATGAAACAGCTTGAGGCGGAGTATCCTAATATCCGTTTTGAAATTTCCGATACCCAGCGTGACCTTATTGAACAAGCGAATGACAATATGCTTGAAGCACTGCGTGATGCGGTCATCTATACACTGCTGGTGATCATGATCTTCCTTGGAAACTTCCGTGCCATTGTAGCGGCGGGACTTTCCATCCCAATGGTTTTCTTCTCGACCATGGCGATCATCTGGCTGACAGGAGGAGAACTGAACATCGTCATTTATACGGCGATCATCCTGGCACTGGGAATGCTGACTGACGATGCGGTTGTGGTGCTTGAGAACATTGAACGGCATTTGACCGAAGGTCACGAAAAGCTTGAAGATGCCATCACCAAAGGAACCAAAGAGGTACTCAATCCAGTCTTTGCAGGTACTATTGCGACTATAGCCATTCTCTTCCCGTTGATGTTCATTGGAGGGTATCCGGAAAAGATCTTCAAACCGCTTATTGAGACACTCATTATCGCGCTGCTGGTAAGCTGGTTTCTCTCCATTACCTTCATCCCGCTGCTCTCCAGGTGGCTCTACCGTAACGGGATTGGCAAAACAAAGGTAGAGGGATGGTTCGAGTGGTTTTATCAGCACACCATTGGCAGGCTGGTTGGCCCTTACGAAGGGATTATCCGCTTCTCCAACGGGAAGTTTTGGTTTGCAAGACGTATGATGCTTACCATAGGTGTTGTCATGATCCTGGTGATGAGTATGAAGAACATTATGCCGACTATCGGAAAAGATGCGATGCCGCCGATGGATACGGGGATCATCAAAGCGCAGATTGCATTTAGCACTAATGAAACGGTTGAGAATGCCGAGCGTAAATTACAACGGTTCCTCAACTGGCTTGACAAACAGAAATGGATCAAGATGAGTTCCGTAGCATTCGGTACCGAGCCGGGAGTGCTCAGTCTTGGTGCGGGTAATCTGCCGACAGAAGCAACCATTACCATCAATGCGGTCAACCGCTTCAAACGTGACAAGACAATATGGCAGCTTGAAGATATTATCCGCGATAAACTCTCACACCTGGAGGGGCTTAAGCGCAACGATGTCTTCGACTTTGGTGCGACGGCACTCTCTTCCATCAAGGCGACGGTCGATGCGCGGTTGAGTTCACCCTATGTCGATGTGCTGCCTGACAAGGCACATGAAGTGGAAAAGGCAATGGAGGATGTCAAAGGGCTGACATCGGTCAGTATCAGCTGGGACAAGGACTTCATGGAAGTGGAGATGGACATTGATAAGAACAAAGCGCTCAGCTATGGCATTACACCCTATCAGATTGCGATGCAGTTGCCTCTCAAAGGCCAGGTGGTAGGACTCAATGCCAACTTCCAGTCTATGAATACACAGGTGGTCAGACTCTATCTTAAAGGAAAGTTCTCCGAAAACATTGAGACGCTCAGACTCCTGCCTATTACCACACCGAGTGGTGAAATACCGCTTGGACAGATTGCTACACTGAAGCGTCATCTGACCTTTGCAAAGATCGAGCGTGACAAGATGCTCTACAGTGTCGATGTCAACGGATACCGTGCCAAACGTCCGGTAACGCATCTGACAGATGATACCGTTGCCGCACTCAAAGATGCCAACATCAGTGACATCCAAATTGACCAGACAGGAGATATTGCCCAGATCAATGACAGCTTCAAGCGGATGTTCAAGGCTATAGGGCTTGGGGTGATCATTCTTATTATGACGCTGATTGCGATCTACCGTTCGGTCAGACTGGCATTCATTATGATTTTGGTACTGCCGCTTTCGCTCATCGGTGCGGCATGGGGGATGCTGCTCTTTGACAAGCCAAGCTGTATGCCAAGTCTTTTGGGGATACTGCTGCTCTTTGGTATCATCATCAAAAATGCCGTTTTGCTCATTGACTTCTATCAGTTCTACCGTGAGCAGGGGGAGAGTCCGTTCGAGAGTGCACAGGAGGCGGTACGTGTGCGTTTCCGTCCGGTCATGATGACAGCATTCGGTACCATTGCGGGGATGATCCCTATCGCGCTGGAGCAGGCAGTGGGGCTGGAACGCCTTTCTCCGCTTGCCGATGTCGCCATTGGCGGTCTGCTGGTTGGTACGCTGCTGACACTGGTCTATGTACCGATGTATGCGTACATTTTTGACAGCGGGAACAAAAAAACGAATCCGCTTGAGAAGGTTGAAAAAACGATCGGGTCATAGCAGAGGTCTATAGGGTTTAAGTAAAAGAATGCAATGATAGATAGAACGAAAGGTTTAGTAAAGCGAACAGGAAAACAATATGCATGAAAGCAAAAATGCTATCTTGACATTTATATTCAGAGAGTGGCTGTTGCTGATTTCGTTGTTTGGATTAATAGGTACATCATTCTATCTGGGGAAACTGCCTCACTACAGCCTGGAGGGTGTAGCACCGATCTTTCTTTTTTTTGCGCTTTTTGTTGCAGCCAAGGGGATAGAACAGAGTTTTTTCTTTCAGTGTCTGGCGCGCCATATGGAAGGAGGGCGTTTTCTGGCACCGAAGTTCGTGCTGCTCACCTTTCTGATCTCGCTTGTTGTATCGATCGATGTTTCCCTTGTGGTTATGCTGCCTATTCTTTTTGCGATGCATATCCGCAACAAGGTCAATCTCGCAGTTATCGTGGCAATGACTGCGCATCTGGGAGCGGCTTTGACCCCATTTGGTACGCCGCAAAATCTCTTTATTTTTTCTTTTTATCATTTAAATGTAGCAGAGTTCATCCGTGTTATCGCTCCTTTTTCGATGGGCCTGCTGCTGCTCTTTTTCTCAGCCTCCTTTTTTATCCGGGTAGAATACACTGCGCCTGAAAGCTGTGAAGTACCAAAAGTAAATTGGATGATGACGGCGGTATATCTGTTACTTTTTGGCAGTGTCGTACTGACAGTATTTCGTATTGTTCCGATCTATATTGCCACACTGCCGCCGCTGTTTGCGCTGCTGTTTGACAGGAGAAGCCTACGAGTTGACTATCTGCTGCTGCTTACTTTTTTAATTTTTCTGGGACTGGCAGAAAATGTGAGAGAGATTATTGATGTGTGGGTGAACCATCCGGGGCATATTTTTCTGTTAACAGCAGGACTCAGCCAAATCATCAGCAATGTACCTGCTACATTGCTTCTTGAAAAATTTACGGGGGAATGGAAGGCTCTTTTATGGGGCAGCAATGTCGGAAGTTTCGGTACTCCCATAGCGGCCATGGCAAATCTGATTGCTTACCGGCTGTATCTCTCTTCTGAATCCGCTGCACAAAGTGGCAGTTATCTTTTGCGTTTTAGTGGGTTTAGCCTTATGGTGCTGTTTGCGGGCAGCGGATTGTACATAGGCTATCTCAAGGGATGGTTTTGGTAAGAGTATCAATAAAAAAGAACCGTTTTTAAAAGGAGTTTCATGCACGACATTCTTGTTTTCAATACGTTTATCACACAACATGTATTGATCGTTTTTTACTACATCGGCGCAGTGCTGATGCCCATTGTACTCTTTATGTTCCGAAAGGAACTGATTGCGCGCGTAGCCTTTTTCAAACGTATCAACGACCGTCTCAAAGCGTTTTACGGTACTTTCACAACGGGGCAGAAAACGGTGTTCTGGCTGGTGTTTATCACGATGTTTTTATGTATGGAGCTGTGCTGGCGTATGCTCTTTGAAGCGATGATAGGCTATTTCGATATGCACGATTATCTCTATCAGATTGCACATCAAGGAGTGTTCAATGCAAAACAGTGAAGCCTGTCATACAATGGATGAAGGAGAAATACTCAATGCCGGCAAAACAGCGTATCCGCTTTTTCATGCAGTGCTCTACGGCGACAGAGTATCGACGGCAAAGTTTTCCAAGCGCCTGAGCTGTGCCATCAAACATTTACCGTTACGTGTAGTGTTTCACTATGAGTATGACACCCAAAAATCGCTCGATGCGGGTGTCAGAAAAGACCCGACTCTTGTTTTGGATGGAAAGATATTTTTTGAAGGGCTTGTTGCTGCTGAAGCGATCACTGAAGCCTTTGAAACCCTCCTGGAGAGTGTGTGATGAATATGTTTGGCAGGTTTTTGCAGCGTGAAAAGCGCTTCATCAAAAGTGAACGGGTCGCCTTTTTGGTGCTGCCTCTGATACTGGTACCGCCACTGCTGGCGATGATAGCGGTTATTTCCGAAGTCATACTTGGTGTGGTGCAGGGTAGAGTATTTGTCGCTATTGTGATCTATGCGCATCATAACAAAGGAAAATAGTTCATATTGGATTCATAGTGAAATGTTAAAATATTTTTTACTAAAAGAAACAAAGGAAGCAGCTTGAATCAAATGACCCATCGTATTGTCATTGGCATTATAGTTGCAACGGGTCTGCTTAGCGCGCAGACTCTGACGCTTAAAAAAGCGATTGCCAAAACGTTAACGCACCACCCGGATGTCAAAACCTTTATGCTCAAAGTGCAGCAGGCAGAGCAGGGGTACAATGCTGCCTATGCGGACTATCTGCCACAAATCGATCTCTCTGCAACATTTGCGCCTACACAGACTTTTGCTTTGCCTGTGAATGGACAATTTGAAACAGTTGATGAAAAAACCTGGAATGCTGGTGTGACACTCCATCAGAAGGTGTGGGATTTTCAGAAAACCACGTCGTTGATTAAAGCATCAAAAATTGATGAGGATATTGCAAAACTTTCTCTTGCAGAAGTCAAAGCACTGCTTGCCTACAAAGTGAAGACGCTGTATGAATTGCTTGTGGTACAGAAAGAAGCCGTCATAGCCAGAGAAAAAGACCTTGAAACCAAGCGAGCATTCTATAAGCAGGCTAATGCACTTGTTCGACAGGGACTTAAAACCCATGTTGATGCGAGTCGTTTTCTTTCTTCTGTCTATGCAGCAGAAGATACACTGGCAAGTGCAAAAGCGGCATATGACAAAGCAAAGGTGTCGCTTTCATTGTATATGGGGGTGAAACTCCCCGAAACACTCGAACTTGACAAGTCGAGTATCAAGCGCCATATTCGTCTGGGAAAACAGTTGGAACATGAAGTACTTGAGCGAAACTATCAAATGCGAATGAAGCGTCGCGATATTGAAAAGAACAAACTTTTACACAAAGCAAGTGCAGCTGCACATTTCGGTTCGATTGATCTGGTCGCTTCCCGTGTACGTAACAGCAACCTTAACATCTACAATACAGACTATGTCGGTGTAAGCTATAACATTCCTCTTTTTCATGGTGGAAAACTTACTGCCGAAGAACAGCAGGCAAAGATCGGGTATCAGATCGCCAAGGAACAGACGGCATCTGAAGCATTGGCACTCAAAGAGGAGTTGCGGGGGCTGATGATCGATATCCGACGCTATGAAAAGACTATTCGTGCAAAAAAGGCACAACTGGCAACAGCCAAAAAAAGTCAGAAGGTGCTGGAAGCACGCTATAAAGAAGGGCTCTCAACCTATATTGAACTGCTTGACAGTACAACGCAAGTACTTGTTGCTAAACTGGATATGCTGGAAGCCTACTACTCCCGTAGCCTCGCCATTGAACGTATTGACTATCTGAAAGGAAATCTGTAATGCAAAAATACCTCAAATACGGCATCGGTGCTCTGCTTATTGCAGTAGGCGCCTTGCTTTTCTATAAAAAAGTCTATCTTCCTAAAACGACCTATAAAACAGTGGTGCCAAGTTATGGCGATATGCATACGGAAGTTTTTGGTGTGGGTAATGTAAGTGCAAAGCATATCTATGCGATCACGTCACAGACGGGAGGAAAAATCACTGACATTTTGACAGATGAGGGCAAATGGGTGAAAAAAGGTGATATATTGGTACACATCGACCCAGTTGATCTTCCCCAGCAGCTTGAAGAGGCCAAAATTGGAGTGAAAAAGGCTACAATGGAGCTAAAAGCATCCACTGAGGAGTTAGAAAGTCTTGAAGCACAAAAACGATTGGCGCTTATAACTTTCAAGCGATATGATCGACTGCATAAACAACACTTTGCATCAAAGGCGGAGTACGACAAGACCAAAGCTGACCTTGATGTGGTCAATGCGCAGATCAAGGCGACACAAGCGAATATCAATGCGGCAAAAGTAGAGATAAAACGCCTGCAAAAGAGTGTTGAAGGGCTTGAAGAGAAGCTGGCTCGCTTTACAGTTGTTTCTCCGGTAGACGGTTATGTCATTGTTAGGGAAGCAGAAGTGGCACAGGCAGTCGTTCCCTCACAGCCCATCTTAAAGATCGTTGATCCCAAAACGGTCTGGGTACGTACGTATATAGATGAACGTTTGAGTGGTTCAATAAAAGGAGAGGAGAATGCTTCCATTGTATTGCGCTCCAAACCTTACCGTACATTTGAAGGCATTGTGAAGCGTATTGAAGTTCAGAGTGATCCGGTAACACTGGAAAAAGTCGTTGATGTTGGGTTTCAAACTCTGCCACACCCTTTTTCTATCAATGAACAGGCAGATGTAACAATCGTTACAGGAAATTTGCATCATGTACTTAAGCTGCCGGCAGCTGCCGTGGTATACCAACAGGCAGAGCCGGGTGTTTGGACAGCAGAGTCGGACAAGGCGCACTTCGTACCTGTCAAGGTGCTGGCACGTGACCATAAGGAGGTTGCGGTATCAGGTATTGCCGAAGATACGACTGTACTTCTGCCAGACCCCAAAAAGAAAACACTCAAAGATGGGATGCGTATCCACCTATGATTAATCTGGCGCGAAAGGATGTAGAGCACTCTCTTGGAAAATTCCTGATCACCGCTATGGGTGTGGGGATGCTGTTGGGGATAGTACTCATTATGATCGGTGTTTATCGTGGTATGATTATCGATGCGGAGGTACTGCTCGATGACATTGGTGCGGATGTATGGGTAGTGCAGGAAGATACACTCGGACCTTTTGCCGAATCCTCCCGTGTGCATGAAGACCTGCGTGATACGGTACGTGTAATTGATGGTGTTAAACAGGCCGAAGCGCTGACATTTCAGAATACCCAGTTGCCAAAAAATCCAAAACCGATACGTGTGATGGCTGTGGGGTTTGATCCCTTCGGTACGGTTAATCCTATTAATCCAAAGCGTATTATAGAAGGGCGCGGGCTGGAGCGTAGTCACTACGAAATGGTCGTTACGGACAAGACAGGCTATCATGTCGGTGATATTATCAGGCTGATGCGTCACAATTATCATGTGGTCGGTGTCACCCATGGCAGTGTTTCTTCCGGTGGTGATCCGCTGATTTATGTCAGTCTCAAAGATGCACAGGAGCTGCAGTTTTCCTACTCCAACAACCGTATCCGTACCGACAGGGCACGGGGTATTGAAGGAGCAGAGTCTCATATGGTCAATGCAGTTGTTGCCCGTATCAGACCCGGTTACGGTATTGACGAGGTGGCAAAAGGCATTGAAAAATCACTACACAAAAGTGTCTATACGGCAGACCAGCAACGGTGGATACTGACTAAAAATGTTATTGAGACCGCAGCCAAGCAGATTGGGATGTTTACGGGCATTCTTGTTATCGTCTCGACCATTATTATCGCATTGATCATCTATACGATGACGTTAGAGAAGATGAAAGAGATTGCTATTATGAAGCTTATAGGGCTTCCAAACTGGATGATTATCAAGATGATCGGGCAAGAGACACTGCTGCTGGGGATTTTGGCGTTCATTTTTGCCAACCTCTTCTCACATCTGATCTATACGAAATTCCCAAAGCGGGTGGTGCTTGAGATTCCTGATGCCTGGCTACTCTTTGCAGTGGTTCTTGTCGCTTCACTGCTGGCATCTCTGGCGGGCATCAAAAAGGTTATCAGCGCCGATCCGCAAGCGGCGATAGGAGGGTAGGATGGAAGCAACACCGGGTATACGGGTAGAGAACCTCTACAAGCACTTTGGCGAGGGCGAAACACTGGTACGTGTTATCGAGGGGGCGAATTTCGAGGTCTATAAGGGCGAGCTGGTTGCACTCATTGCTCCAAGCGGTGCGGGGAAGACCACACTGCTGATGATGATCGGCTGTGTTGAAGAGCCCACCAGCGGTACTATCTGGCTGGGAGATGAAAAGGTCTACGAGAACAGATGGTTGACCAAAGAGACACGAAAGATTCGCCGTGAGAAGATAGGATTCATCTTTCAAGCACATTATCTTATCCCCTTTCTCAATGTCATAGAGAATGTTACACTGGTACCGCAGACAAACGGTATGAGCGAGAAGGAGGCCAACAAGATCGCCATGGAGCTTTTGGAATATTTTGACATCGGCGACAAGGCCAGATCGATGCCAAGCGAACTCTCCGGCGGACAAAATCAGCGTGTTGCCATTGCCCGCGCACTGGCAAACAAACCACAGATCATCCTTGCTGATGAACCTACAGCTGCGCTCGATACTGAACGCTCCGTTGCCGTGGTGAAGATGCTGAAAAAGATTGCTATTGAGCAGAATGTCGCCGTTATCATGGTGACACACGATGAGGCGATGCTGCCGCTGTGTGACCGCATTTTGAAGATTGAGGATAAGAAAGTGGTTTCCAAAGAGGTACCTGCAAGTAAGGATATTATTTAATACATAGTGTTTAGCCTTTGCTTTTTTAATACAATAGACATATAGCAATAAATGTAAAATTCATATTCGATTCATAACTATAGGCTATCCTTCCTTTTTAATTTTAAGAAATAGGATAATGATGAAACATTTTTTGCTGATGATACTGGGGCTTTCCCTTTTTTCTTCACCTCTTTTTCCCA
>JALWHT010000129.1 GCA_026983515.1 Sulfurovum sp.
CTCACTTTTTACATGCTCTGGACTAATTAACTCCTCTACATTCATATAAAAAAATCAGTCAGAATATACTTAACTATTTCGATTGAGACTAATCTCGACCTCTGCTGAGTTTTTTGCACAGCGAGATGACTTTCTCGTGTAGTATTTTTACCTGCCCGTCGAGCTCTCCGATTTTACCTTCAAGCTCAGAGAGTTTTGAATAAATCTTCAGTAAGGTGAGAATAACAACGAGAATAGACAGAAAAAACTGAATGTCTGCTACTGATACTGCCGTTGCTATCACCTCCATGTGTTTATAGTATTTCTGTCCTGCCAATATCTATGCACCGGCGTAGCAACATCAATTTCAATTTAACTATTGGTATTTTAGACTTATCTATTATATCTTTATGCTTATCTATAAATTCATTTATTTCTGGTATGCTTTTCTTATACAATTTTGCTTCCAAAAATTCAACTTCAAATTTATCTAATACTTCCTCGACCTCTCTCCAGCAACTCGGACAGTACACATTTTCATCGAATATCCTTGCTCCTTTGTCAAACGATTTGCCACACACACAACATACAAATCTTGGAATACTACCACCCCCTTTTATTTATATAGTCTTAACCATCCTTCATTACTGTATACGATCATTCTTTTTCCATTTCCAAAATCTGCTATACCAAGACACCAATCAGCAACAGTATAGGATGTAGTAGATAATTTCCAAATTATTTCTCCACTGCTGTCAAGAATCATCACTCCATATTTACCACCATGTCCAACTTCAAGTTTACCATCTCCATTGAAATCTGTTATTGTAGGTGACATGCACCACTGGTATATTGAAGTTGCATTTCTCCATTTAGTTGTACCATTCGGAGTTATGCAGTAAGTATCATATGCAGTTCCAAATAATATTTCTTTTTCTCCATCATTATCTATATCGTACACGCCAGATGTATATGATGGAGCTCCAACAGCTCCACCAAGTTCCACTCTAAACTCAAGATTTCCATTTTGGTCTCTACACGCAATTGTTCTGTTAGTTATGTTATATTTAGCTGAAAATATTTCGTATACTCCATCATTATCAATGTCATCAATAGTACCCCATGTTATGTCCTCATTAGCGTATGTGTCTACCCAGATTTGCGTTCCATCCCATTTTATAAAGTACCAATTTATTAATCTTGTTAGAAAGTGTAATTCCATTTCTCCATCGCCATCGACGTCACGCATCGATTGAAAACCACATATACTACCATCAAATACGACGTCTACTAATATGTTCCCATGTATATCAGTAACTCTCCAGTGATTGTCATCTGCTCCGAACGCAAATTCTATTTTTCCGTCACCATTAACGTCCCATGCTTGTGTTGGTGTTTTATTGCCACCAGATACAAATTTTTTATCTAATATTACTTTACCATTGCTGTCGAGTACAACTAATCTACTCCAGTAAGCTCCATCATAACCACTACCGACAAACTCGAGTAATCCATCATTATTTATATCTTTAATCATGTTTGCATATACGTCGATTACCTCCCAAATTAGCTTAAAGTTTTTATCATATAGTCTCTGGTTTTTATTAGAGAGTACGGCAATCTCCCATTTACCATCACCATTAATGTCCGCTATCATTGGCATGCCCGGGTTGGATATTATTATCTCAATGTCAATGTCAAAATTTAATGAAGCCCCGTATTTTTTTGGGTCAAAGTAGTGAATTGAGTTTGGTACTACATCGTGGTAACCAATCCACACTATACCTGATTTTTTCTTGAATTTTCTTAAATTAAATAAACTTAATAATATCCCCAGCTTATAACCTTCGCTTGAGTTAGCTACACCGAGCATCATCTCACCTCAATTACACTACCGTCTTTGTCCAGATGCCCACAGGTTAATCCAGTATCTGTAATTAGTTTAAATCCTTTTTCTCTGCATCTTCTACTAAAGTCTACATCTACAGTCAAAGGAATTTGCTCAAGAACGTATCTCGGTATCAGCGTGCATCCAAAACTTATTACGTCAACCTCTATTACATCACCCCACTCGAAGTCTTCACCGGGTTTTAATTGAACAGCTATTGTCATTTTTCCACCGCCGCCATACGGATTGTCAACTGCTTTAAAGCAGAAGCTGCTTAATCTACCTCTATCTCTCGGTTTTAGCCTGTATATTCCCGTAATAACGTCGCCAGCTCCACTTTTGTGAAGTTCAATAAGCCTTCTGACAGTTTCAGGAGGTACTATAACGTCGTCTTCTATTGTCATCAGGTAATCGTAACCAAGTGCGAGACAGACCTTCCTCGCTTTGTCGTATTTGTAAGGTATATTATTCTGCCAGCCTACTGCGTCGTATCCTTTCGGGAATTTATTGTGAAGCATGTAATAAATATCAATCTCAATGTCTTCAATGTCTAAATCGAGAATTGCTTTTCTATATCTTTCATCAAGCCTGTATATAGGAGTTGCTATTAACACAGATGCTTTTGGCTCAGTTTTCTTTATTCGTGGCAATACAACAACTCTTTTACCTGCTTTAGCATCCTCTCTCGCTTTTATAAACGACTCGCTGTATCCGCACTCACATCTGTACTCAGTTATGATTATGTCGGGTAGTTTCCTGTCAGTCTTCTTCATTAAAGATTTGCACATTGGACAGAGCTTCATTACTTAATCACCAGTATCAATCTCGCCATTCTTAGTGTTGCCGCATTTGCACCGTCACCAGTTACCTGAACCTTAACTTCTATACCTTCCTTAAGTGGATACGTTGCAGTTAGCAAGTTAGTAGAGCTTCTCGTTCTCTCTGAAGAGGTTCCATACGTCAGCGTAATAGAGTCTATGGTTTCCCCATCCGTTACGTCAATTAAATCTGCACTTCCGTCTGATGTAAGTGCTGAAGCGTCGTAACTTATCTCCCAGTACGCCTCTGCGACGTTCTTTAGCATGCCTGTATCAATGTACAATCTCTCAGCAGCTGCTACTGTTCCGCTTCCACTTATTGCGTCAGTAAGAAGAGGTATCGGAAGTACGAGGTTGTACGGGAGCTGACCTATAACAGACGCTGCCACATTGTCGTACACTTCGATTTTTCCAGTGTTCTCTCTGATAGTTAGATCCTGTCCATTTGTTTCAGTACCTTTAAGTCTTATTCCCGGAGTATTCTCTTCTATCTCGGGAGTTTGTACCATCGTTGGAATTAAAGTAAACTGTTTGTTTGCACCATCGTACTGGACTACGTCATCCCATGCACCGGTTGCACTATTATACCATTTAATTGTGTACTTATTTGTTGACGTGTCGAAAACTAAAACGAGTACATCACTCAACTGTAAAACAGCCTCCGTACTCGATGGTGTATATTTAGGCATTACCTACCACCTCCATTATTCCTCCTTCTCCAACATACGGTCTTGTACCTTCCGGTACGTAAAACATATTGTCATAAATTCTACAAATACCGTAAACGAACAGTTTTCCACCAGCATTTAATGTTATTGAACTAAATGAGACCTCTCTTCCACTTGATACATCAAGTGTTTCATCGCTATCTATCGTTAAGTCCAGAACACCTAAGTATCTCTGTGTTTTTATGCTCAATAACTCATTACCTACTGTCGTTAATGTGGCATCTTTGGCCAGACCAACGTCGTCTTCGCTTATGTCTATCATTATCTTATCAGTATCTACTGACTGCAAAGCACCCTTAAGAGCTTCTAAATCTCCGAATATGTCAGATAACTTCGCATCGCTGATAACATTCCCGTCAGAGTCAATAATCAGTACTTTGAAGTCTTTAGCCGTTATTATGTCGAGTA
>JALWHT010000130.1 GCA_026983515.1 Sulfurovum sp.
GCTCCCGGTGAAGCATGGATGCTCGGTGGCAGCTATCACTTCAGTGCTATCGGTATTGACGGACTCAATGCCGGTATTGCTTACGGCCACTTCGAAGCGAATAAAGCTTTTCTGTACGAATCACATGAGACGGATGCTGTCATAGAGTACACCTACAACGACCGCATTACCCTTACCGCCGCATTTGCAGATGTGGTATTTGACTCCGGAAAAGATGACAAAGGCAACAAGCTTCAGGATTTCAAACAGTTCAGGCTGATGGTGAACTATAATTTATAAGCTCCGGAAGTGACGGGAGATGTGCACACTTCCTGCACAAAATCCCGTTACCATTCTCCATCATCCATTATTATTCTTTCCCCTGTAACTGCTGCACACAACAAGTGGTGGGAGTTCATACAGCACTTTTTGAAGCGCAGCTTTCCAGCACAGCAATATTTCATTCTCTTTGTCATTCAGCCCATAGACCATCCACTTGCCGCTATGTTCGGCGGTAACAATACCTGCTTCACGCATCTGTTTGAGATGTCTGGAGACAAGCGGCTGGGAGAGAGAAAGGGTATCACAGATCTCACAAACACAGACATCCTCCTCTCGTTGTAACAGTGCAGCTATTTTGACACGGTTAGGATCTGAGAAAATTTTTGCCAGTGTGACGATCTTTTCCATGTATTTTCACCATTTAAGTTTTGCATAACAATTTTGTTATATGATTCTACCATAACCTATCTTGAAGGAGCCCATAATGGAAGTAACACATTTTTTTGAAGCACTCTGGCAGCTTAGCATTGCCATGGCACCCTACATCCTGTTTGGGCTTGTCTTTGCGGGCATACTGCATGAAGTAGTACCCGATAGCATTGTAACCAAGCACCTTGGCAGCGATAATGTCAGCTCTGTGGTCAAATCCACCCTCTTTGGCATTCCACTTCCTGTCTGCTCCTGCGGTGTCATCCCTCTGGCAACCTCCATTAAAAAATCGGGTGCAAGCAAAGGGGCTACCCTCTCCTTTCTTATTTCTACCCCCATCACCGGTGTGGACTCCATCTTGGCAACCTACGGCATCTTTGGATGGATCTTTACCCTCTACCGCATCATCACCTCCATGTTCATCGCCATCGCAGCGGGCATTTTGACCAATATTTTTGACAGAACAAAAGAAAATGAAGATAATGATAAAAAGAGCCCTGTAAGCAAACCGACTTTTGGTGCTGTAGGGGTACAGCACCCTACGCGAGAAACCGCACCATCCTTTCAAATGAAAGCATCACAGAGTTATGCAAACCATAATTCCTCATTCCTAATTCCTAACTCCACATTCGCTTCCGCACCGGAAGCGCCCTCCTGCTGTGACAGCGAAACTAAACAAAGCTTCTCGTTTGTTGCAGCGATGAAGTACGCCTTCATCACCCTGCTTGGGGACATCGCCAAACCGCTCTTCTGGGGACTGCTGCTGGGTGCACTCATTACCGTGGTGATCCCGGACAATCTCAGCGAATTGCTTAAAACGTACAACTGGCTGAGCTACCTCATCGTCATCACCATAGCCGTACCGATGTACGTCTGTGCCACGGCGTCACTACCCATAGCCGCGGGGTTGATGCTCAGCGGCGTGAGTGCAGGGGCAGCATTTGTCTTTCTCTCGGCAGGACCTGCAACAAACACCGTCACCATCGGTGTCGTCAAAAAAATGCTCGGCAGCCGTTCACTGGCAATCTACCTTGGTACCATCGTGATCGGCAGTATCCTTTTTGGGCTTGGCCTTGATTTTGTTTTTGACGCTATCAACATTGACCCTGCATCACTGGTACACATGGATGAGCACAGCGGTATCATCGCTACCCTGAGTGCTGTTTTGCTATGGGGAATGGTACTCTATTTTCTTGTAAAACCTTGGTTTACGAAAAAATCCGAATGCAGCGGCGGCAGCAGTTGTGAAGGCTAAAGATATGGATGGCAGTCTTAAAAGACATTATCAGTTCTACGGCACTGACACTCCTGATACTGCCTGGGATTTACATGATGATATGATGAAGAAAAAGTGATGCAGCATTCATTATCCCGCATTAGTTGCGGGATCTTGACAAAGTAATCAATAAAGCTTATCGATAAACTGTTGTAGCTTCTCTTTTGCATTTTCAAGCAGCACTTTACTTTTTTGAGACAGTTTTCCCTCTTCGGACATAGAGGTGTTCATGAACTGTTCAATATTTTCTATAAGCTTTTTAGTCTCATGCATTTCATTGAGTGATTTTGGGTGGTACTCGTTTTCATACTCTTTCACCCCTTCAATATGAAGGATACGCTTGAGCTTCCCGTTCTGCTCACCCAGCACCACTTCATAGGTCTTGAGTACAGCAATCGCATCATTCATATGGGCATCGACACGATCCATCTCCTCTTTACAGTTTCCTTTATGCTTTGCATACTCCTGCGCCTCTTCAAGCTGCTGCTTTGCAAATGCCAGGTTACTGCTTGAGCGGGATGCCACACGAATACCGTAAATGATACCCATGACCAGCATCACAACAACAAAAACAAATGCGCCGCCAAGGAACAGATCCGGTTTATCACCAAAAAGTGTAGCATACCAGCCGACCACCTTTGTCGCTGTCTCCTGAGTCGGTACCTTTGTGACATCAAGGGTTACCCCTGCCTTTTCCGTTGCAAGGTAGATCAACCCGGCAAAGGTCAGGAAGCCGGCAATCAGTGCAAGCAGAAAACTGGTAAACTTACCGCTGGAGATCTCTTTGACTTCAAAAGGCGGCAATTCTTCTTTGGGCTGAAAAGTCACAATCTCTTCTGACGGCTCTTCTTCCTCCTTGTAACCAAGTACTTTTAAAAGTGATTCACTCTCATCAAGCGCATGCTCTTTCAGTGAGAGCTTTGCCTCTTCATAGCGTTTGAGATCATCCTGTAACAGCAGTTTGCAGGCATCGAGCTGCTTCTCTGTATCATCGACAATATGACGTGTCTTTTCAATCAGCAGGAGAGCTGCTTCATGCTTTTTAAGGTTACCGATCTGTGCTTCTGCATCCGCATCAAGTAATGTATCCTCATCTCCTGTTTCTGAAATCTCTTCTTTAGCTGTTTCTGTTTTTTCTACTTCTGCTTCATTCTCTACAGGCTGTGCTTCTGAAGTTTCTGTCTCTTCAGCACTTTCAACAGCTTCTGACTGCTGGGTTTCATGCTCTGTTGACGTACTTTTTTTCACATCTTCGCTCATTGTCTCTCCTTGTGTGTGACTATTATTTCTATTTTAGCAAAAAAAGCGGGTGATTGTTTAATCTATATCAATTTTTTTCAGGATATGCGATATAATTTCCCCTATATTATCATTTAGGAACATTATGGGTATTCTCGTTGCACTGCTGGTGCTCTCTTTTCTTATCTTTTTTCATGAACTTGGCCACTTTACGGCTGCACGACTTTTTGGGGTACGCGTCGATGTCTTCAGCATCGGCTTTGGTAAACGCCTCTGGACCAAAAAGATCGGCCAGACAGAATGGAGTCTCTCTGCCATCCCTCTTGGCGGTTATGTCAAAATGAAAGGGCAGGATGATACAGACCCTACGCTTAAAAGTTCAGACCCGGACAGCTATAATGCTAAAAAACCGTGGCAGCGTATTATCATTCTGCTTGCAGGTCCTTTTGCCAACTTTTTGATGGCATTCCTGCTCTACCTTGCCATTGCCTATATGGGGGTTCCAAAGCTGCTTCCCTATGTCGGTCAGGTCAGCAAAGATGCTCCCGCTTTTAAAGCCGGTTTGCAAAAAGGTGACAAGATCATACAGATCAATGGACACAATATCCGGTTTTGGGAAGAGATCGGCAAAGCGATCAATGAAGATACCGGCAAGATCACTCTTGTGATCGAACGCAAACAGCATCTGAAAACCCTGGTACTCGAACCCAAGCGCATTGAAGACAAAAACATCTTTGGTGAACCCATGACACGACGGATCATCGGTATCTCCCCCATGAAAAAACAGACCACTGTCGTATATGGATTTTTAGATGGATTCAAATATGCATGGGATGAAACTGTCAAAGCCAGTACGCTCATTTTCAAGAGTGTCCAGAAACTGCTTACCGGAGCAGTAGGAGCTGACAAACTCGGCGGGATCATCACCATTGTCGATGTGACGGCACAGGCAACCCATGCTGGCATTCTCGCCCTCTTCTTCTTTACCGCCCTCATCTCGGTCAACCTCGGAGTGCTCAACCTTCTGCCCATTCCTGCCCTTGACGGCGGACACATCATGTTTAACCTCTACGAAATACTGCGGGGCAAAGAGCCGAGTGAACATGTGATGTACTACATGACCGTGACCGGCTGGATGATTTTGGGAGGTTTGATGGTGCTCGGACTCTACAACGATATCAATCGGCTGATGGGGTGATTTTTCTTCGGAAAAAGTGAAGAATTAATAGTGAAGAGTGAAGAGTTTTGGTATGCTTTTCTTGATGAAAAGCTTTTTTAATATGTAGGGTGTTGTGCCCTCACAACACCGACAAAGGAAGATAAAGATGATACTTGACAAAGAAACACTCAGAGCGAACCTCGATAAAGTGATCTGGAACATTGAACAGGCACGTATCAGTGTGAGTGAACACCACATTGTCAAACTGGTAACGGTTGCCAAATATACCGAAGTGGAGAATATTGCCACACTCTACGAACTCGGACAACGTGCCTTTGGGGAGAACCAGGTACAGCAGCTGCGTGACCGTATGGCACAGCTCGAAAACCTGCCGCTGGAATGGCATATGATAGGCCGGCTTCAAAAGAACAAGATCAACAACCTGATTGACCTACGCCCTGCTTTGATGCAGTCACTTGACAGTCTTGACCTCGCACTTGAAATGCAAAAAAAATTAGAAGCCAAAGAAGCCGGGATGCACTGTCTGCTGCAGGTCAATTCTGCAAAAGAAGAGACAAAGGCCGGCGTCTCCCCTGAAACGGCAGTCGATACCTATCTCCAGATCAAAGAAACATGCCCCAATGTCACGCTCAAAGGGGTTATGACCATCGGTGCTCATACAGATGATACCAAAGCCATTCAGGCAAGCTTTGAGACAACACATACCATTTTTGAAACACTTGAAAAAGAGGGGGCAACTATTTGCTCCATGGGTATGAGTGGAGATTACGAACTGGCAATCAAATGCGGATCGAATATGGTGAGAATAGGATCGGCATTATTCAGATAGTTACGCGTTAAGAGTATGGGAAATGTGTAGAGAAGTTTCATACGGCATTTTGCCGTATGAAACGGTGATTAAAACTTGTAGTTTACACCGAATGTCCAGGCTTCATCATCAACCTTGAAACCATCTATTGTTTCAATACCGGTTGCCAGTGAAGTATAATCAACAAAAACAGCTATATTATCCATTACATCATAGCTTGCACCAAGTCCCCATTGAAAATCGTTCCCTTTTGCAACATCACTGCTATTTGCTGCAAAGACCTTTGTATAACCGACACCTATCAGTGCATATACTTTCATTGCATCAAATACAGGGTATTGAGGCTTCAGGAATACACTTCCACCTGTTACATAATCAATATCATTTTTCCCTGACATAGTATCAGTAAAACGACCTTCAACTGCAAAGTAGTTATTGAATTCATATCCACCGATGAGTGTATAGTTTGTTAGTGTATCAGAACCATCATCCCATGATGCTTTATTTGAAGCAACACCAAGACCTGCGTAAAACCCGCCTACTGGGGTCGGATCAACTACCGGAGTTTCTACAGGAGCAATATCACCGCCCGCCATTGCTGTACCGGCAAGCATCATACTTGCTACTGTTGAAATCAATACTTTTTTCATTCTTTTGTCCTTGTATTTTTTATTGGAATATATTATAGTTATACTTTACTTAACATGGACTTTAAATATCGATTTAAATCATTTAGGCAGTTTTGCTTTGGCAATGTTCACATATACCATACAAATTTACCTGTCGTTTGTGAAGCTTGAAATGCTCCTGACGGCTAAGCTGATGGAAAAGTGCATCGGTTTCATCAAAACACAGTTTATCCTCTACTTCACCGCATTCAGTACAAATCATATGAATATGATCCTCTTTTGCAAGTTCGTATTTTGATTTTTTTCCAACAATCGGCACTTCGACAAGTACCTCTTTTTCAACCATCAAGATAATATTCTTATAAATCGTAGCGAGAGAAAGAGAGGGATGTACTTTGACTACCTTTTCATATATGTCATCTACAGACATATGTCCGTGACGGTCAATTTCACCAAGGATATTCATCCGTTGAAACGTTGCTTTCAATCCATGCTCATTCAACAGTACTGCATAGTCGATCATATCTATCCTTCAAGTCTTTTGACTTATATCTAACCAAACATACTGCTGTATACTTGGTTAGACACAATAAAAAAGGGGACAGACAGTCTGTCCCTCTTTTATTTAGAGCTCTTCTGCGTGTTTTGCAAGATACTCTGCAACACCGTCAGCATCAGGCTTCATTGCTTCGTCACCTTTTTGCCAACCGGCAGGACACACTTCACCATGCTCGTTGGTAAACTGCATTGCATCAATCATTCTGAGCATTTCATCTACATTTCTTCCCAGTGGAAGATCGTTGATCACTGCGTGTCTTACTGTACCGTCAGTATCTATAAGGAATGAACCTCTCAACGCAACGGCTTCATCCAGCAGTACGTCAAAGTCTCTTGAAATCTGCTTTGTCAGGTCAGCCACAAGTGGGAAGTTGATACGCCCGATACCACCTTTTTCTACCGGAGTCTCTCTCCATGCAAAGTGTGAGAACTGACTGTCTACAGAAACACCGATAACATTTACACCTCTTTCCTGGAACTCATTGTATCTGTGAGAAAATGCAATGATCTCTGAAGGACATACAAATGTAAAGTCAAGCGGGTAGAAGAAAACAACAGTTCCCTTTTCTCCAAAGTTCTGGTAGAGGTTGAAGTCTTCAACGATCTGTCCGTCAGCAAGTACTGCTGTTGCTGTAAAATCAGGTGCTTTTTTGGTTACTAACATAGTCATTCCTTAATGATAATTTTTATTGTTTGTGTAGTTTAGCGTATTATCTTTAATACATTATTAATTAAAGTTAAAATCGGATAAAAAAACTCTTTTTTATCCGGTCTTTACTTGATTTCCAAATGGAAGCAGTCCAAATTTTCTAATAAATGTTTCGTCAATATTGATAATACCTTTCTCCCCTAATCGATCCAGTACTTCTTTCGTACAGAAAGTATCACCCGGCCACTCCCGCTCAAATCCGTCCAATCCACCTTTGTTGGTCGCATCGACGGCGATAAAAGGCTCAAGATGGACATCACGCTGAGCATCGATGTTATTGACCACACGCCAGACAAGCATATAAGGATCATCCAGGTCATTGTTGGCAGCATCGACAATGACAAGTACCTTGATATGTTCAGACAGATCTGCCAGTTTGGCAATGGTCTGCTGCTGTGATTCTCTCTTTTCTACAGCAATAACACAGACTGGATTTTTGGTATGCGTCATATACTGTTTGAGTGCTTTTATGTCAGCACTGCGTTCCTGACAAAGAGCCAGCAGTTCATCATCATTTAGAAGTGATTCAGGACCTGCATCTACCTCCGTATCCATTGTCGCATCGATACCCAGCTTTCCTCCGACAAACTGCCTGCTTGAGGCATGGTCAAGATGGTCTACAATTCCCTGTGTAATAAGAATATTCTCTTTGGAAAGGCGGTTGAGCACGTATTCACTGAAGGCTTCATGTGCTTCAAGTTTGGGTGCATTTTCCCCCACAAAAACAGCATGTTTAACAAAGCTCATTTGCCCTACACCCCAAAAAGCGTGCATGAACTGCTGAGCATGTCCGGGGTAATGCACTTGCATCTTAGCCAAAATAAGGTTGTGAAAGACTCCATTTTCAGGCATATAGTAATCAATAAGGTCAGGTGCCATAGGCTTGAGCATCGGCAAAAAGACCCGCTCGGTCGCCCACCCCATATATTTGTCCTCCAGCGGCGGTTTACCTACCACTGTTGCTGCAAAGACAGGGTTTTTCTTCATGGTGATGGTCTCTACCTCCATCACAGGGAAAGGCTCTTTGAGGGTGTAATAGCCGGTATGGTCGCCAAACGGCCCTTCTATCTCCATCTTTTCAGGATCGACAAAGCCCTCAATGACCACATCCACATCACGTGGGATGTAGATGTCGTTGGTGACTGACTTGACCAGCTGCGCATTTTTGTTGCGCACAAAGCCATAGAGCAGCATCTCGAACATCCCGTGCGGCATCGGTGCCTGTCCACACCAGATGTAGAGCGGATCTCCTCCTATGGCGACAGAGACCGGCATCTTCCTGCCCGCTTTCTGGTACTGGTCGAAGAAGTGTGAGGCATCTTTGTGTATCTGCCAGTGCATCCCAAGACGGTGTTTGTCATACTGCTGCAGCCTGTACATCCCGAGGTTTTGCATCGTACCGTCAAGACTCTGCGTATAGACCTGCCCCATCGTAATGAACGGACCGCCATCCTCCTCCCAGGTTTTGAGGATCGGCAGCCTATCCAAATCGACCTCCGCTTTGGGAATCACCACCTCCTGACACTCCCCTCTGAAGCCCAGACGTTTTGGAAATACATTTTTCAAAGAGAAGAGTTTGGGGATCATCGCCAGCTTGGCTTTGAGTGTCTTTGGCGGCTTGAGTTTGAGCAGTTCTTCTATTCCTTCTGCCACCTCGTCAGGGTGTTTACCAAATATTTTTTGCGTGATCTCTCTATTGGCAAAGATATTCATGAGCACAGGCATATCGTACTCGATGCCTTTGGCTTTGTTGATCGGCTTGGTAAACAGAAGTGGTCTTGAGTCTTCTTTTTTGACCTCTATGTAGGCTACATGAGGGATCTCAAGTTCCACATCGAGCGGTTCATCAATAATTTTCAGGTTGCCGTTCTCTTTGAGCCATGCAATGACATCTTCCATTCGTATATCCTTACTGATTGAATGGAGTGATTATAGCAAAAGGGGGCTGTTTGGATGGTATATTAAGATGGATAAATCGTGATGAAATAGAAAAAGAAAAGGGATATATACACACGCTTCCCACCCAAAAGGGCAGGAAAACAAAATGGTTTACTGCGGCTTATGGCAGAACCACCAATCAAAACATTCGTAGTTTTCAAGACGCTCTTTGGCTGTTTTTTCATCAGTGGCAGGGGGAATAATGACGTGGTCGCCTACCAATTCGTTTTCCGGCCAGTTTGCAGGTGTTGCGACACCTTCATCACTCTTCTGCAACGCTTTGACCGCACGGACGATTTCGGAAATATTTCGGCCTATCTCCTGCGGATAGTAGAGCATCGTACGCACAATCCCTTCAGGATCAATGATGAATACAGCACGCACTGTGTTGGTTCCTTTTGCAGGATGCAGCATCCCCAACTGTTCAGCAATACGGTCATTACCCGCAATGATCGGGAAAGTGATCTCGACATTGAGTTTCTCCTTGATCCACTCAACCCATTTAATATGGCTGAATACCTGATCAACCGACATACCTACCAACTGACATCCAAGCGCATCAAACTGCTCTTTATGTTTTTGAAATGACACAAACTCGGTTGTACACACAGGTGTAAAATCCGCCGGGTGGGAAAACAGTACTGTCCAGTTTCCCTTCAGGTCTACAGGCAAACTCATTGCTCCGTGTGTAGTTTGTACATCAATTTCAGGAAATTTTTCTCCAAGCATCGGTAATGACATATTCGACTCCTTTTATATTATTGATTGTTCTCTTTGGTTATCTTTTTGGCACCGATACCGATACCAAGCAAGACGACACCGTCAAAGAAAAGACTAATCGCAGCGTAAAGCCCTACCCACAAAAATGAGCTGATAGGCCATGTCACCAGTATAAGTATAGCCAAAACAAGTGAAAGCAGCGCATTGACGATTGACAGCCACCACCACTTATGGGGTCTATAGTCCATGGCAAAACCAAAACTTGAGAAAGCGTCAATCAAAAGATATGCTGCCAGCAAAATGGCTGCTGCTGCCACCCCTTCAATGGGAAAAATAAGAAAAAGCAACCCGGTCACAAGTGATAGTACCGGTTTAAGCCATGCACTGAATGATTTTCTGTACGTTTTGTAGGTCACATATCCCTGAATGAGCGCACTGGTAATAAAAAGCCACCCTAGCAGGAATACGACTGTAAGGGACATCACCCCCGGTGCGAAAATACCGATACCGCCTACAATAAGCATTAAAATCCCTGAAATGATCGTCAAGGTACTGAACTTTTTGAGTATCTCTTTATCAAAGAACATACTGAGTGTTGTCATGATTGACTCCTTTATATTGTTTCTAAAAGGAAGTATAGACAAAAAGGGGAAACGAAGGATGCAACCGAAGTTGCATTGAGAAGAAAAGAGAGGTTAAAGCCGTTCAGGCATTTCGTCTTTGAAAGCGATTTTTTCGGCATTTTCCAGAATGTCCAATGCACCGTGTTCAATCATTTTCTGTGCCAGCTGATCACCCAGAATATCTGCCTCATCTACCGGTGCGTCCATCTGCTCATGCAAAATATGTGTACCGTCCGGATAACCGATCATCGCACGTACCGAAATATGCTGTGTCTTCTCATCCATCGTTGCATTGACCGCTACAGGCGCAGAACACCCCGCACCGATAACCGAGATGAAGTCACGCTCTACTTTGGTACAGAGGAATGTCGGTACATGATTAAGACTCATGGCAATCTCTCTGACCCGATCATTGTTGGCAACAATCTCGATGCCAAGTGCCGCCTGCCCCATGGGAGGAATGAAAAAGTCTAACTTCTCAACATAGGGAATATCTTTCAGAAGATCAAGACGCTTCAACCCGATGTAGGCCAGAATAATCGCATCGTACTGCCCTTCAGCCAGCTTTCTCAGGCGCGTATTGACATTGCCACGGAGGTCTTTGACTTTCAGGTCGGGACGCTTTTCAAGAAGCTGCATACGACGGCGAAGCGAAGTCGTACCCACTACAGCACCCTTGGGAAGATCATCAAGGCTTTTGTACGTGTGTGACAAAAAGACATCGCTTTGATCCTGACGTTCGGTAATAGCACACAGTTCCAGCCCTTCGGGAATATAGGTAGGGACATCTTTCAATGAGTGTACAGCAAGGTCTGCATTGCCTGCAAGCATCTCGTCTTCAAGCTCTTTGGTGAAGTGTCCTTTACCGCCTACAAGCGCCAACGGTTTGTCAAGGATCTTGTCACCCCGGGAAGTAATCTCGTTAAGCTCCACCGTTACATCAGGAAATGATGTTTCAATCCGCTCTTTAATATGATATGCCTGCCAGAGCGCCAACGCACTCGCCCGTGTCGCAATAACCACTTTTTCCACGTGTATCCTTTTTATTATACATCTCATTGAAGCCAAAGAGAGACATGGTGTCATTTAAACTGTTTCGCAAGAGGCGTTTGAAATGACAAGGCGTCAGCAAATCAGCTTTTCTTTTTTCGCTTCACTTATTTTATGAGTTTCTCATATCCGTCTCTCATTTTATCCCACTTCCCGTCAATATAGACAGTCGGCGTACCAGTTACCATCATACGGCTGGCAGCCTTTTCGTCAGCTTTCATCGCATTTTTTACCGCTTTGTTATTGATCTTGGATGCAGGAATATCATAACCAATCTGTTTTTTGATCGCTTCAAGCACTTTAGTCTCGTTACGCTCTCCCGGATTGATCTTCAGGTTATACATTTTTTCAACCACATCTTTCCTGCCTTCTTGCTGTGCAACATGCATGACCCGCGTCAAAATACCCGAAACCGGGTGAATACGCAGCAACGGCAGATGATAGTAATACAGTCCTATCGTGTCGGGGTGTGCTTTGGCCGCTTTCATAATATCGGGAACAACATCCTGACAGAAAGGACACATCGGATCGGAAAAGATCACGATCTTGTGCTTGGCATTTTTGTTTCCAAACAGCAGGTGGGCATCGTCATACATCGCAGCCGGTACAGTTGGCTTTATTTCATTACGATAGCTGCGCCCTGTCTTCAGGTTGGCAAGATTTCCAGTGATAAGATTGCCTTTGACAAACATCACTTCAGGGGCATGAAGCTCTTTTTTATGATAAGTCAGATCCATTGTTGTCAACAAAACGGTCCAACCCGGAAGATCCTTATGGGTCGTTGCTTCAATTACAGTGACACCCTTGAGTGTTACCTGTGGATTTTTGATAATATTGCGCTTTGCATAATTTACCAGCAGCTTGTTATCCGGAATCTCAGTCGCGCTCAATGCGATGGTTGCTATCAGTGTGCTCGTCAACAATTTCGACATCAATGACATCATCTTCTCCTTTGTGTGTATAAAATTCATTCATTCTGTTTTGTTCGGGTCTCATTTTAGCGATAAATTGTAAATACACTGTATAAAGCAGCGCCAAAACACCAAGAAAATCACTGAAAACACCGGGCAGAATAAGCAGTAACGCTCCCAGGAAATACGCAGTGTTGACATCCTGAAAACGCTGAAAATCAAGTTTTCCCTGTTGCAGTGACTGCATATTGCCTACGATCGTATTGGGGGCACGTTTGATGAGAGCAGTACCGAGCATCATGGTAGCAATCGTCCACACCGTTGCCCAAAATGCGCCAATGACTTCAAGCATTTTCAAAGAGAAATAGATCTCCAAAAA
This sequence comes from Sulfurovum sp., assembly GCA_026983515.1. GTDB lineage: Bacteria > Campylobacterota > Campylobacteria > Campylobacterales > Sulfurovaceae > Sulfurovum. The sequence goes on from JALWHT010000130.1 coordinate 12,711, forward strand.
GAGGTAGGGAAGCAGAATGAAGATCAGCATAACCTCTCCTGCACAAAAGAGACGATCTCTTCTGCAGAAACTTCCTCTTTGACCATCCCTTCACGTGTGACAAACTCCACCAGCCCGTCTGACAGCTTCTTTCCGATAATCACTGCATGGGGGATACCGATAAGTTCATAATCTTTCATTTTCGCACCAAAGCGGTCTTTCCTATCATCAAAAAGCACATCGATACCTGCGGATTGCAGTGCTATATACACTTCTTCCCCCAGTGCAAGCTGTGCTTTGTCTTTAATGTTGGAGACCATAATATAAAGATCAAACGGTGCAGACTCTTTCGTCCAGATACACCCTTTTTCATCGTGATGCTGCTCAATGATGGCGGCAAGCAGACGGCTGACACCGATGCCGTAGGTTCCCATTACCATTGGTTTTGCTTTGCCGTTTTCATCAAGAAAAGTACAGCCAAGCGGCTCGGAATAGCGTGTGCCAAGTTGGAAAATATGCCCTGCTTCTATCCCTTTGGTGTAACGCAGTGTACCACCGCATTTTGCACAGGCATCGCCCTCCTGCACAGAAACAATATCTCGGTAGGCGAAATCGCCTTCAATCGTATTGCCGGTTGTATGGTACCCTTTTTCATTTGCACCACAGATCATATTGGTAGCGCCTTTGAGTGTAGTATCCACAATGACACGCACCTCTTTGGGAGTATCGAACGGTGCCATAAATCCGGGAACCAGTCCTGCTGCTTCAAGCTCTTCTTCACTCACTTCGACAAGTTCATTGGCATCGACCGCATTACAGGCTTTGACTTCCTGAAGCTCATCAGAACCCCTCAAAGCAAAAAGCACGATCTGACTTTTTCCTTCATCGTACAATGCACGCATTGCTACGGTTTTTACCAGATAAAAAGGATCTACATTGAAAAATAATGCAAGCTCTTCCATGGTTGAAGCATCAGGAGTATGCACCTTTTCGTTTTCAAGCTGCGGCGCCGGAGCATCACATTGCTTTTCCTGCCGTACTGCCGCTTCAATATTCGCACCGTAGTCACAGCCGTCACATACGACAATCGTATCTTCCCCGCTGTCAGCGAGTACCATGAACTCCTTGCTGCCGCTGCCGCCGATAGCACCGGAATCGGCCTCAACCACACGGAACTCAAGCCCCAAACGTGTAAAGATCTTCTTATAGGTCTCTTCCATCAGGTCGAATTCACGCTTCATATCCGCTTCATCCGTATGAAAGCTGTAACCGTCTTTCATCAGGAATTCACGTCCACGCATCAGTCCAAAACGGGGTCTGATCTCATCACGGAACTTGAGGTTGATCTGATACAGGTTCAGCGGCAGCTGCTTATAACTCTTGACGCTCTGACGTACAAGGTTGACCATCATCTCCTCGTGGGTAGGCCCGAGAACAAACTCATTATCTTTACGGTCTTTGAAACGCAGCAGTTCCTTACCGTACTTCTCGTAGCGCCCGCTCTCTTCCCACAGCGATGCAGGGGTAACGAACGAGAGGCTCACCTCCTGACAGCCGGCATTGTCAAGTTCCTCTTTGACCACACTGCGTACACGGTCGAGTACTTTTTTGCCAAGAGGCAGAAAGTTGTAGAGTCCGCTGCCGCCTACAGACTGAATGAAACCGCCGCGAATAAGAAAAATATGGCTGGCAAGTGTCGCATCGTTAGGGGTTTCTTTGGTTGTCGGTACTAAAAGTCTGGAAAATCTCACGCGTTATATCCTTTGGTGTGGTGATCGTTTTTGTACTGTTTGAAATCAAGGTGTTCAGTATCGATATTGAACATTTTCTTGACTGCTTCAATACAGTTGGCATTCTTCTTTTCGGTGGAAGATTTCCGAAGATTCATCGTCGGGTCATGCAGAAATCGGTTGAACATCTGCTCTGCCATCTTGCGCATATTCGCTTCATATTCGGCAGGTACAAATCCTTTTTTCATCGCACGCTGCAGCTCCTTTTCAATAGCGGCAGAGACATGCTCCCGCATCTGTTTGATGACCGGTTCAATAGAAAGCGCCCGCAGCCATGAGTAGAACTCTTCTGTGTAGCGCTCAACAATTTCAGCCGCACGGATTGCCTGTTCCTGACGCATGGCATGGTTCTCATCGGAAATACTGCGCAGGTCGTCAATACGATAGAGTTGCAGTTTTGGCAGATCCATATCGGCAATATCCCGAGGAATAGCCATATCGAACCAGTGGCGCGGCAATGTTTCATTTTCAATGAGTTCCTGCGTGATGACCGGCTCAGGCGATGCCGTTGCTGAAAAGAGCAGACGGTAGCGGTTGATGTACTTGGAAAGGTTCTCCATGGTATCAGCCTTGACATTCTCTCCAAGTGACTCGGCCACCTTCTCTACCTTTTCTTTGTCACGTCCTATAAGTACGACATCACACCCTACCCGCAGGAGATGTTTTGCTGCCAACACACCCATCTCACCGGCACCGACGACAATGCCCTTCATTCCCTGAATATTTTCTCCGAGGAGTTTATGCGCCTGTGCTACAGCAACAGAAGCAATGGAGACAGGGTTTTGGGAAATGTTTGTGGCATTACGCACTTCTGCCGCACACTTGACAGCATACGATATGACACGGTTGAGTTTGCGCCCTGCCGTGCCGTTTTGGAATGAAAACTTGAAGGCATCTTTCACCTGTCCGGTAATCTGTGATTCTCCGACAACCAGTGAATCGAGTGATGAAACCACCGTAAAGATATGCTTGACCGCATTTTCATCATCATAACGCTGTGCTGTATTCTTCAGTTCATAAAAGTTCAGGTCACTCTTCTGGCTCATCAATCCAAGTACCGCATGATAACTGGCAAAATTGTCACGGGTGGCAAGCACGATCTCTACACGGTTACAGGTAGAAACAATGAACGCTTCATGAATAAAATCAAAATGCGTCAACTGATCGAGAACCGTTTTCATCTCTTCATGGTTGGCAAATGCCAACTTCTCACGCATTATCTGATCACAGTTTTTATGGGAAAAACTTACTACCTGGTAGTACATCAAAACTCCCTGTCTATCATTTCCATTGCAATCTCGGAGAGTGCATCCTCACCCTGTGCATTCATCAGTTCGACCGCTTCATCAATGAGCTCTCTGGCCTGTGCATAGCACTTCATCAATACCTGCCGCTCTTCCATCTGTGCCATGATCCAGTTTTGCTCTTCACGGCTCAGTACTTTGGCATGCAACGATTTAAGCTTCCCTCTGCCCGATTCGTCGAGTGCTTCATAAAGATAGATATAGGGCAGTGTCGTTTTGCCTTCGACAAAATCATGCAGAGCCGGCTTTCCAAGCGTAGCACTGTCGGCAGTAATGTCAAGCAGATCATCGATCATCTGAAATGCCAGTCCCAAATTGCGTCCATAGATCATGAACGGCGTTTTTGGCTTACCCGCCAGTACCGCCGCAGCGCCCGCTGCCGCTTCGATCAGCGATGCGGTTTTCTGATAAATCATATCAAGGTAAAGGGCTTTGTCTGTGTTGAATGTTTTGGAGAGTGACACATCTTTAAGCTCTCCAAGGCTCAGCTGTGTAACGGCATTGGAGATGAGTTTGGCAACTTCCGCAGAGATATTGTTCAGTTCGAAAAAGCCTTTTGAGTAGAGAATATCTCCGAGCATGATGGCCGTTTTATTGCCATAAAGAGCATTCAGGGAAGGTTTGGCACGTCTGGTATCTGCATCATCGATCACATCGTCATGCAGCAAACTTGCAGCATGGATCATTTCAACCACGGCGGCTGTTTTGATTACGGGGAGTTTCTCTCCTGCAACTTTAAGAATAAGCTTGGCACGAAGCCGTTTGCCGTGAGGCAGCTTGGCATACAGTCTTTCCACCTCTTTGTCATTCAACTCTGCAACAAACTGTTCTATCTTTCTCTCAACGGCACTTAACACCCTGTCTCCTTTGCGTTAAAAGGTGATAATTATAGCCAAATTATTTTAATGAACCTTCGTAGTATTCAATCGGTTCAGGTTTTCCAAGGTAATACCCCTGTGCATATTCAAAGCCAATAGCTTTGATATGCCTGTATATACGCTCGTCGGAAACAAACTCTGCAACAAGTACATATCCGAAACTATCGGCAAGTACTTTAATGGAATGTAACAGTTTTTCCGTACGCTCAGGATTTTCCAGCAATTCCCGGATAAGACTGCCGTCTACCTTCAACACATCGATATCAAGATGCAGCACATGGTTATAATTGGCAAAGCCGCTCCCAAAATCATCAATAGCAATTTGAGACCCATATCTTTTCAACTGTTTAAAAATTCTCTGTACTCGTGTATAGTCTTTAATTTCATGCTCTTCCAAAATCTCAAAGCTAAGCCTGTGCGCAAAGCCGGCATGTTTTTTCAGTTCAGTCGTGATCATTGTCATCACTTCATCATTGTAAAGGTCATTCAGGTCAAGGTTAACAGATACATGTAGATTTGGATACGCCTGAAGGGTTTTAAAAACCCCTTTCAGCACCTGTTTGCTCAGTTTCAGATACTGGCTTGTCCCCTTGATAATATCCATAAACTGTCCCGGTGCGATCAAGACATCCGGATTTTCCGGATCAATTAGCCTGACAAGCGCCTCATAGCGAACTGTTTTTCCGGTTTTGGTATCAACCACAGGCTGATACAGGCACAACGGTTTTTCTGCCTCAAGCATGGTACGCACCTGATCAAGCGTAAAATAGCCGTTCTCTTCTTGATCAGCACCAATAAAACGCAGTCCGTTCTTTCCGAGATTTTTGATTTCCAGCATCCGTTCATCGAGCATTCTCTCAGCCTTTTGCAGTGAGTACATTCCGTTGGGCGTTTCCAATACACTCATGGATACCGTTAAGGTAAAGACTTCATCATCAAACAGATATTTTTTTCGTTTCAGGACACAAAACAATGCTTTGGAAACTGTTTCAATATTCCCTTCTTTTGGGATGATCACCAAAAATTCTGTACCACCGCTTCTGACAAGTTTGGCACCCTTTGGCAGTTTTTCTTTAATAGTAGAAACAAACGATTTAAGTACACTGTCACCGGCGTCGTATCCAAAACGTGCATTGACCGATTTGAATTCATCAATATCAATCATGATAAAATCATACCTGTCAAGTCTATTGGATTCAAAAAAGGTATTAAGAAAATATTTGGAATACGCACCGGTCAGCGGGTCATGATAAAGCTGTTTTTGAAGACGGTTGTAACTGAGCATCAGGTATCCCATGAAAAGAATACTTAAAAGCAAAAAGCCCTGCATCATTTTGGCAATACGTATAAGCGGTGCATTGAAACTGCTTAAGCTCTGACTATAGGCTTTGGAGAGATCGATCACCATCAGCATCTGTGTGTCGCCTTGACTGCGTATCGGATAGAGCAGAGAAAGCCATATCTCTTCCATACTTTTCTTCTCTCTGATAATTTTCGGCTTTCCTGTACGATACACCTCATCAAAAGTAGGATTGTTTGGGAAGAACAGGGTGTTATAAGCTACCGGATCTTCCAAAGAGGCATCAAGCACGAAACGGTAGTGTTCCTGTTTATCTTTCGTCAACAGAAATATATATTGAAATTCTTTAGTAAGAAACGCATGCAGCACCCGGTTCAATTCTTCTCGTTTTTCGGAATCATTCTGTAATGTATCTAGTAATGTTTTCCCTTTCGGCTCCATTTTCATATAACGTTCTATCTTTCCGGCAAATTCACGCGCTTTCTCTACTTCAAGTGCTTTAAGTTTTTGGGTATTTTTAGAAATAGTGTACTGTAGGTAAAAGACAAACAGCAGCATTGCTCCGATAATCACAAGAATATAAATACTGGTACGGTTGCTCTGTTTCATAATGATGTTACCGCATAGTTTGAAAATGCATCCGGAAGCCTGATATGATGTGCTTTCAGTCTCGGTAAGAGAAAGAGAAGCTGCGGACGTCCTTTTCGCCAGTAAAGTGCCCCCACAACATCCTTGTTTGCCTCAAGCAGGCTGTATGTTGTCGCAAAAAGGATTGCTGAAGCGTGAGGATGGGTCTGCTTCCAGCTTTGATATTGCCTTAATATGGATGGATCCGTTACCAGCACAAAATCTGCTTCTCCAATATCCCTGGCAAATACAATATTTTCTGCCTTGGCAAAGATATCACGATAGACCGGATCGTCCACATAGACACGTACTGTCTGTTTTTGGGGGACAAGTATTGAAAAAAGTTTATTATATACTTTCAAAGTACTCTTAATATCCATGGCATACAGGAGCCCATATGCACTAAGAAACAAAAAGAGTATCAATCGTTTCAAAACAGATACTCCAGTTCCATGCTGATCCGTCTGTCTATTGGGGAAACCTCCAGTGGAGGTAACAGTGTACCTGTGGCGGGGTCAACCCTGTACAGGTCTGTTTCTTTTGCCTTGTCAAGCAGGTTTTCACCCTTGAGTGTCAGTGTAAGGTTTTCATGGACGTTCCAGCTAATAGAACTTGTCCAATCAAAATAGTTTTTGTCATCAATATTGTTCTGATGCCACACCACACCATTATAAAAATCAAATTGCCCATAGGTATTTGAGAACGTGAGATATCCACTGTAATCCTCCAACCGATCCAAGGTAAAAATATCTTTGTAGTTGGCATAGTAGAGCTGCAGATCCATTCTGTTCTCAAGATCAAACCGGTAGTTATACTGGAAAACGGTTGTAAAATATTTGGTATTGCCGTCACCGCCGTTCTGTATCAGTCCATCTTTGTCCTGTAGCAGGAAGAGCATCACATCTGCACTGTAGTGCTCCCCTTCAAATCCAAGCTCCTGCGTCACTCCCCATGTTTTTTGTACCGTATGAGGATCTTTATGTAGGCTAAATGTTGAAATATTCAGTGTGGTAGAGAAAGGATCCAATGCGAACATAGAACGGTAAAGATAAGCTTTGTAACGCCACTTTTCACCACTGTAAATGTAGCCCAGCCGTATTTGTAAAAGATCATCATCGTTTACCCTTGGACTGTTACGGTGAATACGGCTGTATTCTATACCAACATTCAAAAGTTTATTTTTTGAAAGGTGGTATTGATCCTGAAAAAATACGGACCATACATCCTCGCGATCAAATATCAGCGGTACGTTACCTACACGTTGTTCCTGAATATAATCAAGCTTTTTGACACGCCCTTTCATACCGGTTGCAATCCGATGCTTCCCGCATTGTTGAGTATAGGTTAATTCACCGCTATAGGTACTGTTTTTGCTTTTTCCATAAAAATTATTTCCAAACAGTGCTCCACTATACAACAATGGGGTGTCATCAGACATTTGGACATCTACTTTCAACATATCATAGGCTAACTGCAACTGCCAGTGTGGCGTAAACATATAACGGTAATCCAAATGAACATTTTGATAATCAATTTCTGATACTTCAGGCGTTGCATCCATACTGAGGCCTGCAAACGCATCTGTGTTTTTTTGCATCAACTGAATATGAAAAACCTGCGTTTCGGTTTTGGCATATCCCATAAGTTGAAGACGCTCAAAATCACGTTTGAGCGGATTATCCGTACCATTATCGATACGTTCACGCTTCTCCTGCGTTCTGGAAACATTCAGCATGTAAGATACACCATTCTCTTTGCCGCCATAATTGACATCCTGTACATTGTATCCCCGGCTTCCCGCAAGAACATCAAGTGAAGTACCACTGTCCTGTTCAGGTTCTTTCGAGTAAATAAAGATGGTCATATATGCCGGCTCGACCGAAGTTTCAAGAGAGGGTGTCATATAGTAGAACTCTATATGATCTGCAAAATTGATGTCCATGTCACCATACAGTACCATTCCGCTGCCAAGCCATCCCTGTGTGATTTCCACACCGTCAATAAACAGACGGATAAAGTTGCTTCGGTAGGGTTCAAATGCGCCGGAAGTAAGAGGGTCAGGTAAACCAAAACGGTTTTCATGGTAATAGATGAATGGTGTCATTTTCAATACATCTTTCAATGTTTTGGCATGCATCCGTTCGAGTCTGTCCCGAGTAAAAAGTATAAGATGCCCCTTGTTTTCGTCAATGGTTCTCTGGCTCAGGTCATTTTTATCTTTATACTCTTTCAGCAACGTATCCATAGATTCGCCATGAAGCATCTGTATACACAAAAACCCCACTGCAAGTATCCCCAGAAAAAACTGTTTACCCTGCCGATTCTGCCGTATGTCACGCATCCTTACCCTTTACAGACACTCTAATAGCATATCTGTCATAATACTTTTATATTATTTCAATTATAATTATAAAGCAACAATAATAACAAAATAATACACTAATAGTCATAAATATCCCCATAATTTTGCACATCCAAAGTGACAAAATAACCCACCTGCTTCACGTGGATACATAGGAGCATTTCTATATACCAAATACAGATTAGGAGTAATCATGCTTGATCATAAAGCCTACACATTCATGACCCAAACCTACAAACTGGTACTGGCAACCAGACCAGAACATATTGATGCAGTCAAAGCACTGCGAAAAGAAGTGCTGCTGGAGAAATACCGCAACTTCGGAAGCATTGAAGATGAGGAACATTTTGCCTGGGATGATAGTGATGCCCAGGCATTCATCTATCTGCTTCAACACAAAAAGAGTGGTCGGTACGTCGGTACTATCCGCGTCTTTTTTATTAACGATGCAACGCCGCTAAAAGAGATGCCCATGGAACACTACAGCCATGCACCACGCATTGCAAAACTGAAAACGGTACTGCCTGTATGTGAAATTTCACGATTTGCTCTCTCTGCCGATCTTCCCAAAGAACCAGAACACAGTGCCCAATGGGTCAGGATACATCTCTCTTTGCTGTTGATGATTGGTACCAGAATTACTGTACAGATCTACCCTTTTAAAATGATCTTTGCCATTATGGAGTATTCTCTGGCGCGTCTGCTGCGATGGCAGCATGCCAATTTTGAACAGATTGGGAAAAGTGTAGACTACTATGGTATGAGAACACCTTTTGCGATTGAACCGCACAAGCTGATTGAAGAGACAAAAGAGACGGAAGCATTAAGCTGTTATTACCTGAAACAGTTTTCACAACCGGGAGGAAGCCTTGACCAATTCCTTGCCCAGTGCCCCTACATTGATGCAGAGATGCTCAATCTTGATGCCTGCGTACCCGATAGATCACCGCGTACATAAGCGGTACATAGAAAAGATTCAGTACCGTTGCCCAGGCGATACCGAAACCGAGAGAAACCGCCATTGGCTGTAAAATGAGTGCCTGCCCGCTGGCAAAGAACATAAGAGAAGAGAGCCCCAGTACGGTTGTTACCGATGTAAGAATGATCGGCCTCAGACGCATACCCGCTTTGTGGGATATTTCTGCGTAATCCTTACTGTCCTTGATAAAGTCCAGCATGATCAGTCCATCATTGACTACCACCCCTGCAAGCCCGATGATGCCCATAATACCAGGAAGCGTCATATGGATGCCCATCAGTTTCGTACCTACCAGTGCCCCGAGTACCGACAGCGGAATAGTCGACAGAATGATCAGCGGCAGTATGGCCGAATTAAACATCCATACCAGCGTCAGGAAAATAAGAAAGACAGCGATTACAGCCGCTTCGGCCATCTCTTTTTTGATCTGACGATTCTCTTTCTCTTCCCCTTTGATAATAACCTTGACACCAGATTTTTCAAGTGTGTCAAGCATCGGGCGTATATGATCCATTACTTCCGAAGGGGTAATATGGTGCTTGTCGACGCGGGCAAAGAGTGAACGTACCTTTTGTCCATCTTCTTTAAATATCTTGACAAAACGCTTTTGGTAGTAAAAGTCACAAATGTCTTTGAGCCTCACCATCTGCTGCCCGTCAGGTGTCGTGAGCCGAAAGTCTCCAAGCGCGCCCTGCTTTTTCTTGTAGGCATCTTCGATACGGATACGTATCAGTCCCTTGGCATTGAACATCTTGCCGTACTCCGCTTTCAAAAAGGCACCGCGGAGAACATTGACCACATAGCTCTCACTAAAGCCAAGCTGCTGCCCGTATTCGTTCACACGCAGCTTCAGCTCCCGCTCCCCCTCGTTGGCATTGTCGGAGATGTCTTCCACTCCTTTTATATGGGAAAGGGCCTTTTCGACACTGTGCAGGGCTGAGAGCATCTTCTTTTCATCATCCGCACTAAAACCTATCTCAATATCATGACTGACAATACCTGCCTGCTGTACATAAATGTTAAACTCTTCATAGAGCGGCTTTTCATTGATTTTGATCTTCCGGAACTTGTCCATTACTTCTTTTTGTACCTCTTTGACGATCTCCTGGGCTTTACGGCGGCGTATCATGTCACTGTCATCATATTCAAGTGAAAAGATGGGGTTGATGTAGCGGTCAAAGAAGTTTTCAGGTGCTTTTTCATGCAGGTTGATGAAGATTTGAAAAAGGTTGTCCCCCACTTCAAAACTCGCATCTGGATTGAACTTGAATCCAATAACTGATGTGACGGAATCAACATCCTCTTTCTTCAGACGTTTAAGCAACGCTTTTTCAATCTGTGTGACATATTTCTCTGTTTCATGCAGGTCATGGTTGATGTCCACTTTGCCGTTCAGATAGATCTGCTGTGCATCAAATTCCGGAAAGAGTTGAAACTTCATGACCTTCATCATGCCTATCGTTGCCACCACAATAAAGAGTACAAGGAGTATCAATGAACGCCACTTGTGTATCAACAGTTTTTCAAGAAAACGGCTATAGGCAGCCACAAAGCGCTTCCATCCGCCCTCATGGTTTTGCATGGTTTTCGCATTGCCGATACTGAAAAACTCTTTTGCGTGTAACGGAAGAAAATAAAATGCCTCAAAGAGAGAAGAGAGCAGCAAAATAGAGATCATCACCGGCAACACCTGCATAAACATCCCCATCTTCCCGCTCATGATCAGCAACGGCAAAAATGCAAAGACGGTTGTGAGTGTCGCCGTCAATACAGCGGGGAACATCTCTACCGCACCGTCAATAGCTGCCTCTTTGGGAGACTTGCCCATTTCCAGATGCCGGTAGATGTTCTCAGCCACAACAATAGCTTCATCAACCAGCATCCCAAGGGCAATAAGCGCCCCCAGCATCGTAAGCATATTAAGGCTGTAACCGATGGCATCTGCCGCAATGAGCGTAATGAAAAAAGAGGTTGGAATACCAATGGCAACGACCCAGGCAATGCGTGCATTGACCGAAAGGAAGAGTGCAGCAAAGACAAGAATAAGTCCAAAAAGAATGTTCGAAGAGACAAGATTCAGACGGTTTTTGACCCACACGGAAGTATCGGTATAGGCTTCAAATGTAATATCTTTATATTTTTTCGAATAAGCTTTAAGCACCTGCCGTACCTGCTTACTCAAAGCAATGGCATTGCCTTCTTTGGTTTTGTTGATATTTAAAGAGATATTAGGTTTGCCGTTGAAGTGGGAAATCTGTTTGGGATCGCCAAGACCGATGCGTACCGTGGCGATATCTTTGAGTCGGACATGTTTGCCGTTGATACCCAGCAAAATATCATCAATGGCTTTGGCTGACTTCTCTCCGTTGATCGTAGAGATGTAAAGGTGATCGCCGGCGGCATCAATGGTACCAGCGGGAAAAATGGAAGCGATCTGACTGATTGCGTTATAAACTGCTGTTTTGGAGAGTCCGTAGGCATCAAGTTTCTTTTGGTCGAGGGTAACGAGTACCTCTTCATCCGCATCACCCCGTATGACAATGCCACTGAGATCTTTGATGAGCGCAAGCTCGCTTTTGAGCTTGTCCGCCACATCGAGCAGCCTCTCTTTGGGTACATCACCGGAGATGGCCACCAGCAGCAGCGGATAGTCATGCACCACTACTTTCGCAACAGGTTCATCCATATCTGAAGGCAGGTCACGTCTGGTGTTGGCAATAATGTCTTTGACATCGGAGAGTACCAGCTGCTTATCATTGCCCGGTTTGATATCTGCCTCTATCGTAAACATACCGTTTTGAATGGTGGTATAGATCGTATCGATCTCGGAGAGACTTTTAAGTTCGTCCTCTATCTGTTCAACCACCATCTTGTCAAGCACATCTGCACTCGCACCCACATATCCGCCGGTAATGGATATTTCATCCAGTGTCGAAGCGGGAAAGATCTCTTTGGCAATATTCTGATAGGCAAACACTGCCATGATCAGCATAAAGACCATAAGAATATGATTGAGTATCGGACGTTCGACTGCGAACTTTACAAATCTCCGTATCATACTACTCTTCTTCTATGATAAAGATGGTGTCGGAAACACGGTTTTTAAACTTGAGCGCTTCAACATGCTGTTTGAGAATCTTGTTTTCCGCTTTCAGTGCCTCTGCCTGACGATACAGTTTGTTCACTTTTTTGCTCTCATAATAGATCTGGTTGCTCAGATATATCTTGATCAGTGCTAAAATCAAAACGATCGCCATCCCCATCACAATAACACTGAGCATTCCCATCGTAATGCCATTGGGGGCTTTTGGCTTCTTTTTGGAAGATGCCATCTCAGCTTCCCTTTCCAAAACGAAAACTTCGAAGCTTTGCCGAACGGCTGCGCGGATTACGCTTCAGCTCTTCTCTGGAAGCGATGACCGGTTTGCGTGAAAGCGGTTTTCCAAGCGCATGGTCTCCCCCGCAGGTACAACGCATCGCCTGCGGATCACAGATGCATCCGGTAGACCACTTTTTAAAACGTTTTTTCACAAGACGGTCTTCGAGAGAATGGAAGGTAATGAGTGACACCACTTCTCCTTCAAAATGTCTTGCTTCAATAGCATCCAGTAGCCCTTCAATCTCTCCAAGTTCGTTATTGACTTCAATACGAATTGCCTGAAAAGGAAGGGTCGATGGGTGTATCTTTCCTCCTTTGGGCATCACTGTTGCGATGATTTTGCTTAACTCTTCAGCACTTTCAATAGGCTTTTTTGCACGTGCATCCACGATTGCTGCTGTCAGCCTGCGGTAGGAACGTACCTCGCCATAAGCATCAAAAATATACTCAAGCTTCTCTTTAGGATATGTGTTGACCACCTCATAGGCACTCAAAGGGGCAGAAGCATCCATACGCATATCAAGCGTTTGGGCATCAAAGGCAAAACCACGCTCTTTTTTGTCAAGCTGCAGAGAAGAAACGCCAAAATCGGCCAGCAGCGCCGTTACAGGAGTTTCTTTCAGTGTAGGAAGTACCGTCGCGAAGGTGCCTTTGTAAAGTGTACTCCTGTCTGCAAAAGGTGCAAGCCGCTCTTTTGAAAAAGCCAATGCTTCTTCATCACGGTCAATACCAACATGCTTCAAATGCAAATAGCGCCCCAGCACCTCACTGCTGTGCCCGGCATACCCCAGCGTACAATCGACAAAATATCCCTCAGGCACATCTTTGAAGCTCTCCAAAACCTCATCAAGCAGTACCGGTATATGCGGACTCTCCACGTCATCCCTTTCGTAATAAAAGCATTGTGGAACAATGCATACATGCACTATTCGCTATTCACTAATTTTTAGTGTTATAATAGCGAAATAATCCTAACAAAGGTTGCCCCGGTATGGACAAGCATCTCATTGAAGATATACAGCGTATCTCTCACTCCCTGTTTGAAAAAAACTTCTTCGGCGTCTTTCACGGTTCCATCTCAGCCAGGGTCACGGCCAACGGCTTTATCATCAACTCCAAAGACACCATACTCAATAAAGTGACAGAAGAATCCCTTGTCCGGCTCGACTGCCAAAAACGTGACTACCGATGGAGTCTTGCCAACAGTGACGTGCATATTCATGAACATATTTACGAAAGTATCCCCAATGCCAAATATGTCAGCTACACCATGCCGCCCTATGCTACCGCCTTCTCTCTTCGCCATGGAAAAGTCTCGCCGCAGGACTATTACGGCAAACAGATACTCGGTGAAGTCATTGTTTATGATCCTAAAAACTTTGATGACTGGATTGAACGTGCCCCTTACGAAGTCTCACGCTTTTTTCTCAAAAATGATGCCCATCTTCTGCTGATCAAGGGATTTGGCCTGATCGCCTATGACAGGGACATCACCGAAATGGCCAAAAAGATCGCCATACTGGAAAACTCATGCAGACTGATCGCATTAAGCAATAACCTTTAAAAAATTGTCAGGGGTGTAAAGCGAAATTTCGTTATACTTTTTTCATCTACATACCTTCTTCAGGACAAGCCTATGAACCAGACCCAGAAACGTTTAAATATTATCAAGCTTGCCATCTCCATTGGAGATAATGAAACCATACAGCTTCAAATGCTCAAACTCGCTCCTCTGAAGACCGATAGAAAAATCCAGGAAATCCTGCATGGGCTGCAGGCAGAGAACTATGCCCAGACTCTCCCTTTGATCACAGAATATATCGAAACCCCTCCTGAAACTATTTTACAGCGTGCCATTCAAGATGAGATACAGACACCTGAAGAAGACGAAGCTATTATTGAAGAGTTCGATCTCTTTAGAATACCGGGAAAAGAGACACAGGAAGAGAATAATGAAATTGTTAACATTAAAGACTTCGACAATACAGATATCTTTGATAAACCCCTCTCCGAAACACACAGAGAGGTCGATTACGATTCTCTGCTGAATCTCAAAAGCGATGATATTCTACAGGACAATATTGACATTCAACAGACACGGCTTGCAGAAGAGGATGATGATTTTTTTGAAAACAGAAACGAAACAGAGAACTTCAACTACACAGAAATGATCGAAAAAGATGATTTTTTTCATATTGAAGAGCGTGATGAAACAAAGAGAAACGAAAACATTGAGTGTGAGCTCTCTGATTTCGAAAATCCGACTGTACCAAAATCAGTAGTAACAGATCACTCCGATACAAAAACAATCGTTACAGAAGAACCAGAGGAAGCGGTAACATATTATGCCCCTCTCCCCTATATTGACCAGAAATTCAAAAATATGCTTACACAGTATCCACCACTTGAACTTCCGTCACGTTCCTATGAATCGGTACACACATGGCTGCAGAAGATCGCTGCGGAAGGCTACACGGAAGCGGAAATTGAAACACTGATAGAAACGATCATGCAATACAGCAAAGAGGGAGAGAAAGCTGAAGCTGCACAATTGCTGCTTATTGCAGCTGCCACCCATTCGCCCTATGCCCAGTTCATACTCGCACGTGCTCTCTTTAAAGGAGATATTCTCGAACAGAATCTCCCCGAAGCATTTACCCTCATTAATCGCATGGCAATGGATGACGATTACCCCGAAGCCATCTGTGACCTTGCACAGCTCTATGAGCATGGTATCGGGGTAGAAGCGGATGCAGAACGTGCCCAGACACTCTACAAAGAAGCGATGGAACACGGTATCAAACGTGCCAAACCACACTACGAACGTCTCAGCAAAGCCAATAAAGGATTCCTTGGAAAGCTGTTTAGAAAATAGCCTTTCGCTTCCCATTCCATTTTTTAATTTCTAATTTTTTAATGCCTTCATAGGCAACATCCATCATCGTGTTAATTTCTTCCTCGGTAATAACATAAGGGGGCATAAAGTAGACAACTGATCCCAGCGGACGCAGCAGCACACCATGCTCAAGCCCATAACGGTATACGCTCAAACCGATACGCTCTTTAGGATCATATCCCTTCAGTTCCACAGCTGCTACCATACCCTGTTGACGCACAGACGCAACATTGTCAAGTCTCTTGAAACGCTCGAGTTTTTGTGCGATATAGCGAGACTTTTCCCTGTTTGCTTCAATCACATTGTCCCTTTCAAAAAGCTCCAGTGTCGCCAGTGCCGCGCTGCAGGCAAGCGGGTTCCCTGTATAGCTGTGCGAATGTAAAAAAGCTTTATATTCGTTATAGTCACAGTAAAAAGCGCTGTAAACTTCATCGGTGGTCATCACGACTGAGAGCGGCAGGTAGCCGCCTGTCAAGCCTTTGGAGAGGGTCATGAAGTCAGGTGATATACCGGCATGTTCACAGGCGAACATTTCGCCGGTACGCCCAAACCCTGTCATGATCTCATCGGCAATAAGATGCACGTCATACTGTTGTGTCAAACGTCTCGCACCGACAAGATAGTCAGGGTGGTACATGTGCATGCTACCCGCCCCCTGGATCAGCGGTTCTATGATAAATGCCGCAATCTCACCGGCACGTGCCTCAAGCATTGCTTCAAGTGCTTTCAACGCCTCTTCGGCAGCTTTGGGAGTCTGATCTTTTGGAACAGGCACCTGCACATTCGCTATCAAAAGCGGTTCATAAGTCTCTTTGTAAAGCGCTACATCTCCCACGGAGAGCGCACCTATGGTCTCTCCGTGATAGGAGTTTGTCAACGAAAGAAAGAGTGATTTGTTTTTGCCGTTATTACGGTGATAGTGGTAGCTCATCTTCAGTGCAGCCTCGATCGCACTTGAGCCATTGTCAACATAGAAGACTTTTTGAAGTGTTTTCGGTGTCAATGCAACCAGTCTGTGTGCAAGTTCAATGGCAGGTTCATGGGTAAATCCTGCCAGCAACACATGTTCGAGTGTGTCAACCTGCTCCTTGATCCTGTTGTTGATATAGGGGTTTGCATGCCCGAAAAGGTTGACCCACCATGAGCTGATCGCATCTATATAGGCATTGCCTTCAAAATCATAGAGCCATACCCCTTTCCCCGATTTAACCGGAATAAGCGGCAGGCTTTCATGGTCTTTCATCTGGGTACAGGGATGCCAGATTACTTCAAGGTCTCTGTTCATCATTTTTATGTTACGGTTGTTCACTACGGAATATCCTTTTTTCAATTGGTATTAACCACAAGTTGACTAAAATATTATACAAATTTTAGCATAGAAGGCAGATAAAAGAATGATAAGTTGGATGCAAAAACATAACCGATATCTCGTATGGACCATCTGGATCGCAACCATCGCGTTCATTGGTGCCGGCTTTGTAGGCTGGGGAAGCTATAACTTCGGCGGAAAAGCAGGGAATGTAGCAAAAGTCGGCGACATTGAAATCACACAGGCCAAACTTAATCAGGCCTATAGCGACCTGTATGCCCGTTACAACGAAATGTTCAAGGGGCAGTTTGACGAGAAGAAGGCAAAAGAAATGGGACTGGTACAGCAAGCTTTTGCCACACTTGAAACGCAGGCGAGACTGCTCAACTATGCCAAGGCACTGGGTGTCATTGTCTCTGACGATGAACTTGCCCACACACTGGAATCGATCAAGGCATTTCAAAAAGACGGCAAATTTGACCGTAGCATTTACAACATGTTCCTCAAAAATCGCCGCATGAAAGCAAAAGATTTTGAAGCACGTTTGAGAGACGAGCTGACCATCAACAAGCTTCTGACACTCCTTAACGTTGAAAGCCTTCCGCTTGAAGAAGAAACTATCGGCTCAGCACTGAATATCGCTGACAAGTTCAAATACGAAGTCTTGTCACTTGACGATGTCAATCCGACACTGGATGAAGAGAAACTGAAAGCATTTTGGGAAGCACACAAAACCGAATTCAAAACACCAAAAAAGTATAACCTCTCCCTGCTCTGGACCGACAGCAGCAACACCCCGGTAAACGAAAAAGAACTTAAAACATTTTTCGACACCAACAGCTTCAACTACATCGACCAAAGCGGTAAACAGCTGACCTTCGAAGAAGCAAAAGAAAAGGTGACCCAAGACCTCAAGATCAAAAAAACGAAAAAGACGGCACAGCGTGCCTACATTGCTTTCAAAAAAGGCAAACAAGATGCTGACGAAAGCGTGACACTGCCTCTGAACGACCCTACGCTCTCCAAAGATATCTGGAGTGAGATTCAGCAGCATGATGCAGGTACCATTCTCAAACCGAAAGTGGTCAACAGCAAATATGTCACGGTAAAGATTGAAAAAGTCATTGAACCAAAAGTCATGTCCTTTGAAGAAGCCAAGCCCCTTGTGACAAAACTTTATGAAGCCGATGCCAAACAAAAAGCGCTGACAGCGCTGGCAGAGGAGAAACTGAAATCCATTGCCGATATGAATGCAACCGTTTCAGATTTTGTCACTTTGAGTGACGCTGACAACCTGAAAGGGTTAAATTCACAGGAAAGTTTACAATTTTTACAAAAACTCTTTACATCTTTAAAAGAAAAAGGTATTATTAGGTTATCAAATAAAATTGTAGTCTACGACATTATGGCGCAAAAGCACCTCTCTCCTGATACAACCCTCACGGAACGTGTCAAGGAAACCGTCAATACAATCAAACCAAGGGTCTTCGAATCCAACCTTATTCAGGTTCTGGCCAAGAAGTATCCGACTGAAGTCTATGTGGGAGGACTCAAGAATTGAGTGATACAATTTTAACGATCGATATCGGTTCCACGAAGGTCTGTGCGATCATCGCTGAAATCGATAACGCCAAGGTTCAGATACTGGGCCACGGTATCACCAAGTCTCAGGGTATCAAAAAGGGTGCCATCACCAACATTGAACTGGCTTCCAAATCCATCAAGAAAGCGGTCAGTGACGCCAAACGCATTGCAGGCAGCAATATTACCTCTGCAACCGTTTCCATCTCCAATGCCTATGCCAAGAGTCTCAACTCTACAGGGATTGTCAATATTCCCCATAAAGACATCTCCATCAAGGAGATCAACCGTGTCATGCAGACAGCACTCTATAATGCCAACGTACCTAATGAATATGAAGTGATTCACGTACTTCCCTACAACTTCAGAGTAGACGACCAGGATTTCATTGAAGATCCGTTTGGTATGAATGCCAGCCGTATGGAAGTCGATGTTAACATCATCATGACACAGAAATCCAATCTTTCCAATCTTAAAAAAGCGGTACGGTCTGCCGGTATTGAGATTGACGGGATCGTCCTCAGCGGTTATGCATCGGCAATTGCTGTAATGGGTGACGATGAGAAAGAACTGGGTGTCGCAGTAATTGACCTCGGAGGACAGACCAGCAACCTTGTCATTCATGTAGGCAACTCCATCCGTTACAATGACTTCCTTGGTGTAGGTTCCAACCATATTACAAACGATCTCTCCATGGCCCTGCACACACCATTACAGATTGCCGAAAGTGTCAAGATCCGTCACGGAAACCTGATCGAAACAAGCAATGAAGTGATCGAGCTGCCTATCATCGGTGATGAAGAGAACCGAAACGGTGTCTCTTTGGAAATTGTCCACTCTGTCATTTTTGCCCGCGTCGAAGAGGCATTGATGATCCTTGCAAAATCACTGGACAAATCAGCACTCAAAGAACAGATCGGTGCAGGTATCATCCTGACAGGCGGCATGACCAAACTCAAAGGTATCCGTGAACTTGCACAGTCGATCTTCCCTGCCATGCCGGTACGTATCGGTAGACCACAGGAGGTTGAGGGGATGTTTGAAGAGCTCAAGGATCCCGCATTCTCCACAGTTGTAGGTCTGCTGCTCTACAGGGCAGGAAAACATACACAATATGAGATCAATTTCAATAATGAAATGCTCCACTCGAAAGCGGAACATACAGATGATCTTGAGGACATACGTCTGCAACAGCCAGAACAGCATAAAGAAGAGTCGGCTCTCATACCGAAAGAGAAAGAGCAGAAAAATCAAGAAAAACCGGAAACAATCGTATTTGATGACCTGCCCGATCCCAATGCGGAAAAAAGTAGTGCTTTTAAAAAGATTGCCAACTGGGCCAAACAGTTATTTTAAAACACCACACTAAAAAAGAGGAAGAAATGGAAGAATTCGAAATAGATATTGTAGAAACCAAGTGCCACACTAATGGCGCAAAGATCAAAGCAATCGGTGTAGGCGGCGGTGGCGGAAACATGATCAACCATATGATTCAGGAAGGCATCAACAGTATAGACCTGATCGTTGCTAATACAGATGCGCAGGCACTGGAAACATCACTGGCACCATACAAAATGCAACTGGGCATTAACGCTACACGCGGTCTGGGTGCCGGTATGGTACCGGAAAAAGGACGTGAAGCGGCTCTGGAGAGCTTTGAAGACATCAAAGCGATGCTCGAAGGTTCAGACATTGTCTTTATCTCTGCCGGGCTTGGCGGCGGTACAGGTACCGGTGCGGCACCTATCATTGCACAGGCAGCCAAAGAGGTGGGTGCACTCACTGTTTCCATCGTTACGAGTCCATTCAAGTTCGAAGGACGTAAACGTACAAAACTGGCCAAAGAGGGTCTTGAAGAGCTCAAGCGTGAGAGCGATTCTATCATTGTTGTACCTAACGAAAAACTTCTCTCTATCGTTGAGAAAAATCTCGGTATCAAAGAGAGTTTCCGTATGGTAGACGACATTTTGGCACAGGCTGTCGGAGGTATCTCAAAAGTGATCCTCTCTCACGGCGACAACGATATCAACCTTGACTTTGCCGATGTCAAGACCGTTATGAGTCACAGAGGTCTCGCACTGATGGGTACAGGCTACAGTGCCGGCACCAACGCAGCATACGATGCAGCTAAAGCGGCCATTGAGTCACCACTGCTTGACAATATCTCTATTGACGGTGCGATGGGTGTACTGGTTCATTTCGATATACACCCAGACTATCCTATTATGGAGATCGGCGAAGCAATGAGCATTGTAGAAGAGAGTGCCGACGAGGATGCTTCTGTGATCTTCGGAACGACAACCAACCCTGACATGGCGATCGATGAAGTAAGAATTACTATTATTGCAACTGGCTTTGAAGACAAGAATGCCATTCCTGAACCGACAACGATCAAAAAACAGGAAACACTGCTTGGCAACGGCACCAATAGCATCAATACCATCAATACACTGGCAGGCCGCAAGGTTGTCGGTTATGATGGGGATCATGAAGACATTCTTGATGTACCGACATTCCTCCGAAAACAGATGGACTAACACTCTTTTCTCCCCTTTTTTCAGTGCAGGAGTCTTCCCTCCTGCAAAATACTTTCCCCTATTAACCTCTTTTTCGCTATGATACTTTTATAACAATTCACTTATCATTTTCATAAGGAAAACAGACAATGAAATACATTAAAACACTCTCTACCGTAGCACTGACAGGCATAGGCGCCCTGCTTGTAACAGGTTTGACCGGATGTGAACAAAAAACGTCACAGGAAGAACCTCAGGCCAAAGGTGCTTTTGTCGTTATCGAAGAGACAACTCCCGGAAAATACAAGATCAAAGACGAATTCCCGTCCGATGAAACACGCATTATCCTCAAAAAACTTGACGGTACGGAAAAAGTACTGACCAAAGAAGAGATGGATGCTCTCGTTAAGCAGGAGGCTGCCAAAATAGACAACGGCACATCCCCTTTGATCCAACCGGATGCTCAGGCACAGATGCAGGGCGGTATGGGGCTTGGAGAAGCCATTCTTGCCTCTGCTGCGGGTGCCATTATCGGTTCTTGGATCGGCAGCAAACTCTTTGGCAACCAAAACTACCAAAACAACCGTAAAGCGGGCTACAAGTCACCCTCGACCTATCAGCGCAGTAAAAGCAGCTTCAGTAAAGCACGAAAAAGCACAAGCAAACGCAGCGGCTTTTTCGGCGGCAAAAAGAGCACTTCAAGAAGCGGCGGCTTCTTCGGCGGTTAAATATGGTCAAACTTCTTCAAGTAACACCCCTGACCCCTGACTATCTTGAGTCGCTCGGCTTTGTTTGGCACACAGACAGCGACGAAACGCCGTATGTTTCAGACAAACTGGTACTTCTCACACCCAAAGAAGCCGAAGCCTACTATCATGCAGGCAATACGCTCTATGAAATGTTCATCGAAGCAGCACAGCATGTCATTGACAACAACCTCTTTCATGAAATAGGCATCCCTTTCAACCTTGTAGAGCTTATTACCGAAAGCTGGGAAAATGACATCCACTGGCACCTCTACGGCCGGTTTGACCTTGCAGGCGGTATTGACGGCAAACCCATCAAACTGCTCGAGTTCAATGCAGACACTCCCACGGCTCTCTTTGAAACGGCCATTGTCCAGTGGGCAATGCTCAAGCAAAACAATATGGAGGAGACCGCACAATTTAACGGTGTCTACGAAGCATTATTGGATAATTTTAAACGTCTTGTGACCCTCAGTGAAGATGTTTCAGACTTTGAAACACGCTATGAAGGGTGGAAGTTTCTTTTCACGTCAATTCGCGGCAACAGTGAAGAGGAAAATACCGTCAGACTGTTACAGCATATTGCCACCGAAGCCGGCTATAAGACAGAGTTTGCCTACATCGATGAAGTGGAATTTGATGAAAAAGAGGGTATTTTCTTCAAAGAACAGCAGTACGAACTCTGGTTTAAACTCATTCCATGGGAAGATATTGCCCTCGAAGAACCGGATTTGGCAATGATGCTGACTAACATTGTTAAAAACCAGAAAGCGATCATTTTCAACCCTGCCTACACCCTGCTCTTTCAAAGTAAGGGACTGCTGACGATCCTATGGAAACTCTACCCCGATCACCCGCTGCTGCTTGAAACCTCATTTGAACCGCTTGGTACCGAACGTATGGTGCAAAAACCGGTCTTTGGGCGTGAAGGCGAGAGTGTCCGTATTCTCGATGAACACGGCAGCTTTATTGAAGGAGAAAAAGAAGGTACCTATGACAGCCATAAAATGGTGTTTCAAGAGTATGTAGAACTTCCCTCTGACATCGAAGGCAGCAGCTATCAAGCCGGCCTCTTCTATGCGTATGAGTCATGTGGTATCGGTTTCAGAAAAGGCGGTAAGATTCTTGACAACATGTCTAAGTTTGTTGGACATGTTGTCAAGCCATAAAATAGAAAATCTCTATTTGGCACCAAATTCAGTAAGTGCCTCTTCGACAGGAATCATATACATCAATGCAGGACCTCCATGCATAAGCACAGCCTGCATTGCTGCTTCGATAATTTCATTTTTTGTTGCACCTTTTTCCAAGGCACCTTTTACATGAAGCGCTATACACCATTCACATTGTGCTGCTACAGAAAGACCGATATTGACCAGTTCTTTGGATTTTCTATCCATCCCTCCTTCTTTTTCAACCGATTCCATAAAACTGTGAAATGCACCTATCTGTTCAGGAGCTTCCTTTTGTAGTCGACCTACCAATCGTTTAATCTCTTCTAATTTATCGTTATATTTACCCATCTTTCATCCTTTTTATATGCTATATTTTCATCATACCACTATCACAGATTTTTGTCAAATACAGCACGTAGTAAAATAGGTACAAGGTAAAAAAGCATTATCCCTCTTCGCCCGGCTTCATACACCCGGAACAACGGTAAGAGACGATCTTCACTTGCGGCAGATCGATGCGTGCTGCGGTAAGGCTGCCGCCCCACAGACACCCTGTATCGAGTGCCAGTACATTTTCATCTTCATAAAAACCCAGTGTTGACCAGTGACCAAAGATGATCTTCAATTCTATCTCTTTTCGGTTTTCACACTCAAACCACGGCTTCATTCCTTTGGCACGTACTTCAGGTGTGGGTGCCCCTTTCTGTTTGAAATCAAGCCTGTGATCTTTGTAGCAGTAACGCATGCGGGTAAAAGCACTGACAATATAACGGTCAATATCTTCAGGGCCAGCATTGCGATCAAAGCGCTCCACACTTCCCTTAAACATCTTTTTCAACCACACAGCAGCATGCTCACTCTGCATCTGTTCTTCGATGCGGTGCGCATACTCTATTGCCATACCCAGGTCAAACTCCGGAGAAATACCGGCATGTGCCATACAATATCCCAGTTTAAAATCGGTATGCAGGAACTTCTGATGACGCAGCCAGTCTATCAACTCCGTTGCCTTTGATGATCTCAAAACAGGATCAATCGTCGGATTGGACTTTTTTATGCCGTAATAGGCCGCAATCAGTGCCAAATCATGGTTGCCAAGCACCATCCGTACCGAATCTCTGATGCTGTAGAGATACTCCAGTACCTCCAGCGATTTGTCACCCCGGTTGACAAGATCTCCCGCCAGCCACAATGTATCGTAACGCGGATCAAACTGGATCTTTTGTAACAGCCCCTGCAAAGAATCATAACACCCCTGAATATCACCGATAGCCCATACACTCATCTGTACTACCTGCGGTGGAGTGAATAGTTATTGCTTGCATTGCTTTGCAATGCTTTTATTGATAAAAGCTTTCTCAAAGAGAAAGTATACCAAAATTCCTCATTTCTCATTTCTCATTCCTGATTCATTTTCTAATTTCTAATTTTTCTGCATATATTTCCGCTTTCTCTTCAAACGTCATCGACGCGTGTGCCGGAGAGGGTGACGGCAGGTAGACACGCTCTATGGCAAGATCACCAAAGTACTTTTCAAAAAGTGCTTGTGCCTTTTTACCTGTAAAGGCAAGTTTGGTGATGGAAGGATACTTCTCAAGCAGTGCGGGAATGTTGTTGACAGTAACATTGGTAAGTGATGTGTCAAGTGAATTGTCACGCGCACAAGCAGCAACCATATCCCATATGCCAATGTGATTCTCTTTCAGAAGCCAAATCTTCTGATCACGGTTATTCACAGGGTACCCTGTCAGCAATTCAAGAATCTTCCAAAACTGATTTCTTGAATGTCCGTAGTAAAAGGCATGATCAAACGATTTAATGCTTGGGAAAGAACCAAGTATCAGCGTATGGGTATCATTAAAAACAATAGGATCAAAAGGATGCTGTAACGTTTCATTCATATTATGCTCCATAAACATTTGGTGTTGTCAGGGGACAACACCCTACCTTAATCCTCATCCCTCAACGCTCAACGCTCATCACTTACACGCCTTTTGCATGTTACGCACCATCAGCACTAGCAGTGCCAGTGAAAAGATCTTGAAGTTTATCTCACTGCCTTTATGGGTGGCAATAAATGCGGCAGACTGTGTCATTTTCTCCCCGGCAAGCTGCATATTCAGAATGTCCGGAAGATAATAGTGTCCGAACATCAAACCTGTGGCAACTACAAAGAAGGTTGCTACCTGTGTGATGGTATCACGTTCGAATTTTTTGTATTTATAGCCTTCATAGAGTATGACAGCAAGCACCGTAAAATCTATCAGATAGGAGAGCCTGACAAAGTTCTGTGTCATAATGAGCCCTTCTTGGAAATGGCTTAACACACCTGCACCAAGCCACTGCTGGGTATGGAACGTAACCGGTGCCACCACAATGCCGGCAAAAAGCCCTGCGCCAAGTGTAGCGCCAAGCAGTATCAGATACGCAATAGTTACTCGTCTAAAAACTGGTTTCATATTTGTTTTCCTTTTGTATTGTAGGGTGTTGTGCACCACAGGCACTTCCTTTGGTCTCCCGCACAACACCATTTTCATTAGATTTTAACACATCAATTATATATCGGATTATTGGTGTTGTCCGGGGACAACACCCTACGAAAACTGTATGACAAAACCTCTGTCCAATCCTGCAAGATCCTTGTAAAATGCAATGGATTTTACCCCAACTTCATTAACAAACGCTTGGATAGGATTCTTCTGGTCATATCCCATTTCACATGCCAGCCATTTGACACCGCGCGCTTTGACATCGAGGATGATCTGCCGAAGCAACTCATCCCCTTCCCTGCCGCCAAAAAGTGCCTCTTTTGGTTCATAGGCAGCCACATTCTTCTCAAGCACAAAATCTTCGGCAATATAAGGCGGATTGGAAACAACCAGTTCGACACTTTCATTTACTTCATCAAGCAGGTTCGATTTGCAAAGCGTGATTTGAGCATTCAACCCAAATGCTTTAATATTCTCCCCTGCAATCCGTAGCGGTGCATCACAAATATCGGTTGCGACAACCTTCAGGTTGGGAAATTTACGTGCAAGGACAATACTGATCGCACCGCTTCCCACTCCTATCTCTGCGATGGAAGTGATATTCTCCCTTTCAATAATATTAGCAACCTCATCGATGAGCAGTTCCGTCTCCGGACGCGGGATGAGTACACCCGGAGCCACTTTCAGATAAATGTCATAAAAGCTCGCCTCACCTACAATGTACTCATATGGTTCATATGCCACACGCCGTTTGATGAGTGCTTTAAAGCCTTCAATATCTTTTACATATGCATCTGCATGCATCATCAGATAGATACGCTCTTTCTGAAGATGATATGCCAGCAGCAGCTCCGCTTCAAAGTGTGACCGTTCACAGCTCTCTTGCAACTGCTCACTTGCCCATTTCAGCGCCTCTTTAATCGTAGTGTCTTCGCTGCCTGACTTATCGGTCACTTCTGTTTGTCCTTGTCTACAAATGCAAAGATCCCATCATTAGGGAGCGTAGGTTCCTCCAGTTTTTTTTCTTCTCCAACGACTGTATTGCTCGCATCATAGCCCATCGCTTTTAGACGCTCGATGACCGGAGGGTGGGTATGATAAAAAAAGATCACCAACGGATGGGATTTTGGGAAAGCTTTGTTTTCCGTCACCAGTTTAAGCAGTGCCGAGATAAGATTCTCTTTCCCGCCCATCTGGGAACCGAACTGGTCTGCGGCATACTCGTTGTGGCGGCTGACATAACTCATAAACGGCGTAAAGACAAAGCTTACCAGCGGCAGGAGCAGCATCAGCATCGCTATCTTCACCCCCGCATGCGGTATGACACCCATCTGGATAAAGAGTGAGTCAGGAAGATGTCCAAAGAGAAAGAAGACCACAAAAAGAAGACCGCCCATCAGCGCAATGTTCTTCCAGATATCCCCATGGCTGTAATGCCCCAGTTCATGTCCAAGCACGGCAAGCAGTTCATCTTTGTTCAGTTTCTCAAGCAGCGTATCGAAAAGTACCACTCGCTTGCTCTTGCCAAGCCCCCCAAAGTAAGCATTGAGACGGCTGTCACGTTTGCTGGCATCCATCACGAAAATACCGTCACTTTTGAGGCCGACTTTCTGCATCATATCGGTAATAGCATCTTTAAGTTCCCCCTCCTCAAGCGGGTTGAACTTGTTGAAAATGGGAGCGATGAGTGTCGGATAGAGCACATTGACAAGCACTGCGACAGCAAAAAGCAGCACAAAGCCCCACAGCCACCACATTTCATAGTTGCTGATGATCCATGCAAGCAGGGCAAAAAGCACACCGCCGAGCACAAAGAACATCACAGCACTCTTGAGGGTATCAACAAGGAACATCTTTGGTGTCATTTGGTTAAAATGAAATGCTTCATCTATTTTAAACTTTTGATACAGTTCAAACGGCAGTCCGACAATATAGTTGATAGTGACAAAACCGTAAAGGAATACTACCGCCTGAAGTACCGATCCTTCTACATGCACTACGGAAGAGAGCCATGCAAACCCTTTGAATACCCACCAGACGAACATCAGGTAGTCGACAAAGTGTTCCACAATCGCCAGCTTCTCCTTGGCCACCGCATAGTTTGCCGCAACCATATATTTGCCCGCAGGCATTAACACCGGCGCCTTGCGTTTCTCCTGGTTAATGTATCCTATCTGCATTACGGAGATATAGATACGCATGAAGGTATAGAGCGAATAGAGCCCGATAATTAATTCCAGCATTGAAATCCTTTGTATATATCATTGGAATAGATTATGAAACCTTTGTGTAGGGTGCGTACCCACGCACCTTCAAACCATTTTGCAAAAACACGATCTGTCATCAAAACATGTCTCAAAGGTGCGAAATATCGCACCCTACATATGTAGTCACAAAACCAAAGTTTTTCATTCCATATGTTTGTTTATATGAGAATATAGCAAGAGGGGCTTTAGCAAGCCTTAAAAGAGTATAATTTCATCAAAACATCCCTGAACAAAGGCAGACCCATGGCACTCATTGACCTCTTCGATATCAAAAAGCAGTACGATGTCAAACTCCTGCTTGACGGGGTCGACTTCCACCTCAACGAAGGTGAACGGGTCGCTATTGTCGGCAAGAACGGCTGCGGCAAATCGACTCTCATGAAGATTGCACTTGGCGAAGAAGAACCTACTGACGGCAAGCGTGTGATTGACCGCTCTATCCAGATAGAGATGCTCTCGCAACAGCCAACCTTTGATGCTTCCCTCAATGTCCGTGAAGCCATTGAAAACGAACTGACAGAACTCAAAGCGGCAAAAGAACGCTACGACACCCTCACAGCACAGGTTGCCGAAGATTTTGAGAACAAGCATCTGCTCGCACAGCTTGAAGCGGTCACAGCATACCTTGACCACCATAATGCCTGGAGTCTCGATGACAAGATAGAGCGCGTTTTGCAGGAGTTTAAACTCAAGGAGTATGAGGAGAGGCTTGTCATCTCCCTTTCCGGGGGAGAACAGCGGCGTGTCGCACTGGCGTCACTCATCCTCAAAAAACCCGAAGTACTGCTGCTGGACGAGCCGACCAACCACCTCGATGTCTACATGGTGGAGTTTCTCGAAGAGATACTGCTCAAAGAGAAGTTCACCCTGCTGTTTATCTCGCACGACAGGCACTTCATTGACACCATAGCCACCCGTGTCGTGGAAGTGGAGAACCACAAGCTGGTCTCCTACAAAGGGGGCTATCGAGACTACCTCGAACAGAAAGAAGCCCGAATGCAGGCACTTGCCAAACAGCACGAAAACCTGCTTAAACTGCTCAAACATGAAGAGGAGTGGCTTGGAAAAAGCGTGCGTGCCCGTGAAAAACGCAACCAGGGTCGCAAGGCACGTGTCTTCAAGCTGAGGGATGAAGCCAAAAAGAACCCTACCCTCATCCGTAAGATGCAGCTTGAGTTGGAGCGCGAGAAGAAGCACTTCAACCGTGAAAAGAGTGTGGGCAAGAAGAAGATGCTCTTTGAAATAGAACACCTGTACTACTCCATTGCAGGCAAAAAACTCATTAAAGACTTCTCTACACGTATTCTCCAACGTGACAAGATCGCCATTGTCGGTGTCAACGGGGCAGGTAAATCAACCCTGCTTCGGCTGCTGCTTGGCAGGCTCAAACCCGACAGCGGCAGCATCAAAAAAGGGGACTTCTCCATCGGCTATTTCGACCAGCACCGGGAGATGCTCAATGATGAAGAGACACTCATCGGTACATTCTGTCCCAACGGTGGTGACCACATTCAGGTACGCAGCGGGAACATGCATGTCTATGCTTATCTCAAACAATTTCTCTTCCCTGAAGAGTTTTTGACCAAAAAGATAGGCCAGCTTAGCGGCGGAGAGAAAAACCGTGTCGCACTTGCCCTGCTCTTTACCAAAAATGTCGACTGCCTCATTCTCGATGAGCCTACCAACGACCTGGACATCCAGACCATTAACATCCTCGAAGAGCAGCTGCTCAACTTTCCCGGGGCAATTTTGTTTGTTTCACACGATCGCTATTTTGTAGACAAAATTGCCTCCAAACTCTTCATTTTTAAGGGAGATGGCCTCATCGAAGAGTCTTACCAAAGCTATTCGGAGTATCTTGAAATCGAAAAAGAGCTTAAAGAGATAGAGGCGTTGGCACATGAGATTGAAAGCAGTGCCGCCAAAGAGAATAAAACATCTACAACACAAGAGAAGAAAAAACCTACAAAGCTCAGTTACAAAGACCAGCGTGATCTGGATATGCTTCCTGATGAAATAGAGGCACTTGAAGGCAAAATAGACGAACTTAATGCCTGTCTTGCCAACCCGGAGTGTTACGGACAAAAAGGGCTTACGGCACTGAGTGAAGAGCTGGCAGAACTTGAAAAAGCGTATGAAGCAAAAAGTGAACGGTATCTTGAGGTTTTGGAGATGTATGAGGAATTGCAGCATGCATAGACACATCATCTGATTCTTGCAAAGAGATATCCCTGTGGTGGGTGCGTGGTTACACACCCTACGACCCAGCCTTGGGTGGTTTCTTCGAGACAACACCTCCGGTTTCGAGCCTATGAACGACACGCAGGTGTCGTCAAGGTTTGCCACCTTCGGCGGTGCTCCTCCGTCGCATATCGCCTCCGGTTTCGAGCCTATGAACGACACGCAGGTGTCGTTCATTACGGCTCTCACCAATAAATCACTACGCTTCTTCGGCCCCATCTTAGGGCTTTTCGGCGGTTGGTTCCCATGTAGATATCGATACGTTTTTTGAAGCGTTTATTCATTTTGTCCCGAACCCTGTAAATACCCGGAAGACCGCCGATGCGTACTCTGGTACCGTTTCGCATGCCATATCTGTAAAGCAGGTCACGGGAAACTGCGATCACTTTCATACCCGGACGCAGGCGGTTGTTCCATGCAGCAAGGAAAGGCGTACTGTCAGTCTGGTTTCCGTGAGAAGAGTATGCCGTAGCAGTCACACGAAGCTTGTGCTTTCCAAAGCCCCGAATAAAGCGACCTCTTTTCTTTTTGGCGAGTTTTTTCTTCGCCTCTGCCTTTTTCTTGGCTTTTTGTGCTGCAATAACATAAGGCAGCGGCAGCTTCAGCACCTTTCCTTTTCGCAGCTGTGCACTATTGTTTATCTTATTATATGTAGCCAGTTCCTTTGCATCAAGACCGAATTTTTTGGCAATGCCAAGCAGGCTATCGCCTTCTTTTACCCTGTAGGAGGCTGAAGCAATAGCATCGATCTTCTCCTGCTCCAATGGAAATTTCAACTTTTGGTCAATACGAAGCATATGCTTGTTTTTCAATCCGTTATATTTCATAATGTCAGCACTTTTGAGACCAAACATCAAGGCAATTTTTCCAAGGGTATCACCCTTTTGTATCTTGTACACACCCTCTTTTTTCACTGCTATAGAAGGCTGCTTGTTTTGTCCTGCTTTTGGAAGTCTCACTTCAATACTCTGGTTGCCTTCAACAACTTTGATAATAGGCTCATGCTCAATCCCTGCCTTAAATGGTGGCCGGTTTGCCTGTTTCTGTTCTTTCTTTTTAACGACAGGAATCAGCTCCGGAACAGAAACTTTTGTTCCAATAAAACGCTTGGGAGGCTGAAAGTTTTTAATATAACGGTTAAGCATCTCTTCTACAGAGATCACTTTAAGATGAAGGTTCTTGTGGGGAACAGGAAGCTCTTTTTGGATAATCAGCTTCTGTTTGTTGGGGGTGTATTTGATCTCTTTGGCTACAAGTAGACGGTTACTGTAGGGAGAACACTCTTTGATACCGGATACAATCACCCGGCAGTCAATTGGCGCAGCCTGGACACCGGCAGCCAAAACACATCCTGCCAGCAGTATCAGTCCAAGTGTCCGTTTTGTCATTTGTTTCGTTGAACTTAAAGGAAGCTCAACATCTCCTCTTTGATCTTCTCTTTTTCTACAACAACGGTATGGACAATCGGTTTTTCAAAAAGACCGCGAATCATAGGGGGTACGGTTACATTCGCATGTGACGATACCCACTCAAGCGCTTCAATGTCACCTGATACAGGATGTCCAAGCGCCTTGGCAACCGTTGGAGAAAATTTTGTCCACTCGGCAGTCGAGTAGATGACTGTCGGCAGAGGCTTCTCTCTGAGGGTTTCATAGGCTTTGATACAGGTCGCCGTATGCGGATCCATCATGTACCCCTTTTTGACATAGCGGGCAATTTCGTTCTCACACTCTGCATCATCGGACCAGCTTGCAGCAAAATCTTCCTGTAGTGATGCCCGCTCCTCATCCGTCAGTACAAAACGGCCTTCATTGGCAAGGGCTTCCATCAGTGTTTTGGTACGCGCTGCACCAAATTTGTCATACATAATACGCTCAATATTGGAACTTTTCAGAATATCCATCGCCGGCGATTCGGTAAGCACAAGCTCTCTGCCGTTAAGATCATATTCACCCTTTTCGATCCAGTCTGTCAGGATGTTGTTTTCATTGGAACTGATGAGTATCTTCTCAATAGGCAGCCCCGCTTTTTTGGCATAGTATCCGCCCAGTGCATTACCGAAGTTGCCGCTTGGAACGACAAGATAGATCTTCTCTCCCATTGCGATCTTGCCGCAGCGTATCATTTCAAGGTAGCTGTGGATATGGTAGATGATCTGGAAAATAATACGCCCGAAATTCACGGAGTTGGCTGCTGAGAGTTTGATGTTCTTTCTTTCAAGCTCCGCTTTGAAATCTTCGGAAGCCAACAGCGCTTTGAGCGTATTTTGCGTATCGTCGAAGTTGCCTTTGACACCAATCACTTTAAGGTTTGGCGCATCTTCGGTGACCATTTGAAGACGCTGTACATCAGAAGTTCCTCCCTCCGGGTAGAGACAGGCGACTTTGACATTATCCTGGTTTTTAAAGGTCTCCAGTGTCGCGGGACCGGTATCACCGCTTGTCGCAGCCATAATAAGGTAGTTCTCACCACGTGCCTGTGCCAGTTTGGCAAGAATGTAACCAAATGGCTGCAGCGCCATATCTTTAAATGCACGTGTCGGGCCATGGTAGAGTTCCGAAACACAGCAGTCACTTTCAATGGCATTCAAAGGTACAGGATTTTGGGGATCATCGAAAGCATCGTAACGATTTAGCGCAGCTTCAATCACTTCCTGGTCAATATCAATCCCAAAGGCTGTCAAAAAATCCATTGCCAGCGTTTTATAATGGCTGTTTT
>JALWHT010000131.1 GCA_026983515.1 Sulfurovum sp.
CGGGAGCGCGCCCAGTAGAGGTCGGTTCCCTCTTTGAATATGATGTAGATGAGCGCATTCTCGTAGGTGGAGAAGCCGCGCACCGTCTCGATGTTGGAGATGGCAAGAAACTGTGAGACCAGCGGGTAGGTGCCCTGGTCTTCAATGATCTCCGGGCTCTGCCCCTTCCATGTCACCTGAACGATCACCTGCGGCGGGGAGAGGTCGGGCAGTGCATCCAGAGGCGTGTTCTTCATCGACCAGACGGAACCCAGTACGATGAAGAGCGTGGCCATCAGTATCAGAAAACGGTTTTTTACGCTGAAAGCAATAAGTTTTTCTATCATGACTATCCTTGGTCGTTACAGATGCGACTAGTCGCATGAGCCTGCTGCTGAAGCAAACTTAGCGTTAGCAATCTTTTTGAAGAAAAGTTGCCTAAATGGCAAGTTTTTTCGAAAAGAAAAAAATGGGCTTTGCTCATTTTACGTCCTTTAGTATATACTGTTGATCTGTGCATCGGAATCCATCATAAAGAGTGCGTTGTTGACCACCTCTTCACCCTCTTTCAAGCCCTCAAGCACTTCAAAGTAGCGGTTGTCCAGCGGTGCGACCCTGACCTTGACCGGTTCATACTCGCCTTTGAACTCCGTAGCCAAAAAGGCGTACCACTCTCCTTTTTTGCGTATGACTGCAGAGCGGGGTACGAGCAGACGCGCCTTGGGTCTGGTTGAAGCGTAGAGCTTCGCGTACATCCCCGGAAGCAGCAGACCCTCTTTATTGTCTATACGAAGCCGCAGTGTCGCTGTGGCCTCCTTTGGGTCGAGCCTGGGGTAGAGCAGCTCCTTTTGTGCTTCAAACTGCGTTGAGAAACCCTCCGGAACGACGCTGAAGCGTATGAACCGGTCCAGTTTCGCAAGTTGCTCCTGATAGAGTTTGGCTTCCATCCACACTGTGCCAAGATCGACGATCTCAAAGAGCTTCATGCCGTTTTTGAATGCCGAACCCGCCTCGATACGTTTGTCAAAGAGCCAGCCGTTCGCAGGTGCGTAGAGGGTAGTGTATTTTTCAACACTGCCGCCGGGTCTGATGCGGTCGATCTCTTTTTCGCTGACGTTGAGCAGCTGCAGTTTCAGACGGCTGCTGCGCACCATAGCGGGAGAAGGACGTTTGGCATTGAAGTTCAGGGCGTTGAGGTAGTCCTGTTTGGCCTTGTAGACCTCGGGTGCATAGACCAGTGCCAGCGCTTCACCCTTTTTGACCGTCCGGTAGCGCGTGTCGGCATAGAGTTCGATGACATAGCCGCTGTACCAGGCGACGACATCGGTTCTCTTCGCCTCATCGGCGACAATGTAGCCGTAGTTTACCTGTTCGGGAGCGACCGTCTCTTTAAATACCCGTGTGATAGTGACATTGAAGAGCTGTTTGACACTCGGGCGATGCGTTCTCTCTTTTTTCGGATGCGTTACCGCCGGCGTATCAGAACGCTTCTTTGAAATACTCTGTGGTGCCGGTGCCGGTGCCGGCTTTGGCGGTACTTTTTTGTCGGTGGCAGCTTTGCCTGAAGTACACTTTCCGCTTTCGCATTTCATCTCGGCATACGCCAGAGGGCTGAGCAGCGTCAGGCTCAGCAGCAGTGTAAGGGGTTTCATCTGATCTCTCCTGTAAGGGCTTTGAGTTTGGCTTTGGTGCGCATGAATTCGGCAGCGGCGGCGATGCGCTCCTCTTCAAGTGCGAGTTTCTGTTCGAGAATGTTGGTGTAGGTAAAGAGGTCCGCGCCCTTCTCGATGGCGGCGGCACTCAGTTCGAGCATATGGTCAAGCTGCGGCAGACTTTTGTCTTTGATGATGTAGTAGATGCGGTAGGATTCTCTCAGTCTGACATACTCGGCGCGTATTTCGCTTTCGAGTCTGGCTTTGTAGTCGAGGTAGTCGCTTTGTGAACTCAGACGCTCTTTGCGCGCGATCTCGGAGTTGAGCGCTTCGGTACCGTACAGCGGTGCGGCGATGCCGACAGTGAAGGCACCGTAGTCCTCAAAACTTTCCCTGTGGTAATACCCCATTTTTACATAGGGGTCGGGCATCGCTTCAAGATCGGTCAGCTTCTCTTTTGCCTGAGCAACATCGGTCTGCTTCGCTTTCATACCGAGCGAGGGGTTGTGCATCATCTTGTTAAGGTAGTAGGCAAGTGCAGGGGGCTTGTGCAGGCGCAGGGGCGTGCTGATATTCGTTACTTTCTGGCCGATGAGATAGGCAAGCTTCTCACGCTGCGCTTTGAGAATGGCACGGTAGCGCTCCATACGCACTTCGATCTTGTAGAGGGAGAGTTCGGCGGTCACGCTGTCTGCATGGCTCATGCTGTCTGTGGCGATGGTGTCGGTAAAGAGTGTGATGTTGGTGCGTGCCAGCTGAATGTATTTGTGCAAAATGGCGATGCGGCGTTCAAGCTCTTTTATGGTGTAGGCACTCTGGCGTATCTGTAGCGCAAGGGCGACCTTAGCCGCGTCGTAACTCTCCAGCAACAGGTGCTTGCGCGCCTCTTCGATGCGCTGTTTGGCATCGGTCTTCCCGAACCAGGGAAACTTCTGTTTGACATTGAAGGCTTCAAACTGCATAGGTTCAATGGAGCGGTTGGAGATGTCACCAAACTGTATGTCGTTGATGGTTACGGAGAGGTCAGGATTCTTCCACTTCTGTGACTTTGCAATACGGGCATCCATGGCTGTAAGCCGGTGCTT
This sequence comes from Sulfurovum sp., assembly GCA_026983515.1. GTDB lineage: Bacteria > Campylobacterota > Campylobacteria > Campylobacterales > Sulfurovaceae > Sulfurovum. The sequence continues at coordinate 2,717 of JALWHT010000131.1, forward strand.
TATCGATTCAAGTGAAGGGTGGTTTTTGATAGCCTGCGCTACGAGAGAGTCGATGCTTTGTGCATGTAGCACAGAAAAGAGCAGCAGAGCAAGAAAAAGGGTACGCATGTTTATGCTCCTTGGGGCTTTTGAATATGAGAGTATATCCGGCAAGTGTGCAGATAGTGTGTAGGTTAAAATTTTGTATACTACATAATGATTTTTTATGTATAAGTTGATTTTTATATTTTAACTATTAGAATAAGATATTCTAAACTAAAAAGGGGTGATAGATGATTACCATTGGAAATGTACTGAAAGGAACAGCATTAAGCTGTGCCGTACTCACTGTAGCTGCAATGGCAGCAGATCCGAAGATCAATATTCCCGGAGCACAAACCAATCCAAAAGCACAGAAGAGCAGTGCGGCTTTAAATGTTACTCCGAAATATAAACGTGGGGAAGTGATTGTAAAGTATAAAAAGGGAATAAGTCTAAAACAGGTGCAGCAGACATTGTCATCCAATGCATCGCTTTTGGGGGATATAAAAACAAATACCTTTAAGGCACTTTCAAAAGAATCCAATGCAGTCATGGTACATGTAAAGTCCAAAATGCTTTCAACAGAAGAGCTTATCAAAAAATTCAAAGCTGATCCGAATGTGGAGTATGTAGAGCCAAATTATCTTTATCATCCGGAGATGACACCGAACGATCCAATGTTTGATCAATTGTGGGGACAGAACAACACAGGTCAGACGATCAACGGAACAACCGGTACAGTTGACGCAGATATCGATGCTCCGGAAGCATGGGATAAGGATACCGGATCTGCCAATGTAGTGATTGCCGTTATTGATACCGGAGTAGATTACCTGCATGAAGATTTAAAAGACAATATGTGGGTAAATCCGGGAGAAATAGCGAATAACGGTATAGATGATGATAATAACGGTTATGTAGATGATATCTATGGTATCAATGCCATTAATGACAGCGGTGATCCTATGGATGTGGTGGCAGAAGATGGCGGACATGGTACACATGTTGCAGGAACCATTGCGGCAGTTGGAAATAACGGCGTAGGTGTTGTAGGTGTCAGCTGGCACACTAAAATTATGGCATGTAAGTTTCTTGGTGTAGGTGGAGGAACTACATCCGATGCCATCAAGTGTCTGGACTATGTTGTAGATCAGAAGAACAAAGGGGTAAATATTGTTGCAACCAACAACTCATGGGGTGGGGGAGATTCCTCTGATGCAATGAAAGATGCCATTCAGGCAAGCAATGATGCGGGAATTACTTTTGTCGCAGCTGCAGGTAATGATGGTACAGACAATGACAGTACACCACATTACCCCTCTTCGTACGATCTTCCCGGTATCATAGCTGTTGCCGCCACAGATCAAGACGATAACCTTGCCAGTTTTTCCAATTATGGAGCGACATCGGTGGATCTTTCCGCTCCCGGTACAAATATTTTGAGTTCGACCCCTCGTGCCTATGTACCTCAGGCGGGAGATATTTTCTTTGACGATATGGAAGGAGATTTTAGTAACTGGACTACGGGAGGAACCAATAATACATGGGCAATCAGCGATGACCAAGAAATTTTTGCCAATAACGACTTTCCTGTACCAAGCCCAACCCACTTTCTTAGTGACAGTCCCGGTGCAGATTATCAAGCTAATACTGACTCATGGATCATGGTCAACCATGATATTGATCTTTCCTCTGTTTCAGATGATGTCTATTTGGGCTTTGGATCTGCTGAATACATAGAAGATTCTTATGATCATGCAAAAGTAGAGATATCCTCCGATAGTGGAACAACTTGGACTGAATTGTTCGACTTTACTGGGTATGCACGATATTGGCATAACCCATATAGTTTTAAAATTCCTGATGATTTTAAAACAGCAAACTTTAGATTTAGATTCCATCTTACAAGTGATGATTCTGTGCAGTATGATGGTTGGCTCATAGACAATGTTGGTATAGGTACACGTTTAACACCTACATATGAATATTTAGCAGGTACTTCTATGGCAACTCCCCAGGTTACAGGAGCGGTATCATTGCTTGCGTCTAAATGTCGTAATGACAGTGGCATTGAATTGCAGCAGATAATTCTTAACAATGTTGATTCTAAGGACTCCTTGACAGGGAAAGTAGTCACTGGAGGAAGACTTAATATCTCAAATGCAATGGATGCCAATTGTACGCACCCGGTAAATAATTTTGTATTGCCTTATTTGCTTTTCTGGTAATTGACAATATACATAATTACTATTTTACGTGTCAATCAATGACTCTGAGCTTGAAGGCTCGGAGTATAAAATGTTTTTCTTAGATTGCTAATCCTAAATATATCGTTATCTCTCCTCCTCTCCTCTTATATATTTGATATGTTGTATATCCGTTTCATACACCAAATTTGTGCTCTTTGGCATGTGCCTTCATCCCCTCTTTGATATGTACGGGTGAAATATTGTAGTGACTGTGTAGATTATAACCAGCTCTTCCAATGTAGCAGGCAGAAAACAATAACAATAAAATCAATAGATTTACTTGACAATAAAAAACTTTTCAGATAGAATAGCGTCAACAAATGCAAAAAGGCACTTGTAAAAACCCTGGCAACCCACACGGACAAGGGCATTCGGTTTTAAGATTGTTGTAGTCTCCCCTTTATATTGTTAAATCTTGAAACAAAACCGGATGCTGTGGGTACCCAGGGTCTTTAGAGGTGCCTGATGCACATATACAAAGGACGTACATGTCTCCTTCATGTCCTATTTCCCAACGGCGCATTGATACCAACCTCGTCCGAATTGTCTCTTTTGAGGTACTTCTTTTTACTCTACTGTTTACTGTTACACGTAACGAATTCTTTATACTGACGGTTTTGTATGATTTTACTGTAAGGGTATTTCGCAAAGAGAGCTACAGCCCTTTTGCACAGATTGCGAAGTTCATTTTAAAGCATTGGGATGCTGCACCGGCTTACTCGGATGAATCTCCTAAACGTTTTGCACTCTATCTTGGTTTTGTTACATCGATTGCCATTACCCTGTTTGCACTGTCCGGTTTTGTAAAAACGGCACTGATTGTGGCAGTTATTCTCATGATTTGTGCTATTCTTGAAGTTTTATTCGATTTTTGTATAGGATGTAAGTTATACTACGCCTTACAATTAACAAAGGTAATAAAACATGATAGGAATTTCAACTAAAACTATTTATGCCGTTGCAGCACTGAATGAAATGGGAACCATCCAGCCCAATGAAGTACTAAAGATCAAAGAGATCGCTGCACGGGCCAATATACCACAGAGTTTTCTGGAGCAGATTTTGCTGGAGTTGAAAAAACAGGGGATTCTGACCAGTGTCAAAGGGGCGTATGGCGGATACCGTCTGGCACGTGACCTTAAAGATATTTCACTTAAAGAGGTCGTACATATTCTTGAAGCCGATGCTTTCGGTGACATTTGCCGTACAGACAACCCTGGGCTCAGGCTTTTTTGGCAGGATGTCCAAAAGAGTGTTTCCAAAGCATTCGACATTCCGCTTTCGGAATTAAAAAACTATGAGATGAAAGCGAACCAGACACTCAACTACTCCATTTAGAGGACCGGAAATGACTAAAGACTTTGACTACTACAACACCCTGCTGGTACAGAGTGTGGGTTCCAAAACAGGCCCCATCGCACCGACGGTCGTTCCCTCTGCCGCATACGGCTACGTAGATGCGCAGGAGGCCGAGGGGATCTTCGCAGGTGAAGTGAACAAGCCGCTCTATGCGCGTGTTGGTAACCCTACCAACGGCAAGCTTGAGGGTATTGTCGCTAAGATGGAGGGCGGTTTTGGTGCCATCGCCACCGCTTCGGGGATGGGTGCGCTTGCCATGGTGACGACAGCCATGCTCAAAGCCGGTGACGAAGTACTCTGCATCGGAGGCTTTTTCGGAGGTACCTACACATTGGTGAATGAAACCCTCAAGCGCTTCGGTGTCAGCAACACGTTTTGTGAAGTCGATGACTTCACACACATAGAAGCGAAACTCGAAGAGGGTGTGAAGATGGTACTGATGGAGAGTGTGGGCAACCCCAGTCTGCGTCTGCCTGATATAAAACGCATTGCTGATCTTTGTAATACCTATGAGACCCTTTTGGTTGTGGACAATACCGCCACACCGTTGCTGGTGCGTCCCCTGGAGCTTGGTGCAGACATTGTTGTACATTCAAGTACCAAAAATATGAGCGGCCACTCAGCGGCATTGGGCGGCATTGCCGTCTTCCGTGCGGTCAAGACAGAAGGTGACAAGCTGCACAACGAAAAGTATGCCGATCTGCACAAGATCGTCAACAAGACAGGAGAGAAAGCGTTCATCCCCATTTGTAAAAAACGTGCCATCCGTGATGTGGGTATGACCGCCAATGCCTTTGGCTCTTTTTTGACAATGCTGGGATTGGAGACGCTTTCACTCCGTGTAGAGCGTGTCAACAAATCGGTAGCACGGGTTGCGCAGATACTTGAGGAGAACCTGCCTGAAGGTATTGAAGTGAATCACCCTTCTCTGTCTAAAAGTGAAGACCATGCACGCTACCTAAGCGATTTTGCAGATGGCTGCGGGCCGCTTCTGACGATTGACTGTGGTACACAAGAACGCGCTTTTACCTTCCTCAATGCATTGAATATGGCAACACTGACAGCCAACATCGGTGACAACCGTACCCTTGCACTGCATATGCAAAGCACGATCTACAGCGACTTTGACGATAAAACACGGAAATTCCTTGGTGTTACAGAAGGGCTTATCCGCATTTCCGTTGGACTGGAAGACCCTGAAGAGATCGCAAAAGACTTCCTACAGGCGGCAGAAGTGCTTTAGGCTTTTTGTTTGCCAATCTCTAAGACTTTAGCTTACAACTCCGCCTTCAACCCGTAAAAGTAGCTCTGTAGCTGAAAGAGCACCTTTGAGGTCAGCTTCTCCATGAATGATTCGAGTTTGTCTTTTTTCTTCCAGTGCGGGTGTTTGAGATGTGCAGCTGTGATGAGAGCAGTTTCTGCATCGCTTTTTGTACCTACTTCATCGATGAGACCAACATTTTTGGCACGTGAAGCAAGAAAAATATGGGCATTGGCGTAGTTATCTGAAGCGTTGATGTCAAGGTGGCGGGCTTTGGCAACATCGCTGACAAAGAGGGTGTAGGTGTCCTTTGTCACACGTTCAAGTTCCGCGCGTTCATAGGGTGTCCATTTACGGGTAAAGGTGCCGGCTTCCTTGTATTTTCCCTCTTTGACGATCTGTGGTTGAACGCCGATTTTGTCGAGCAGTGCTTTGATATCGGCACTCTCCATAATGACACCGATGGAGCCTACGATGGCACCTGGGTTGGCGATGATCTTTTGCGCATAGATGCTGGCGTAGTAGCTGCCGCTTGCCATGATGCCCGATGCGTAGGCAATGACCGGTTTTTTCTTTTGCAGGTTTCTGATAGCATAGCTGATCTCGATGGAAGGCGGTACAGCACCGCCGGGAGAGTTGACATTGAACAATACGCCTTTAATGGCGTTGTCTTTGGCTGCTTCGTTGATCTGTTTGACGATCTTTTCAGAACTCACAATGGGACCAAAAAGTTTGATCTCCTGCAAGTTCGGTTTTTTCAGAGGTGCTTCTGCCGATGGCATGAAGACCAGTATCAAAATAAGCAGAAAGAGCAGCCCTTTAAAGTGATCGCCGATCCATTTAAGTGCGTTGCTGAATTTTTTAAACATACATTTCTCCTTCAATATATACGCTGTCAACCTCTCTGGTGTGCAGAATGGTCCACAGGGCGATCTCTTCGGTACGTCTTGGTAGTTCGGGCAGTGTCACCAGTGCGAAGTCGGCGTAGTTTCCAACTTTCAGAGAGCCGCACTCAAGCTGGAGCGCTTCTGCTGCATCGGAGGTAACGGACTTGATGAGTTTGAGGGCAAACTCCTGCAAGGGCGCTTTGTGGTGAAGCATCAGCGTAGCTCGGAACTCATCGAAGATGCTGAGTGAATCGTTCGAGCTGAGTCCGTCGGTTGCGATGGTATAGGGGATGTCAAGGGCATGCAGTTTTTCGACGGCAAGGCGTCCTACCCCAAGGTAGCGGTTAGAGCGCGGACAGTGGGCAATGGTGTGTCCTTTCTCTTTGATGTGTGCAAGCTCTTTGTCATTGGCCTGAACACAGTGGACAAAGTGGGTAGGGTACGTGTCAAACGCGTTGAGGAACTCTTCTATGGTCGTTACCGGTGTGGAAGTGTTGAAGAATTTTTTAAAGAAGGCTTTGAACTCCCCGCTGCCTTTTTCAAGCCACTCCCGCTCTGCGGCAGATTCAAGAAAGTGTGCGCTAAGCGGCATCTTGTGCTGTTTGGCAAGGGTCACTGCACGCTGAAGGATGACCGGATGGACAGAGTAAGGGGAATGGACGGCAACAGCAGGAATAATGCGGCTATCGGGCTCACAGCCCTGCGATGCTTTGACACGCTCTAAAAAATCGTTGTAGAGCATATCGGCATACTGGGCATTGGAGCCGATCAGCTCATTAAAGAAGACCACACGCTGCGCAGCCTGCTCACACACTTCAAGCTCTGTACCGAAACTGGAGATGGCACCGAAAGTGGTAATACCTGAGCGCAGCATCTGGTCGCACTCTTTTTGCATCATGGTATTGTCGCACTCCTGAAGCAGGTCGTCACGGTGTTCAATGACGGAGTCAAGCCATGGCATAAAGGAGCCGTATTTGAGTGAAGTGATGTTCGCGGAGAACTCCAGATGGACATGGGTATTGATGAATCCGGGGTAGAGAACGGTATAGGGCTTGGCACGTACAAGCGTTGCCTCGGGGTAGGTTTCAAGCAGTTTTTCAGGCAGGTCGACCGCCTGAATGCGGCTGTCGAACGCGATGGCGAGATTTTCGACGAATTTGCCGTCGATATAGAGATAGTCTGCGATGATGATCTTCATGGTGTTACTTTCCTTGGGTTTAAACCTATTTGGATAAAATAATAGCGAAAATAATACAATAAGAAGGCAGTAATCATGAAAATAGTTGTAATCCAAGGACCAAACCTCAATATGCTCGGTGTCAGAGATCAGAACGTCTACGGACCGATGAAACTTGAAGATATCCATGCGCAGATGAAAGGGTTTGCCGAGCAGAACAAGGTTGAGATCGAATTTTTCCAGAGCAACCTCGAAGGCGAGATCGTCGACCGTATTCAGGAATGTATGGGAGATGCTGATGGTATCATCATCAATCCTGCAGCCTACACACACACCTCCATCGCGATCCGTGATGCGCTTGCGGCAGTGAAGATCCCGGCGATCGAAGTACATCTGAGCAACATTCATGCAAGAGAAGAGTTCAGACACACTTCTCTGACTGCACCGGTATGTGCAGGACAGATTGTCGGTATGGGACCGTTCGGATACCACCTTGCAATGATCGGGATGCTGGAGATCTTCAATCAGGTCAATGCAATGCGTCAGGCGCAGCAGCAGGCACAGGAAGCTGCACAGCAGCAGTAAGCATCCTGCTCTTTAAATAACAGGAGGTACGACTGTGCCTCTTGACTCTCCCCCTTTTGAAGGTAACCTATGAATTTCATGCTTAAAGACGAAAATGCGATCTATTATGAATGCGGCTACAGCTGTGACAATGCACTCTACCTGCGTTTGGGAAAAGAAGCATGGTTGCTGACAGACAGCCGCTACACACTCGATGCCCAAAGTAATGTACGCGGTGCCAAAGTGGTTATAGTACGCAACCTCTACGAAAAGGCTGCCCATATACTCTCCTCAAGCAGGGTAAAGAAGGTGTTGTTTGACCCTAAAGAATGGAGTGTCTACGGTTTTGAGACGATAAAAAGCAAATGCAAAGTGAAGTTCGTTGCCGAGCCGGACTTTTCACACAAAAAGCGCATCATCAAAACCGAAGAGGAGCTTGTACTGCTTGCCAAAGCGGCAAAACTGGGTGCCAAGGCGTTCAAAACCTTTGCAAAAGCGGTACAGAAAGAGGGATTTGGCAAAGATGAGTATGCACTCACCTACATGGCCAAAGGCGCACTGAGCGGCTATGGGAAGTACGACCTCAGTTTCAATCCTATTGTCGCTATCAACGCCAATGCGGCAAAACCGCATGCCACGCCGACAAAGAAAAAGCTCAAAAAAGGTGACTTGCTGCTGGTTGATGCAGGGCTGAAGTACAAACGCTACTGCTCGGATCGTACCAGAACAGTTTTTGCCGATGAGAAGTTTGCGTTCAAGACCAAGCAGCACTTTTCGAAAAAGAAAATCCAAAAAGCGTACGACACTGTTTTGAAAGCGCATGATAACGCCATTGTAAAGGCAAGGAGCGGTATGAAGGCCAAAGAGGTCGATGCATTGACACGCAGTATCATCGATAAAGCAGGTTTTGGGGAGTACTTTGTCCATTCTACAGGGCATGGGGTAGGGCTTGATATCCATGAAATGCCCTACATTGCATCGAAATCTGAAACTGTCATCGAGGACGGCATGGTCTTTACTATTGAACCGGGCATTTACATCCCTGGAGAGTTTGGTATCCGCATTGAGGATATGGTCGCGATAGTCAATGGCAAAGCGAAAGTCCTTTAATTAGGTAATAGGTAGCAGGGAGTAGGGTGCGTAACCACGCACCAAACAAACAGTAAACAGGCAAAGCAGGAAATTATGGTAAAAAGAAAAAAGCTCAATGATGCACTGACATTGATTTTTACACCCCATTTTCCCTATAATGCAAAAAGAAAAACAAAAAATCGTCACAGGGCGCTGCTGGGTATCGGTGGCAATGTCGGTGATGTACTTCGGCGTTTTGAGTATCTTTTTGTCTTTTTTGAGCGCAGTCCACTGATAGACATTGTCGAAACAGCGCCGATACTGAAGAATCCTCCATTTGGCTATTTGGAGCAGGATGATTTTTTAAATACGCTGATTCTGGTCGAAACAGAACTTTCTGCCCAAGCGCTGCTGCGCTATGTATTGCATACGGAGAAGCGGTTTGGCAGAAAGCGGCTTTTTAAAGATGGGCCGAGAACGCTTGATATTGATATAATATTTTACGACACGGCAAGTGTAGAGAGTGAAAGACTGACGCTGCCGCATCCGGGATGGATGCAGCGGCCATCGGTACTGATACCGCTTGCGATGATGAAAAAGGCAGTAGTATGATCAATGAAACATTTGTCGCTTCAACACCGACAGAGGCGTATGAACAGGCAGAAAAAAAGTATGGCAATGCAGCGGAACTTACCATTGTTTCGGCAAAGCAGAGCAAAGATGAGAGCGGAGAGATCCGTGCCGAAGTAGTCTTTGCCGTACCCAAAACGCTGTTTATGGAGAAGTCTTTTGGCAAGGGAGTCTCCTCTGTACAGCATCAAAATGAAGAAGAAATGATGCTTGATGAAGTAACTTCTATGCGGAAAGAACTTGAAGCGATGCGTTCGGAACTGATAAGGGAAGAAGCCGTACTTCAGAAAGTTAAAGCACTTTTCCTGAAAAAAGGTATTGCGCCCCAATGGCTTGACAATGTACTCGATCCGCTGACGGGTACTCCTCTTGCAGAAGATGAAACACTGCTGGTCTCCTATGTACTGGAAGAGATCGATGACCGCATTACTGTCAGAGATGAAATGGTTGGCAAACCCAAAGTGATCATGCTGGTGGGGCCTACGGGCGTAGGGAAGACCACCACCATTGCCAAGTTGGCTGCGCGCTATGCCTATCTGCTTGACCGTCCTTACAAAGTAGCGCTGGTCAATCTTGACAGTTACAAAGTGGGAGCTGTTGAACAGCTGGCACACTATGCGGATATTATGCAGATTGAGCACGTTTCGGTTTCAGATCCTGAAGACTTTAAAACCCAGATCGCGGCACTGGAGTCATATGATATCGTACTGGTCGATACGGCAGGCATGTCTCCGTACGATACCCAGAAATTCGTCAAGACGATCGAGTTCATCAAGTCTGAAACGGTACGTGATATGGAAGTGCATCTTGTGCTGGCAGCGACGGTGAAATATGAGGATATGGAAGATATTTACAAAAATTTCTCTTTTCTCAACCCTGACGCGGTGATTGTCAGCAAGTTTGATGAAACAAAGCATTTTGGAACACTGTTGAACTTCATGCTGCTTTACGGACTGCCGATGAGCTACTTCTCTGTAGGCCAGGAGGTACCCGACGACCTGCTGCCTGCAAGCAAGGAGTATCTGCTTGAACGCTTTATCGGGGATGTGCATGAAGGTTGAAACGCAGGCAAGCCGTCTTGAACGGATGATGCGAAAACACTGGAATGTTGAAACGTACCGTGTAACATTGCCCCCTGTTGCATTGAAACGAAAAGATGTAAAGATGCTGGATCCCGGGGATGTACTTCTTTTGGAGCTTGGGCATTTAGAACTGTTACTGGTACAAAAAGATGAAACAAAGGCCTCTCTGGAGCTGTCTGAGGGTGAAGGGAAATATGTGACACTTTTACCAAAAGAGGAGAAAAAAGAAATACATACTAAAAAATATGAACTTTTGTATCCTTCTTTTGGCTCAATGGAAATACCGCAACTTACAGAGAGTATGGTACTTGAGTTATCGAAGATCGATCTTTACAGCGTTGCGTTACAGAAAGCTGATGAGACGACCGTAGCAGAAGGCATACTGGTAGAGAGTGAAGGCATGATTGCCTTAGAAATAAAAAAGGTATATCGATGAAAAAGAAAGTATTGGTTGGCATGAGCGGCGGAGTTGATTCGACAGTAACGGCAGTACTCTTGCAAAAAGAAGGCTATGATATTGAGGGTGTCTACATGAAACTCCATGACAAACCCGGCTACCATGAAGAAAATTGGCGAAAAGTACAGAAGGTAGCTGATTACCTTGGCATCAAAGTACATTTTTACGATTTAGGTGAAGTGTTCAACAAAGAAGTCTACAGCTATTTTGTTGAAAGCTATAAAGCAGGATTGACACCAAACCCTTGTGTCATGTGCAACCGTACCATCAAGTTCGGGAAGATGGTAGAGTTTGCCGACAGTGTAGGGGCAGACTATGTCGCTACAGGCCACTACATTCAATGTGACGGTGAATTCATTTACGCTGCGGACGATCCGAACAAAGACCAGAGCTATTTTCTGAGTGAAGTGAAAAAAGAGGTACTGCCGCGACTCATTTTTCCGCTTGGTACATGGCAGAAACCCGATGTCAAAGCGTATGCAGCTGACATTGAAGTGCTTCAGGAGTTTGCCACCCAGGCTGAGAGCAGCGAGATCTGTTTTGTCGAAAATACCTACGACGAAGTACTTGCCCGACATATGAACATTGACCAGCCCGGTGAAACGGTCGATACGGAGGGCAATGTGGTGGGTACCCACAAAGGCTACATGCACTACACCATCGGCAAACGCCGCGGTTTCTTCGTACACGGTGCACATGATCCACACTTTGTGGTTGACATCAAACCTGAAGAGAATCAGATTGTTGTCGGGACACGTGAAAAACTGGAAGTATTCGACTTTGAAGTCAAGCAGATCAATCTTTTTGAAGACTTGACGGAGTTTGACTGTGAAGTGAAGGTACGTTACCGTACCACTGCCGTGCCGTGTCATGTCAAGATTGAAAATGAGCATGCCAAAGTTACCCTTAAAGAGCCTGTTTTCGGTCTTGCCAAAGGACAGGTCGCAGCTTTTTATGACGGACGCAGACTGCTTGGCGGCGGGGTCATTTTCTAAAACAGCAACATCAAAAAAGACGACAAAAAACAGTACACACAAAGTGCATCCAAAAAATGCCCGCAAATATGTTTCAAAACCAAAAAAGTCTGTTGAAAAACATAGACCGGTGGTTATATGGCACTGTAGTGCGCAGAGTAAACGTGCAAGTGGGCGGGTGGAAAAAACGGGGCTGGAAGCAGCGAAAAAAGGTGCGCTGCATCAGTGTGAGATCCG
>JALWHT010000132.1 GCA_026983515.1 Sulfurovum sp.
AGTCATCGCTCATTAATGCTATTTCACATGCCAAGCTGAAGGTGGGAAACTTTTCGGGCGTGACAGTAGACAAAACGGAAGTGGTTTTCAACCTTTGTGACGAAAAGGCATGCAAAGACTACGAAGTGCACATTGTCGACCTGCCGGGTGCCTACTCGCTGACGGAGTACACCATCGAAGAGAAGGTCACAAAGAGCTTTTTGCAAAGTGAAGAGTACGACCTCATTGTCAATGTTGTCGATGCGACCAACCTGCAGCGTAACCTGCTTTTTACCACACAGCTTCTTGAAACCGGCAGAAAGGTCATTGTCGTACTCAACATGATAGACGAAGCAAAAAAAGAGGGCATCGAGATAGACGAGAAGCAGCTCTCTGCCATTTTGGGTGTGCCGGTCATCAAAACTTCGGCTACCACCGGCGAAGGCATAGAAGAGCTCAAACGTACCATTGTCGAAGTGTACGAAAAACCAGAAACCACGGCAAAAGTGATCTACTCCGACCCCATCGAAGAAGAGATAGAACGCATTGTCACCTTCCTCAAAGAAAAACACTACAAAAGTGCCATGCCCTACCGCCATCTTGCCGTAAAACTTCTGCAGGAAGATGCCGACGTCTACAAAAAAATGCACGATGAACCCATCTGGATAGAGCTGCAGCCCATTTTGCGTGAAGCACTTGAACATATCTACCTGCACATGGGCACCAAAGACCTTGAAGAGATCTTCTCAGACGAACACTTCGCCTTCGCCAAAGGTGCAAAAATGGAAGTAATGTCCATCAAAAGCATGCGGGCAAAGAATCTAACCCAGAAGATAGACAACCTGCTTATCAACAAGTGGCTGGGTGTGCCCATCTTCCTCTTTTTGATGTGGCTGCTCTTTCAGCTGACCTTTACACTGGGTGCGTTACCGATGGACTGGATTGATGCAGGCTTTACCTGGCTTGCAGACCAGACACGTGCCCTGCTTGGCAATGGGGAAATGGCATCACTCGTTGCAGATGGGATGATCAGCGGTGTGGGAGCGGTCATCATGTTCCTGCCCAACATCATCATCCTCTTTTTTGGTATCGCATTACTGGAAACCACCGGCTACATGAGTCGTGTCGCCTTTCTGCTTGACGGCTTCTTTCACAAGTTCGGGTTGCATGGCAAAAGTTTCATCCCTCTGGTTACCGGATTTGGCTGTTCAGTACCCGCCTACATGGCTGCACGTACGCTCAAAAATGAAAAAGACAGGCTCATCACCCTCTTCATTATCGGCTTTATGAGCTGCGGCGCGCGTCTGCCCATCTACGTCCTCTTTGCCGGCGCCTTTTTCGGTACCGAACATGCGGGGAACATTCTCTTTCTCATCTACATTTCCGGCGCTATGCTTGGGCTGTTTATGGCAAAAGCACTGAAGATGTTCGTCTTCAAAGGTGAAGACGAACCCTTTGTGATGGAGATGCCAAAGTACCGCCTGCCCTCGTTCAAACTCATCTGGCACACGGTGTACGGACAGGCAAAAAGCTACCTCAACAAGGCCGGTACGTTCATTCTTGCTGCTTCGGTACTGGTCTGGTTTGCCAGCAACTACCCCAAACATCCTGACTTAGAGGCCCAGTACACCGCCAAGATAGCGCAGGTACAAAGCCCGGTACAAAAGCAGAAGCTTACCAACGAGCTGAACACGAAACTGCTTGAAGAGAGCTACCTCGGACAGATTGGAAAGGCCACAGAGCTTTTCTTTGCACCGCTTGGTTTCAGCTGGAAGATGGCAGTGGCGCTTGAGGCGGGACTTGCTGCCAAAGAGGTGGTCGTCTCGACACTTGGCGTGCTCTACTCACTGGGTGATCAGGTCAATGAAGCAAGCAAAAGCCTTATGGCACAGATACGCGCACAGATCCCGCTGCCCGCTGCCATCGCCTTTATTGTCTTTGTCATGATCTACCTGCCCTGCTTCGCTGCATCGGCTGTCTTTACCAAAGAGGCTGGAGGTGTAAAATATCTTGTTTACCTCTTCATTATGACCACTGCAACAGCATGGACACTCAGTTTCCTTGCATACCATGTTACAAAAGTGATTATGGGAACGTGAGAAAATTAGAAATTAGAAGTTTAAATTGGAGGTAAGAACGACATGAGACTGGATGAACTGCACAAAGGTGACAGAGCTGAAATTGTCAAAATACATGCTGACAAAGCACTTAAAGACAGGCTGGCATCGTTTGGTGTCATGCGCGGCGAAGAGCTGACTGTAAAGGGGTGCTCCATCGCCAAACAGACCATGGAAGTAGAAGTCGGCGGCACACTGCTTGCGCTTCGCAAAGAGGAAGCAGAAAAGATAGAGGTGGCAAAGCTCTAATACGCATTGAAGCGTACGTCATCCCGCACTTGTTGCAGGATCTTGACACTATTTGCCAAAATGAATACAAAAAAACAATCACGGATACAAACAATGAAAACAACTTACATACTGCCTTTTGCCATCACGCTCATAGGCACAACGCTTTATGCAGATCAAAACCAAACTGTCGGAGTGAATAACCATACCTTTGAACCAAGGAGTGTAAGGGGTATCATGGGAGCTGATATACCTCTTGAACACGCAAATGGACAGCTGCGTTTGGGCTACATTACCTTTGACAGCAATGACCCGACAACGAGTGCATACGGCCTCGGTGGACACTTTCACCTCGATACAAAGCGATGGAACGGGCTTGAGGTGGGTTTGTCTGCCTACACGGTACTGAACCTCGGCATCAACCAGAACCCTGCCAATGTCAACCCGGACTTTTTCGATGCAAAGGGTAAAAGCTTCATCATGCTCTCCGAAGCCTACCTTGACGGCAAGTGGGGCAACACTGAAATCAAACTTGGACGGCAGATACTCGACACGCCACATGCGGACAGTGACGACATCCGTATGATCCCCAACTATTTCGAAGCCTATACCATTACCAATACAGACATTGAAAACCTGACACTCCAGGCCGGGTTCATCAGAACCATGGGCGGTTGGGAGAACGGTGTAGATGCTTCCCGTTTCGTGCGCATCTATGAAACCCTTGGAAGTGACGAAGCAACCGACGGTGTCTATTACGGCAGTGCCGTTTATGAGGGTATCAAGAACTTGACACTGAGTCTTTGGTATTACAACTTCAAAGATATTGCCGATGTAGTCTACGCCGAAGCGGGCTACAGCCACATTGTCTCAGACAACCTTCAGATCATTTTTGGGTTCCAGTATGACAGTGCCAAACAGAGCGGTGCAGCACTGCTTGGCGAACAGGATGCAAACACATTCGGTCTCAGTGCAGAACTCGCATTGGAACAGACCGGTATTCACATTTTGGGTGCCTACAACAAAGATAACGGCGCTACAGGTGCATCATCCTTAAGTCTCGGCGGTGGTCCCTTCTTCACCTCTATGGAAGATCAGACACTCGATATGCTCGGGGCTCCCGGTGAAGCATGGATGCTCGGTGGCAGCTATCACTTCAGTGCTATCGGTATTGACGGACTCAATGCCGGTATTGCTTACGGCCACTTCGAAGCGAATAAAGCTTTTCTGTACGAATCACATG
>JALWHT010000133.1 GCA_026983515.1 Sulfurovum sp.
CTCAGACACCCTGTCGAAGAGATTGCCAAGGCGGTTAAAGAAGAGCGTCCGGATGTGATGGTCATTGCTGACGGCATTACCGCAGTGGGTGTCGAGCGCATTGATGTGAGCCACATTGACGCACTGATCGCCGGAAGCCAGAAAGCGCTGATGCTGCCCCCTGGACTGGCGATTGTAGGACTGAGCGAAGCTGCAGTCGTGAAGATCGGTGAAGGGAAAGGCTACTACCTCAACCTTGCAAGTGAGATCAAAAAACAGCGCCAGAACACGACAGCATACACTGCTGCGACCACGCTGGTTATCGGACTGGGTGCTGTTCTTAAGCAGATCAAAGAAGGCGGAGGGTTTGGTAAACTCTACTGCGATACCGCGCGCCGTGCCAAAGCGACCCGTTTTGCGCTTGAAGCATTGGGCCTGCACTCCTACCCGAAAGTACCTGCGCGTTCTATGACAACAATCGATGATGTCAACGCCAAGGAGATCCGCGATCTTCTCAAAACCGATTTCGGTGTCAATGTCGCCGGAGGGCAGGATCATCTAAAGGGCAAGATCTTCCGTATTAATCAGATGGGACTCATCGAGCCATATGAAATGGTCTGGGTGGTCAATGCTGTAGAACTGGCATTGGCAAAACTCGGCAGACGCGACTACGATGGTACAGCAAGCCGTGTATTTAACGAAGAGTACTTCAAAAGTACGCTGAAAAAAGAGGGTGCATGATATTTGAACACGAGATACCAAGCGGATCAAAACTCTATTTCGGAGAGTCGGCACGTATCAAACGTGAGATTGAATTTGTCTCTGCCGAGATGTTGGAGAACCTTGGTTTTGAAGAGATCGTCACGCCACTTTTTTCCTACCACCAGCATGAGTATTTTGAAGACAAAAAACCATTGGTGCGCCTCAATGACGCAGAAAATCACGAAGTAACGCTTCGTGCGGATTCTACGGCCGACGTTGTACGTATTGCGACCAAAAGACTGGGGCGTACTACAGAGTCGAAGAAGTGGTTTTACATTCAGCCGACCCTTTCTTTCCCTACAAAAGAGCAGTATCAGGTAGGTGCAGAGATCCTCGGAGGCAGTTTTGAAGAAATCGTCCGTACCAGCAGTATGCTGCTCAATGAGATCGGTGCAAGTCCTTTGCTTCAGGTTGCCAACATTCGCATTCCGCATCTTCTGAATGAAAAGTATGGTGTATCGCTCGAGCTTCTTAAGGCGATGCATGTAGAGCAGATTCTGAAGAGTGATCTGCCGTGGATCGAACAGTTGGTACGTCTGAATACAGTTGAAGACCTTGAAGATCTCAGTGCTTTTCCGGATGATATTCGTGAAGAACTTGAAAAAATTAAAGTTGCTACCTTGACTGTCGCCTATGAGAGAATGGTTATTTCACCGCTCTTTTATGCCAAAATGCGTTACTATGATTCGTTGACCTTCCGTATGTTCGAAGGCAACAGTTTGTTGGCAATGGGGGGTATTTATACTATTGACGGCATGGAAGCAGCAGGCTTTGCACTTTATACCGATGCGTGTATTGTGAGTAAATTGAACAGGGAAGAAAAATGAGTAAAGCAGATTTGATCGTAGGGCTCCAGTGGGGTGATGAGGGAAAAGGGAAGATTGTTGACCACATGGCACAAACCCATGACTATGTGTGCCGTTTTGCCGGCGGACACAATGCAGGGCACACCATCGTCATTGGTGACAAAAAGTATGCGCTGCACCTGATTCCGTCGGGTGTGCTCAACCCCGAAGCCAAAAATATCGTCGGTAACGGTGTCGTACTTTCACCTGTCGATTTCATCAAAGAGATGGAACAGTTCGACGATCTTACCGGACGGCTTTTCTTGTCAGACAAGGCACACATTTTATTGCCGTATCATGCACAGATCGATCAGGCACGTGAGCGTCTTAAGGGTGACAAGGCCATCGGTACGACAGGAAAGGGTATCGGGCCTGCTTATGGTGACAAGGTCGCCCGTGTTGGACACCGTCTGGGAGAACTGCTGCACCCTGAAAAGCTGACCGGAAAGATCATGGAGTTCTTTGCCATCAACAAACCGGTTTTTGATGCAATGGGTGTTGAAGCGCCGGTAGCGAGTGAACTGCTTGCCGAACTTCAGAGTTATAAAGAGGTACTGTCTCCGTTCATTTGCGATACAACACAACTGATGTGGGAAATTCTCGATGCTGACAAAAAGGTACTGCTTGAAGGTGCACAGGGGACAATGCTTGACATCGACCATGGTACCTATCCGTACGTAACTTCTTCCACAACGGTGAGTGCAGGTGCCTGTTCCGGGCTTGGTATCAACCCCAAAGATATCGGTAAAGTGACCGGTATTGCCAAAGCCTACTGTACCAGAGTGGGGAATGGTCCTTTCCCGAGTGAAGATTTTGGTTCAGAGGGCGACAGGCTGAGAAAAAACGGCCATGAATTCGGTACTACGACAGGACGTCCCAGACGCTGCGGCTGGTTTGATGCCGTGGCTATGCGCCATGCGGTACGTGTCAACGGTGTTGATCAGGTTGCATTGATGAAACTCGATGTACTTGACGGTTTTGATGAGATCAAAGTCTGTGTCGCCTATGAGTTTGAAGGCAAAGAGATCGACTACGTTCCTTACGATCTTGAAGATGTTAAAGCCATTTACAAGACCTTCCCGGGCTGGGAGAAGACCGAAGGTGCACGCACCTTTGATGAATTGCCCGAGACAGCGAAGTCGTACATTGAGGCGCTCGAAGCGATGATAGGCACCAAGATCGGCATCATTTCGACAAGCCCTGAAAGAGAAGATACTATCGTACGGTAAAATCAGGGTCAGGCCTTGTGCCTACCCGTGTGATTGCGTAGAAGAAAGAACAACAAAACACAAGGAGTATCAAGCAATGAGATTGAAACCACAACAGACGGGATATGTAGCGACCAAGATAGGGATCGATTTGGCAAATGCTCCTTTTGTAACACTTCCAAAAGGAAAGGAAGCAGTCGTAGAAGTTGCCAAGCGCATTATTGACGAGAACCTGGCCAAGGAACGTGCACTCGATGAGCAGGTCAAGAAAATACTTGACGAGAACTATGATGAGATCGAGTTTCAGCATGCTGACGAGCGTCAGCTTTTCTTTATGATCAAAAAGAAGATGGCACCGGAATATGGTGTGATCATGAATTATGACGACCGCTACAATGATCTTGCGCACGTGATTCTTGACGAGCTTTACGAGAATTACCTGGCAGAGTACAGTGTCAGTGACAATCAGGTGAAGAATGTCATCTTCAAATCCTTCAAAGCCTTTGCCGATGCTTTTGATGAAATTGATGATATTGTCTATGAAAAGATCAGAAACATGGAACGTGAGATCGTTCCTGGCTCCCAGGATTATGAGCTTTTGTATGACAGACTCTACCAGGAAGAGTTGGCAAAAAGAGGCATGCTGTAGCTGTAGGGTGTGTAACCATACACCGAAAAGAGAATGTAGGGTGCGTAACCACGCACCAAGGAGAGTAAAATGAATAAAGTAAGCTTGTATTTTGA
>JALWHT010000134.1 GCA_026983515.1 Sulfurovum sp.
ATCTTGCATGGCTTGAAGAGACAGGACTCAAACAACGCATTCTCGAAGCCCACCGCCAAAAGCAGACTCACATTGTAGGTATCTGCGGCGGTTTTGAGATGCTCCATCAAACCATCATCGATGAAAATGGCATCGAAGCATCCACCCCAAAAAGGGTAAAAGGTTTGGGACTTGTCAAGGGAGAGATACACTTCCAAAAAGAGAAAATACTCCAAAAAAAGGGCGACACTTACGAGATACATCACGGCATCTCCAGCACCTTCCCCAACGGTTATAAAGATAACTATATCTATGGTACTTTCAAACACGGGCTTTTTATCGATGATGTGTTTAGAACGTATGAAGCAAAGCGCATTGAGCAGTTTGCTGAACAGATGCATCATTACCTTAATGGTGAGAGGCTGCTCAATGCTCTTCGCTGAAACCGCACTCATCGCCTATGTCACCGATAGCCTCCTGGGGGAGTTTCACTTCATCCGACATCCTGTCATCCTAATGGGAGACTATATCCAATGGTTTGAAAAATATTTTTACAAAGATGGCATTTTCAGAGGAGCCCTTTTGTCCCTCTCTCTCATCACCGTTACGCTGCTTATTATCTCTCTTATCACCTATATTATCCATTCTCTCCTGCCTCCTGATTCCTACCTTCTGCCTATTCTATACGGCATCATCGCCTCTACGACCATTGCTTCAAAAATGCTCTATGATTCGGTCAAAGACATTATTACGCATCCGCACCACATCAAATACCTTGTAAGCCGCGACACGGAATGTCTGAGCCGATCAGAGATCAACAAAGCCGCCATTGAAACCTACGCTGAGAACCTCAGCGACGGTGTCATCGCCCCACTCTTTTGGCTGCTGCTTTTGGGGCTCCCCGGTGCATTTGTCTATAAAGCGGTCAATACCCTCGATTCGATGGTAGGCTACCGCACCCCACGCTACGAGAAATTCGGCAAAGTCTCCGCTCGCCTTGATGACTGGCTCAATTACATCCCCGCGCGCCTCACCGCCCTGCTCATACTACTGCTGTCTCCGAAATTCTATAGATCTCCTACCCGCTACCCGCCACTCTCTACCCTCATCCGTCAAGCTTCCCACCACGACAGCCCCAACGCCGGCTATCCCATCACCGCCATGGCATGGGCACTTGACATCCGCATCGGCGGTCCTACACGATATTTCGGGAAAGTGAAAAAAAAGGCGTATTTTGGGCTGAAGAGAGAGGAGATTACGACAGAAGATATTAGACATGCGTTGGCGTTTCGCAATCGGGTAGACAGGATGGTTTTAGGCGGGTTGGCAGTATTGAGTTTTATCAGTTAACCAGCAACTCATTCCTATACACCTCTCCCCATACACAGATCATGGGAGCGAGAAAGTTTTACAGTTACGCTTAATTAGGCAACCTATCGTCTCAATCTCTCAATATTAATCTTTTGGTAATGAAAATATGCTATAACTCAGCTTTATTTTTATTATAAGGGGTATTTAAGATGAATAGACGTGATGCAATCAAGCAGAGTGCCAAAATGCTGTTTCTGGCATCTGTAGCAACAGAGAGTGTTTTGGCAGGAAAAAAGAAAGAAACGTCCGGCAATGTATCACGTATGCCTTTGGGAAGAAATGCTCCACACATTGTGGTTGTCGGCGGTGGCTGGGCAGGACTCTCTTTTGCCAAGCACATTAAAGAGTATGTGCCGGATGCAAGGGTGACACTGGTAGAAAAACGTGACATATTCGTCTCCTGTCCTGTCAGCAATGCCTGGCTGGTCGATATGGTCGATATGGATTTCCTTACCCACAGTTTCATCGATGCGGCCAATAACGGGAACTATACATACCTACAGGCTGAAGCGACAGATCTTGACAGCAGACACAATGTGCTTGAAACCACAAAAGGGGCATTGCATTACGACTATCTTGTGTTCGCTACCGGCATTGAATATGACTACTATAACTGGTGTAAAGACGATCCTGCTCTTGAAGCGAGATTAAGACGGGAGTACCCGGCAGCATTCATACCTGGCTCTGAACACTTGACACTGAAACGAAAAATAAAACATTTTAAAGGCGGTAATTTTATCCTTACCGTACCGAGTGGGAACTATCGCTGTCTTGCTGCCCCGTATGAACGTGCCTGTCTTTTGGCAGATCATATTAAACGGCACAAGATAGACGGCAAAGTTATTTTATTGGATGCCAATAACACTGTAACCATCAAAGAAGCGGGATTTTTAAGTGCGTTCAAGGAACTATATGCCAAAGAACTTGTCTACATGCCCGAATCCAAAATTAATACGATCGATCTGGATAAAAAAATCATAGCTACAGAATTTGATGAAATACCGTTTGAAGATATGAGTTTTTACCCTAATGTACGTGCTCCAAAACTTCTGGAAAAACTGGGACTGACCACACAGACACCCTATAACCGCATTGAAGCAAACCTCGATGTGTACACCAACCGTTTCAAAGGACATAAAAACATATTTGGCTGTGGCGATATCCGTCCTATGGGTTTTTCAAAATCTGGAAATACCGCCTATACCGAAGGAGATAATGTCGCCCGTATGGTAGCAGAAGACATTCATCGAAAAAAGATAACGTGGACCTCTCCCACAACATTTTGCGTCTCAGTGATCTCTAAAAAACCGCACTATGAAATGACACTGGTCTCTACGTACAAATACGGGAAACACGGAGAGACCGAATTTGCCAGTTCTATAACCGATGAAGCCTGGAAAACAAATGGACTCGGAAAATCCAATGCCCAGTTTTCATGGGCACAATCCATGTATGACAATATGTTTTACGTGTAAACTTTTAACTTTCCTCTTCTTCCCAACATTTTTGTTGGGAAGATTCTGTATAATATTACCATATTGAAAAAAGAGGAACTCCCATCCGTAAAACATCACTAAACCACTTCTATCTCGGTCTCAAATCAACATTGGGCTACTTTACCCTGCTACCCGTGCGTTTCAAAAAAAGCAACGATCTCTCACACCCCAAAGTGATGGGTGCGATGCTATTTTGGCTACCATTGGCGGGATTGGTGAGTGCGGGCGGGAGTATACTCGTTTATCTGCTGCTTGCCAAGTTGGGATGGCTCTCGGCGGTTATCGCAGCGCTGGTCTATCCGATGCTATACGGGTTTTTACATACCGAAGCTGTGGCCGATGTTGCCGATGCACTCTATGCCGCCCATTCGGGCAAAGATGCCTACAGCATCATCAAAGACCCTACCATAGGTGCGATGGGAGTGCTCTGGACAGTGGCGGCAGTGTTGCTTAAAACCGTGCTGATTGTTTATCTGCTCATGCATGGAACATGGGCACTCTTTGTCGCGGCGGCGCTAAGCAGCCGTATGGGGCTGGAGATGCTCTTTTTTACCCAAACGTTTCGCTCCTCGTTCATCCAGACTTTGCAACGGGGTTTTGACAGCAAACGCTTTGGCGGCAGTATAGCGCTCTTTTTGCTTATCGGACTTGCCGTAACGGGAACGCGATTTTTCCTCATAGCGGCTTTGGCGATGGGGGTAAGCTACCTTGTCGCCACACGGATCGGCAAAAAACTCGGCTTTCTCAATGGCGACGTGCTGGGCACCACACTGGAGATAACAGAAATCATCCTTATGCTTGGCGGGGTACTGCTGTGGCTCTGACTCTTTTGAGGCATGCTGCTCTGCACCCAAAATACCAAAAGCGCTACAACGGCTGGACAGATATAAGCATTGAACCCTCTCTTTTTGATACGAAGATGACCGCGCCACTATACAGTCAGCGATTCGACCACATCTACAGTTCCGATCTGATGCGGTGTCAGGAGACGCTCAGCTTTATGGAGATGACACCCTACATCACCGACGAGAGACTGCGGGAGGTACGTTTCAAAGCACACATCGAAGGGCTGAGTTACCAAGAGGTATCACAACGGATGGATTTCGATGCATCGCTGCTTGAAGATCACAAAGCATGGCACAACTATATTTGTATGGAATCATATGATGCGTTTAGCAGACGCATCAGCAACTTTCTTGCTGACCTACCAAAAAACAAAGAGATACTCGTATGTACGCACGGCGGGGTGATGCAGCATATGCTCTTGCTGCTGCACCTGCCGCCGCTACAAATAAATTATCTTGACTGGACAAGGATTGAACATTATGAGTTATAAAGATTGGTTTGAAGCACATGGGAAAAAACACGCTGCCATTATAAAAAAACTGACACACTTCAGTGACGATGAGGTAATCGCTTACTTTCGCTATGAGAATATGCGCATTAAAGAGCCCGATTTCTGTCCACTCTATGCCGAAAATAAAAAGTGCCACAATATGGAAGATCTTAACTGTTACCTCTGTGCCTGTCCCAACTTCCGTTTCGATGATAAAGGATTTAGAGAGGCAGAAGGCAGAAGCCTCAAAAGTTATTGCGCTATCGACTCAAAATACGGTGATGTGTTTAAAACGGAAGATGCCATCCATCAAAACTGTAGCAGCTGTACCGTACCGCACCATGAAACCTATATCAAAAAGTATTTTACGAGGGATTGGTTTGAGGTTATGAAAAAGGTAGCATCTGAAAATCAATCCTGAGAATTGACCATACCCTATACATCATCATATACGGCTGTTTTTCTATGTGTTTTAGTATGTTTACTTGCCAGATACTCCGCCAGCAACGGTGTTATAACCGTTGCAAACAGCAAAAAAAACAATCGTCTCATAAAGCAGACAGACTATCAGTCACTAAGATATTGCAATGTTACGAATGGTGATGCAATCTTCGTAATTGTTTCAAATGGAGATGTAAGGTTGCCTGAAGCCACTTTAAATTCTTTCCAGTTATCCGGCTGTACATATACAATATCATTTGGTCTAAGCATCAGATTGGCAAGCGTCATATTGTCAAAGTGTGTCAGGTCAACACGTCTGATATGCATCCCTTTTTTATCACTGGACAGGATGATAATATTATTCCTAACCGCAGAATCTGTCAAGTCGCCCGCACGGGCAATCGCTTCAAAGAGTGACATTTTCTCTTTATCGAGCTCAATAACACCCGGTTTGTTTACCTCTCCAAGTACCAAAATACGCTTGTTAAGAACTTCCAGATATACCGACGGCGTATTCAGATATTTTTTATACATTCTGGTAATCTTGTCTGCTGCCTGCGTCTGGGTCAATCCGGCAATATGTACCTTTCCAATTAAAGGAAGGGTAACATTTCCTGCCGCATCGACAAGAATACCTTTGTTGGTCATAGGCTGTCCGAGTTCCCCGCTTGCAGCCATATTTTCCTGATTTGGGTCCTTATAGAGCAGTACCTGAATCCTGTCCTGAGGTAAAATACGGTATTCAATACTTCTATCGGTAATTCGCTGGTTCTCTACACTGTGCTGTGTCTGCAACAGTTTATAATCAGAATCCATGCCACATCCGCTCAATAAGAAAGCAGCAAACATGACTGCCCCCCATCCTGCCCATTTTCTCATATCATTCCCTTTCTTTTTTTTGTCGTTTATCATAGCATAACTCTATTGAGTTCTCAGAGCAATCTATCATTTTTAATGCTGTTTTTTTCAAAAACCTTATGGTATACATCAGTGTAAAAAAGTTCAGAAAGGGTATCGATCTGTTTTCGGTGATGTACATCAGAGCCGAGAAAATCAATCATGCCCGCCTCATTTAAAAAGTTCACCAACCCCTCAGCCTGCTTACCATAGTGACCACCAAAAGAATTGATGTTCACCTGAAAGTGAACACCAAGATCTTTAAAGCGTTTATACTCCTTTTCCGGATCACGAATATAACGGTAACGTTCCGGATGTGCCATCATCGGTTCATATCCCGCCTCACCAATGGCAAAGATCATCTCTTCAATCTGTAAAGGTTTTGAAATGTAAGAACTTTCAAAAAGCACATAACGATTTGCAATAGACATGATCTTTTCTTGTTGCATCTCTTCAAAAAAATGTTCATCCAGATAGTATTCTGCCCCTGCTTCAAGCACTAAAGCAATGCCGTTTTTTTCAGCCGCTTGTCTGAGTACATCAAGTCCATTCAAAATTGTTGTAGCACTGTTGGGGTAACTGTCCGACATAATATGCGGTGTAATAATAAGTTTTTCATATCCAAGTGCTTCAAAGCCCTGCAAAAGTGCAAGACTCTCTTCTAAAGACTGTGAGCCATCATCAATGTTGGGTATCAGGTGGGAATGTACATCAACAGACAGTACGGGGCCACGTCTTTTTTCCTTTTTCTTTTTTCTGAAAAAGGGAAAGAACATTACTTTCCTTCCTCGTAATATCCATACCCATACCCATACCCGTAGCCGTAGCCGTGACGATCGGCTTTCACATCGTTTAACACAATGCCCAGCCCATGTATCTCTTTAAGGTGTGAAAGTTCATTGATATTATGGATAAATGCTTTTTTGGAATACCCGGCACGCAGTACATAAATACTGGTATCGGAAAGATGCATCAGTGTACGTGCATCGGTCACCAGTCCGATAGGAGGGGTATCTAAAATGATCACATCATATGTTTTTCTCAATTTTTCCAATATTTTTTCTGTCAATTCACTCTGAATCAGCTCACTCGGATTGGGAGGAACAGGTCCGGAGGTAATGACATCAAGGTTTTCATATTCTGTTTTTTGTATGACATTTTTCAAAAAGGTACTGCCCGCAAGCAACGTGCTTACCCCCTGTTGATTGGAAAGATTGAATTTTTCATGCAAAGTCGGTTTACGCATATCGAAGTTCAATATGATGACTTTTTTGTTTGCAATACTCATGATCGCTGCCAGATTGATACAGAGTGTCGTTTTCCCTTCTCCTCCTACCGTGGATGTCACAGAAATAATATGAGAATGTTCTTTACGCACCATAAATTGTAAATTGGTTCTTAGGTTTCTGAACGATTCTGCGACAGCTGACTTTGGAGAGAGTAGCACAGAGAGTTTGTTCTCGTCTGTTTTGATATGGGGAATTGTGCCCAGAAGCGGTACATCCGTCATATATTTGACATCATCCTCACTCTGGATGCGGTCATCCAAAAAATTTCTCAAGAAAGCTAGGGCAATACCGACAATCAACCCAAGGATCAATCCGACAAAAATGATCATTTTCCGTTTTGGTTTAATGGGGCTTCCAGGATAAAGCGCTGTATCTATAATACGGTTTCTGCTGACTGTTGAAGCTTTGATGATAGCTGTTTCGGAACGTTTTTCAAGGAGATAGGAGTACACTTTTTCATTGACGGCAAATTTTCTCTGTAATTGCCCGTACATACGTTCATCTGCAGGAAGCTCATTCAATTCCTTCTGATATCGAGCAATACTCTCTTCAAGCAGTCTTTTTTTCTCATCCATACTGCTTTTGAGATTCTTTATCATATCGATAATGGTTTTTTTAAGGTAACTGATCTGCTTACGAAGCTTAACCACACCGGGATACATCTCTGTATAGTCTTCTCTTAGCTCTTTCTTCTTCAAAATTGCCTGCTGAAGAGCACTGAGCTGTTCCGACAGGGCTTCATTGCCTCTCCCAATACCGATTACAGAAACGGACTCAAGGTTTTTACCTTTTTTAATCTTTTTATAGAGACTGTTAAGCAGTTCACTCTCTATCGATATCTCTTCAAGCTTTGATTCTGCCTCACTCATCTGCCGTATGATCACTTCTGCTTTGGAACTCAGGTTGACTGTATTGGTTCCCTTTTTAAACTCTTCGATCTTGACTGCCGAACTTTTCAGGTTTTCCGTAATTTTTTTCAGCTGCTTATCGATAAAATCCAGTTTCCGTGTTGCTTCTTTTGTTTTTTTCTCAATATTCTGCTTAATATAAGCTTCTGCTAACGCATTGGTATATTCCTGTGTTCTCAGTGCTACATTATCTTCATAGGAAATTGCTAAAATAGTAGAATATTTGGAAGTTTGTGAGGCAATTACTTTCCCGATAGGAAAATTTTCTTTGCTAACAACAAAACGGTAGGATGCATCTTTTAATGGTGCTGTACGGACAATATTCAGATGAAAATGCTGCGTAACGACCTCTTCCCCAAAGGGAAGTACTTTATCGTAAGACCACACGCTGCCGTTTTTATCTTTTCTCTCATCAACCACCAGTCTGAAATGCTTTGGATCAGCAACAGGATAAAGCTTGAACGTAATGCCAAACCCTTTTAACATTCCTACTTTAAATGGACTTGACTTGTAAAGCTCTACCTCTTTA
This sequence comes from Sulfurovum sp., assembly GCA_026983515.1. Lineage (GTDB taxonomy): Bacteria > Campylobacterota > Campylobacteria > Campylobacterales > Sulfurovaceae > Sulfurovum. The sequence continues at coordinate 8,247 of JALWHT010000134.1, forward strand.
AAATGTCTCGTTGTAAAATAACGATGAGAAAAATCCACATTTTCTGCCGCCATTTTTGCCAAAAAACGGGACTTTATAATGCCTATTTCTGTATCAGAGTTAACAGCTCCCGCATCCATTGCCATGTTGATTACATCTCCGGCACCATAACCGCGTTTTTGTAAACCGACTTCAACAGTCGCAGTTGCCTGATAAATGTTAGGTTTGAAATAAGCAATATAGGCACTGACTGCACCAAATAAAACAACCAAGAAAACAATCATTTTCTTGTATCGAAGGATGGTACGCAAGATTTCTTTAATATCTATTTCATCTTCATGTGTGGAGCTATGATTTGGTTGGCCCATTTTTATCCTTGCTGTATACACGCTATTGTAAATTTTGAAGAGATATTATAACCAAATAAATTTAGACTCCTGCAAAAGCACTGTATCACAAATTTAGCATGTATACCCATTTGGATTCTGGCTTTGCCACCGCCAAGTATCTTCACACATTTCATCAATGCCTTTTTTTGCTTCCCAGCCAAGTACCGCTTTTGCATAGGCAGGGTCAGCATAACATTTGGCGATGTCACCGCTACGTCGAGGTGCGAAAACATATGGCACTGCTTTTCCGGAAGCTTTCTCAAATGCCTTTACCATATCGAGGACAGAATACCCCTGACCGGTACCGAGATTTACCGTCAATACATCTTTGATTTCCGGCAATTTTTCAAGCGCTTTGAGGTGCCCTTCAGCTAGATCAATAACATGAATATAGTCCCGTACACCTGTACCATCGTGGGTATCATAGTCATTACCGAATATACTGAGTTTCTCCCGTTTTCCTACCGCTGTTTGCGCAATAAATGGCATCAAGTTGTTTGGAATTCCGCTTGGGTCTTCTCCAATACGCCCAGATTCATGGGCACCTACCGGATTGAAATAACGTAGAAGTATAACTTTCCATTCAGCATCAGAGATATAAAGATCTTTCAATATTTCTTCAACAAAAAGCTTGCTGCGTCCATAAGGGTTGGTTGCCGAGAGTGGGAAGTCTTCTTTAATAGGGACAGTTTTCGGATCACCGTAGACTGTTGCAGAGGAGGAAAAAACAATCTGCTTGCAACCGTGTTCCGCCATCACTTCACACAACTGGACGGTGCCGCATACATTGTTTTCATAATAACGCAGCGGCTGTTCGACAGACTCACCAACTGCTTTAAGACCGGCAAAGTGGATCACGGCATCGATTTCATGATTACAGAACACTGCCTCAAGATCTTTCCTGCTACGAATATCTCCCTTGATCAATGTCGTCTTTTTGCCTGTCAGTGCTTCAACCCGCCTGATACTCTCCGGTGATGCATTGCTAAAGTTGTCAAAGACAACGACATCATAGCCGGCTTTAAGAAGCAATAGTGTGGTGTGTGAACCAATATAACCGGCACCACCGGTAACCAATATTTTCAAAATATAGCTCCTTATATTTGTAGTACAAGCAATGCTTTTTTCGTCAAAAGCCAAACATCAGTAAACGTAATGATCAAGTAAAAACCGATCAGCCAAAATACCAACTGTGAAGTTCCATGAAATGCAGCAAGAAAATCTGAAACAGACACACCTAACACAAAGCAGAAATAAATAAACCCAAGGAATAACCCCAAAACATAAGGTAAAACTAAAAGGGAACCAAGCATTGAAAGAATCGGATTTTGTTCAAAAAACGTCACTAATCCCCTTTTCTCCTCTTCAAGCTCATCCAATATTGTGTGAGAAGATTTTTTTCTTCTTTCCACGCCCTTATTCAACTCGATAAGATTAAAATCATTTTGGTTAGAGGTTCTCATATTTAGCAGCACTTCCCTTCATTATTACGGTAAAAATATTATTGATGTTTATCAATAAAACAACAGACAGGTAATAATTATAGCTTTTTTATTATGAAACTATACTAATTAAGATAAACATATGGTATTTATGAAGATTTGAAGAAGTGGCTCCGGATGCTGGATTCGAACCAGCGACCAAGTGATTAACAGTCACCTACTCTACCGCTGAGCTAATCCGGAACGGTTAAAAGAAATTACAAACTTAAAATGGCTCCGGCACCAGGATTCGAACCTGGGACCAAATGATTAACAGTCATCTACTCTACCGCTGAGCTATGCCGGAACAGTTAAATTTGTGAATGGGATTATAGAGAAAAAGTCCTTTAAAGTCAAGGGTATTTAAGCCTTTTTGTAAAAAATGACACCGTTAGAGTCTACCTGTACAATTTTTTTCTCATTTTTTAGAAATTCAAATCGTTTTTGACTCGCTTCATCAAACAAGGCTTCAATATCTTCCTTTGTCAATGGACGCTTGGCAAGGGTGTCGAGTATCTCTTCTTCAGTATAGGCAGAAGAGGGTATGTGTGCTTTTTTACGTGATGCGATATAGAGCGGAAGAGAAGGATCAAACTGTCTGCTCAAAGCCAAAAGTCGTTCATAACTGACCGGTTTGACATCAAATGCCGGCGGACGGTCAATCGTACCGAGATCAATACGATCTGGACGTAGTTTCAACAAATAGTCATTGAGTGCCGCAATCTCTTCAGGTTTGTCATTGAGCGTTGCTACCACCAATATTTCGATAATGAGCGAACCCCGGTAGCGTGCTTTAAAATCAAGCATTCCCTTTTTAATACGCTCTACATCGATCCCCTCATGCGAACGGTCGAGCTTTTTGAGACACTTCTGGGTTGCACAGTCAAGTGAGAGCTTCACTTCGTCAAACTTTAGCAGTGCTTCCTGTACTTTTGGATCATCGATTGTCGCTGCATTGGAGAGAATGAGGGTTTTGGTACTCCTCCCCTTGATCTTATTGATCTCTTCAATAAGCTCATTGAGATGAGGATAAAGTGTCGGCTCTCCGTTGGCAGTAATGGTCAGTACATCGATATCAGCATGCTCCTCCAGCCCCTCTTTGACCGATTCAACGATCTGAAGCACAGGCAGTACCTCATCTTGCTGTGCCATTGTCTTTGCAGGATCAAGCTCACAGTAAAGACAGTCGAAATTGCACTGTTTTTTGCCGGGGCTCAGGTCGACACCGAGAGATTTTCCAAATCTTCTTGAGTTGATAGGACCGAAGATGATATTTGAGATGTGTTGAGATGGATCAGTTGACATAGTTTTTCTTTAATGGTGCAAACATTCTTGATTGCTTTTTGAATTTATCTCTCATTTAATCACCTTTTCCATCATCCAATATTTTTGGTGCGTAATTACGCACCCTACTCAGTGTTCTACCGTAAAGTTAGGCTTTACCACTAACTCTATGACACTCATTCACAAAATGCTTTGCATTCTCAACCGGTACATCAGGCAAAATACCGTGTCCAAGGTTGAAGATGTGGCGTTTGCCGCCCATGATCTGTTGGAGTGCTTCAACACACTCGGTGGTTACCTCTTTGGAGTAGAGGCGGCAGGGTTCCATGTTACCCTGGAGGACATATTTGTCTCCGAGTTTCTCTTTTGCCAGTGCCATCGGCGTACCCCAATCGACACCAAAGACATCAAAGTTGCCATAGACCAGTCCACGCTCGATAAAGGAGGCAACCCCTTTAGGGAACATGATAATAGGAATATGCGGATACTTCGCTTTGAGGTAGTCAGCAATCTCTACCATATACTTCCAGCTGAACTCATCGTATTTGCTCGGCTCTATCGCCGCTGCCCAAGAGTCGAAGATCTGTACCACATCGACACCCGCTTCGATCTGTTTCTCCATGTAGAACTTGACCACCTCGGTCACTTTAGCAAGGATATTGTGGAGCAACTTTGGATTTGAGTACATCATCTTTTTACAAATATTGTAGGTCTTCGTACCCTGCCCCTCTATCATATAGGTCGCCAGCGTCCACGGTGCACCGGTGAAACCGATCAGTGCTTTCTCATCACCGCGAGCGTCAAGCTGCTCTCGAAGCAGTTTGATCGTATCGTAAACGTAAGTCAGCTTATTTGCCGCTTCTTCACCACCAATAAGTCTGTCAAGATCCTCTTGGGAAGCGATAGGATCGGAAAACTTGGGTCCTTCTCCTTTGACAAAACTCAGATCCATCCCCATCTCATCAGGAATGACCAAAATGTCGCTGAAGAGGATCGCTGCATCTACCCCTACAATATCAAGCGGCTGAATAGTTACCTCTGCCGCCTTTTTGGGATTATGACAGAGGTTGAGAAAGTTCCCCGCCTCTTGGCGGACTGCCATATATTCAGGAAGATAGCGCCCTGCCTGTCTCATCATCCATACCGGTGTGTACGGTGTCTCTTTGCCCAAACAGGCATCTACAAAAATCTTGCTCATCAGTGGCTATCTCCCTTATGCATAAAATAGAACGCCAATGCCAATGCCAAAATGGCACCAGCAAGCGCAAGCATATCCAAAGCACCACCATAAGTTGTGTGCATGGCACGCTTGAAAAAGCCGACTATGAGCACCATAATGATCACCTTGGCAAGCTTGTCTTTGAGTTCATCAAGAGAATGGATCTCCAAGATTTTAGAGGCTGCACTACGCTCTGCTACATCGATTTTGGAAATGAACAGTTCATAAAGTCCGAAACCGAAGATGAACAACACAATCGCAATCAGATAAAGGTCTATTGCCCCAATCAACTCAGCAACAATTTTCTCATGAAAATTTGCTACATGCCCTGCGTGTCCAAAATAGTTTGTAAAAACTGTACCGGCTACATGCCAAACATCGACACTTGCAACAATAAAGAGCGCAATACCGCCTATCATACTAAATATAACTGCCAAAAGGACAAAAAAGCGAGTCCCCCATAGCACACTTTCAAATGCATGTTCTATCATTGACTGGTTGGCTTTATCCATCGCCAGATGTTCTTCTTCTGTATGTTTCTCTTTCATCTACACATCCTCCTGAAGTTTGATCCACTTCTGGGCAATACGTACGGCATTGGTCGCAGCTCCCACTCGCACCTGGTCTGCCACACCCCACATATGCAGGATGTTTTCAGAAAAGATATCTTTTCTGATACGACCGACATAGGTATAGTCTGTATCGGTTGCTGTAATCGGCATGGGGTATTCACCTTTTTCAAGATCATCGACAACTTTGACATTCTCAAAGTTCGCCAGTGCTTCTCTGGCTTCTTCTACACTCACATCGATCCCTTCTTTAAACGTTACAGTAATCGACTCGGAGTGTGAACGCAGTACCGGAACACGTACACAGGTAGCAGAGACGGCAAAGTCAGTATGCATAATCTTGTTGGTCTCATTGACCATCTTCATCTCCTCTTTGGTGTAGCCGTTTTCCATCGGTTTGTCGATCTGAGGAATGACATTGAGCGCGATCTGGTGGCTGAAGGCTTCTATGTCCGTTTCATCGAGTTTGAACGCAAAAAAGTCTTTCATCTGCATTACCAGCTCTTCCATTCCCTTTTTGCCTGCACCCGAAACTGCCTGATAGGTACTTACATCGACACGTTTGATGCCGTAGAGATCATCAAGCGGCTTGAGCAGCTGTA
>JALWHT010000135.1 GCA_026983515.1 Sulfurovum sp.
AAGGGAGCAACGATACTGGGCTACTCTCAGGAAGCAATCGTCATATACGACAGAGAAGCGTTTCTGGAGAGCTTCAGGGAGCTTTTCGGGATGATTATTCCGCTGTGAGGTGGTTAGATGGGCGAATTTGAAAATATGTTTAAGGCGATATTATTTTCGAGGGGAATCCCCCTCACAATCTATGTAGTAAACAACCTCAACGAAGAGGTCGTCGTCAAGGTTAAAGGCAACAGAGTAGAATCAACTGAATTTGCATCAGACATAGACCTGTTTAGCGTTCCCGCTGGAAAAGCCGACTTTCTAACGCTTATCCCAGAACAGACGGGTCTAGTGCCTTACATTTTTACCGAGCTGTCTTGTTCTACTGCCCCGTCAGAAGGTAATGTGGTTGTTTACGCTTTAATGTTTGAGAAAGAAGAAGTTATTGCAGATTTGGAGATTAAAGATACAAATGTGCACACGCCAGATACGGATAAGATGAGTTATGTGAGGTGGTGGTGATGTCAGGTAGTAGTTTTTCTGGAAAGGTGGCTGGAGCAAGAAGAGCACTTGGGGACTACTCAGCAATAGTGAAGAAGCAGGAAACGGACGTGTGGGCTGAGGACGAGTACGGGAAGACGATTGCAGAAGGAGAAGCGGGAGTGGATGATGCTGATGTGATACAGAAATCTGAAAACTATACTGCAAAATTAGGTGGTGGGATAGTTAGACTTGGAAGAGGCAAATTTAGGATTGGTAGTGGAACATGGATAATACGAAGCAATGTAGAGTTAGTGGGATCTGGAAAAGATAAAACAATTCTCGAAATATATTACGATAAAATAATTAATGTGCAAGTAGATGCAGGAGTATATTTGAGAGGTCTGATAAAGAATTACAATGATAATTCAAATGGTGATAGTAGGTGGTCTATAAGAGACATGACATTTCAGGTAGACAACGAGTCCTTTGAAGCTGTAGGTCAGTCAGCAAGAGCAATACATTTTGTAAACTGTAAAGATGTGCTATTAGAAAGAGTAAGATTTAAGACATTACTAAGACCGCTTGCTGGAGTAAATGAAAGTGGAGCATTGTTCTTTTGGGGGTACAATGTGGGAGATTCAGCAAATATAACTGTTAGAGATTGTGAATTTTATAATGGAGTAACATTACCAGGAGATAATATTGATACAATATTTAAACTCCAAAAAGTTAGAAACGGGAAAATAATAAACTGTTACAGCGATGGTGAAAATGCAGATGGATCAATAGCATCTTATGGACATAATTATAATATCTCAGGTTGCATTGACGTAGAAATTATAAATAGTTATAGTAGGAAAGGACATACAGGAATATGGATAGAACAAGCAGGTAGCATAACATTAAATAAATTAAAAGTAATAAACACAAACATCGAGGAATGTGATGCGGGAATTGGTATTTCAAACGGATTATCTTCTGACTCAGAAATATTGTGCGCTTTCTGCAAGGTAAGAAATGTAAATTCTTACGGTATAAATGACAGTATAGGTGTTGCATTAATCATTGGTTGTGAAGTTTACGAACATGCACTTAATGCTGCTACGGCAGGTATCCAAGGTAGAGACATCATAGGATGTAAGGTTATATCAGTGACTAATGAGAATCAAATTGGTATATCTCCACTCAGAAAAGCGATTGGTTGTACTATTAAGACATATCACTTTGCTGTTGATGTATATAACGTAGATAATATTCTATTAGCAGAAAATGATTTTTTGAGAGCGGTTGATTGGACAACTAACTGGGCATCAGGATGTGTTCAAGCAAGATATAGTAATTACTGGGGTATAATTAACAATTATTTTGAAGATGCAATACTAAGAATAGTATATGACGGGACTAATGGTAAAGGACATATAATAAGAGGTAATATATTTAATAATCAAAATATAACATCAGATGCAATAGTGTGGGGAGATACAGTACCAGTTGAACTTGTAATAGAATATAATGACTTTAGAAGATCTGGTGGCGTCGATTCAAATATAGTTACTGAAGCTTCTAATAAAATTAAAGGTAATAACGGCTACCCCACTGAAAACTCAGACACAGCCACCATCACAGCCGATGGAACAACCACAACCTTCTACATTCCACACGGACTCATTGCAGCACCCTCTTTCGTATCCATAACACCAAAAGCAGGAGCACCAAAGCCAAGCGAAGTAGACTGGGACGACACGAACATTATCCTGACCTTCGCAACAGCTCCAGCAGAGGGAACGTATTATTATGCGTGGGAAGCGAGAGTATAAGGAGGTGATGTCAACGGCGACGGTTACAGATGTGCAGCTTTTTTTGTCCGTTTTGCTGATAATACTGTCCATAACCCCGCTATACCTGAAGCTCGGGCAGCTCGAAGGGCAGCTTGAGATTCTGCACGAAAAGGTGGTTGCTTTGTGTAAGAAGCTTTGTGTAAGAAGATAGATAAGAAAGAGGAGAAAGAGAATTAGATAGGGAGGTGGTTTTATGAGCGAAATGGATGAACTGGAAAGGTTGTGGAATGAGACTGGAGATTTTATAGCTAAAGGAGAAGGCGGCTACATTATTCTCGCAAATAGCACGACCACAGCCTACTATCCCGTGGATTTCAACGGCAACCTCAACGACGATAACCAGATAGTCGTGGACAGCCAGCCTCTGGTAAAAGTAGCCATGATGTTCTGGAGACCAGACGCCAATCCCGAGTCAGTGCACCTCTGGCTCGCTTGGCTGAAAAGTGAAGGCATGAACTTGAAAGTGGCGAATCAGGATTTGTCTTCGAACTTGCTTCAGTTCCGCTCAGCCAACAAGGAGAGACTGTTCGCCATAGCAAAGTCCATCCTCGCCGGGAAAGCACACCTGCCAGCACCCGCAGCCCACAGCATAACAGTTAAAGTCAAACCAAAGACCAAGCCCAAACCAATCCACAAGAACAGTGCCGTTGTGGGAACGGCGGTGGCAACACCTGTCATCGCTGCTCTGTCTGCAGTGTATCACTTCCTACCAGCTCCGATTGGAACAGCAATCGTGGGCATCATTGCTTTCGTGCTGTCTGTTGTGGAGCACACGAGTTACAAACAGCTACTCGAAGAGATAGAGGCGTAGGTTATAATAGAACCATTATTTTCTTCCAACTAATTTATGCACATGAACGACGAACTTCTCCGGGAGCTAACGAAAGTGAAGGTGAAGCTCGATGGGATTTCGGAGAGGGTGGACATGGTATCCAAGATAATCGAGCACGACCACGACGTTCTCACGGAGCAGGTGCAGAGAGTGAAGGCGATAGAGGGGTGGATTGAAAAGCACGAGAAACTGCACGCTCAGGCGTTCGACATAAGATTCGCAATCTTCATAGTCGTTCTCAGCACGTTTCTCAGTGCGT
>JALWHT010000136.1 GCA_026983515.1 Sulfurovum sp.
ATATCACCCTGCACCTCTCTACAGATGTCAAAAAAGTACAACGGGACACGGATGGATGGTCTGTGCAAACCGATACCAAAACAGAGACGTTTGATTATCTTGTCAATGCTGCAGGCTACCAGACAGGAAAGATCGATGACATGGTCGGTGTACCCTGTGAACGGATGGTGGAGTTCAAGGCTGCCTATGTCACACAGTGGGAAGCGGAAAGCGCCTATCTCTGGCCGGAGATCATCTTTCAGGGCGAACGCGGTACGCCGCGCGGGATGGGACAGTTCACACCCTATCCGCAGGGGCATGTACAGCTGCATGGTATGACCAAAGATATCACGCTCTATGAGGATGGCCTTGTTGCAAGCACGCCGCTCAGCTGTCAGCCGCAGCTGCCGCAAAACCTTGTCGAAAAGATAGAAGCCAACTGGACATGGAGCGAAACAAAGGAGCGTACCCAAAAAGCCATCGAGCACCTGAGCCGTTTCATTCCCTCTTTTGCTTTGGCAAAAACCGCCTCAAAGCCATTGTTCGGGGCACAGCAGATACCAGGAAGCGACCCTACACTGCGGGTGGCAGAAGTTGCATTCCCCCTACCCCGTTACGCCCGCTGTGAGATTGTCAAGGTCTCTTCAACAATCGATATGGCTTATGCCATTCTTGAGAACCTTGTTTCACTTGGTCTGATGGAAAAGGAACAAAAGGTTGATATTGCTGATATGAGCGCATCAACAGAGATCGAGGCGATTAGCAAAGAGGCCGAACGGCTTTGCCGCATACGGGAATATCCGGAAGCGATGGCACATTTGTGTGTACCCTAACCGCCTTTTCACGAAGATTTCGCTAAAATCATGCCACATATTTATGAAGGATCATCATGGGACTTGGCATCGGACTTGTTGGACTGCCCAACGTAGGAAAATCGACCACATTCAACGCGCTGACCAAAGCGCAAAACGCTGAGAGCGCAAACTACCCTTTCTGTACTATTGAGCCGAACAAGGCAGTGGTACCCGTACCGGACAAGCGTCTGGACGAACTTTCCAAAATTGTAAACCCTGAACGTGTACAGCACTCGACACTTGACTTTGTTGATATTGCCGGACTGGTCAAGGGGGCAAGCAAGGGTGAAGGGCTTGGCAACAAGTTTCTCAGCAACATCCGTGAGACTGAAGTGATCCTGCAAATCGTCAGATGTTTTGAAGATGAAAACATCACCCATGTTGAAGGCAGCATCGACCCGGTGCGCGATATTGAAATCATCGAAACGGAACTGCTGCTGGCCGATATGGATGCTTTGGAGAAGCGTATTGCCACGATGCAGAAAAAGGCCAAAGGGAACGACCGTGAGGCTAAACTGCAGCTTCCCGTTGCCGAGGCGCTCTTGAAACATCTTGAAGAAGGGCAGCCTGCTTCTACCTTCCCTGACAAAGACACTGAAGGATTCATTACGCTGCTTAGAGATCTCAGACTCCTGAGCAACAAAGAGATCATCTACGGTGCCAATGTCGATGAAGACGGTCTTGCCGAAGACAACGCGTATGTGAAAGCGCTCAAAGCCTATGCCCAAGAGCGTAACCGTGAAGTGATCAAACTCTGTGCCAAAGTCGAAGAAGAGATGGTCGATTTTGACGAAGAAGAGAAAATGGAGATGCTTGAATCACTTGGTGTCGAAGAGAGCGGACTGGAACAGATCATCCGTAAGGGGTTTGAAAAACTGGGACTGATGAGTTACTTTACCGCCGGTGTCAAAGAGGTGCGTGCCTGGACTATTCGTCAGGGAACGACGGCACCGAAGGCTGCTGCTGTCATTCACAATGACTTTGAAAAAGGCTTCATCCGTGCCGAAGTGATCAGCTACGAAGACTTCATCGAATACGGTGGAGAACAGGGCGCCAAAGAAGCAGGCAAAATGCGCCTTGAAGGAAAAGAATACATCGTCCAGGACGGTGATGTGATGCATTTCAGATTTAATGTTTAACAAGGATGTAGCTATGAAAAAACTATTTTTGGCCGCAATGCTCTTGCTGGTACTGACAGGCTGTGACAATAAAAAAGGGGCATTCTTCGAAAGTGTCCCTTCGCAAAACAATCTGCCTACGGCTGTTTCCAAATTTCTGAAGATCATCAAAGAAAAACATTTGATGCACTTTGCTACCATTGACCATGCAGCCGTTGCCAAAAAAGCCGGTATGGATCTGCGTCCTGAAACGGTTGTGCTCTTCGGCAATCCGCAAATGGGGACAAAATTAATGGAGTGTAACCCCTCCATGGGGCTGGATCTCCCCCTTCGCATGCTCTTTACGACAGACTATGAAGGTAAAACGACCATTTCCTACACCAACCCAGAATACTGGACGCTTAAACACAACATCAAAGATAAGAAATGTTTAGGTATCATTAGAAATATGCACATCATGCTGCAGGAGCTGAGTGAAGCTGCTGCGAAAAAATAATAATTTTGAAGGAATTGATAGAATGAAAAAGACATGGACTACTGCACTTTTACTTGCAGGTACACTACTTTATGCAAAAGGCGGTTGTACGCTTGTACAGAATGACAGTGTCGATGTTATCTGGCAAGCCTACAAGACTCCCGAAAAGATCGGCGTAAAGGGAAAGTTTCCTTCTCTCTCTTACAATCCTGCCCATAAAGAGGGAAAAAATTTCAAAGCACTCTTTGAAGGTGCTACCGTTGTCATCGATACGACAAAGGTTGACAGCGGCAATACTGTCCGTGACGGGAAACTGGTCACATATTTTTTCAAACAGATGAAAGCACCGAAGATCACGGGAAAAATTCTTTCAGTCACTCCTGATGCACATACCAAAGGCAAGCCATATACCGGAAAACTTGAAGTGGCACTTACAATGAATGGGAAAACCGTCACTACACCTCTGGATTACCACTATGAAAAAGAATTTTTCAAGGCACAGGGCAACATTGACCTCATGGACTTTGCTGCCGGCGACGCATTGCAAAGCATCAACCGTGCCTGCTATGACCTGCATAAGGGTAAAACATGGAGTGACGTAAGCATCGGGTTTGTTACCAAAGTCAAAGCAACCAAGTGTGACAGCAAGTAAAATGGCAGCTTTTACCAATGAAGTTATACAGCGCATTGCTACAGCACTCAAGCTTGACACCGATACCATAGCCCTAGCGTATGCAAAAGAGGCATACCCCGTCTCAAAAGAACGCATAGAAGAGATACTCGGTAACAGCGGGGAACCTTGCAGTTACGAAGAACTCGGCGTATTTTTGGACGGGCTCATTACCCTCAAACGCGGACCGTCTCCCAAAAAATCAGAAGAGGAAGCCGCTGTAGACCTTACAAACAACCTTATTCTCAAAAAACTGCGTATTGCCC
>JALWHT010000137.1 GCA_026983515.1 Sulfurovum sp.
GAGACTTTCACCGTCTGCAATTGCTGCAACCGCCATGAACTGAGCCTGCATATCGGTCGGAAAACCGGGGTATTCAACTGTAATGAGGTTCACAGGCTTGATCGTTTCTGCCGGATGAATGGTAACACTCTCATTATCGATATCAAAACCAAACCCCATGGTTTCCAGTTTGTCCAGGGAAGCACGGATATGCTCTGCATTGACCTTGTGAAGAGTAATGGAAGAGTTGGTAATGGCACCGGCACAAAGATATGTACCAGCCTCGATACGATCCGGGATGATCTCTGTTTCAGGGAAGGTGAGCGGTTTACCGCCGGTACCTTCAACAATCAGTTCATTGGTGCCAATGCCTTCTATAGCGACACCGGCTGAGGCAAGCATGTCACAAAGCTGGACGATCTCCGGTTCTTTAGCTGCGTTAATAATGGTAGTGGTACCCTTCGCAAGTGCGGCCGCCATCAACGTATTTTCAGTTCCACCAACCGTGATCTTGTCAAAAATGATCTTTGCGCCCTTTAGTCCTTCGGGTGCAACAGCATGGACATATCCGCTTTTTATCTCTATCTGGGCACCCATTGCCTCCAGGGCTTTGAGATGCAGGTCGATGGGACGCTGCCCTATGGCACAACCGCCCGGAAGGCTCACTTCACACTCTCCAAAACGGGCAAGCAGCGGGCCGAGTACAAGAATGGATGCACGCATTTGCGAGACGATCTCATAAACGGCTTTATGTGAATTGATGGAACTGTTGTTTATGTAGGCAACAGTGTCTTCATGTGTAACATTGCCCCCAAGCATTGTCAGCAATTTGAGCAGGGTACGAATGTCAACAACATTGGGAAGGTTGGTCAGTGTAACCGGTTTGTCGCTCAGTATAGTGGCGGCAATAACGGGCAATGCAGCATTTTTCGCACCGCTGATTGTGATGCTGCCGCTTAGCTTTTTCCCGCCGTTAATTTGAAGATAATCCATCTGTATTCCTAAAATAATGTAATGTGTGATTTTATCTAAAGATCATTAAACAAGAAGTAATATATTATATAATATAAGAAATATTACTTTTTTACATTAAAAAATAGAAAGCATTCATATTATTCAGTATGGTTTTAAAGAAAGTATTATAAAAAGTGGTGTACTATATTTTCTAATATTTAGTTTTTGATACGGGAATGCCCGTTATAAAGGGGAACGATGTCAAGCAGTCTGGAAAAACTCAGGGCACTTACAAGCAAACTCGAAGAGAAACTCGAGCAGAAAGAAGCACAGCCAAAAGAGAAGGAACTGAAAAAAGACTCCGGCATGCCGGTCAAAGAATCTGTTGCTGCACCAACCTCCCCAAGAAGCATCAAGCCAACTGTAAAACCTGTTTCAAAACCGGCTGCAAACGTCTCATTTGAAACGGTTCGTCAGGAAAACATCGACCGCGTAAAAACACTCTTTGAGAATCTCAAAATTTTTGAAAAATCTCCAGATTTCGATCATATCTTTGACTACAAGGCAATGAACCTTTCGGGTATCGGACTGAAAGAAGAAGATTTCGGTCAGGTAAGAGAAGGCAAGTACATTCAGGTCATTGCCATTACCTATGAACCGGACAAAACAGGAAAAAAGAAAGCCAAAAACATTTCACTCGGCTATTTCGGCAAAGCTGAAACACTTGACCCCAGACTTAAAAACAGTATCATCGAATTTGTGCTGCGCTGGCGCTATGAGAAAGCGTTTCAAAACGTGGAACACTATAAAGATCTGATTGAAAAAATAGACCGTCTCAAAGATGGTTTGATTTAGCCCAACTATACATACAGTAGCATTATTTTCCAAGCTTAAATTATTTATACTACCTTACTCAACCCAATGAATAATCTGAATTTTTGATTCTGCAATTTCGTTCATAATCAAGGCAGATTTTTGAAGGACTCTCTGTAGCTAATTCGAAGTAATAATCAAAAATCTGCTACAATCCTCTTCTATTTCAACACTTACAATTGAAGGAAATTCATGCATCTTGAACTGACTCCCGAAGCACTTCTCAAGCAGCTTGGTTACTCTGTAACCGAACAGACACTCAAACAGGTACATACCATTCTTGACAATACCCCCGGTATGCAAAAATTTTTGCCGCACATTCCCTCTTTTGCCGATGCGCTTGCGGTAGAAAAAGGCTACATTGCCATGTCCAACTCCGAAGACTACCTGAAGATCAAGTGTGAGGAGGATGCCAATGCCGACAACCTCTCTGCCTTCACCGAGCTGGTAAACCGTTGGGCTGAAAAATACAAGCTTCAGCTGAAAAAAGTCGACAACAAAAACACCTACTATATCATCGGTCACGCATAAGTGCCGCTCTCAGCCCTCAATGACGAGCAGCTGAGTGCTGCCACGGCCGCCCCCGGTCATAACCTCATTATTGCCAGTGCAGGTACAGGAAAAACATCGACCATTGTCGGACGCATTGCCCATCTGCTCAACAGCGGTGTGGAACCGCAAAAAATTCTGCTGCTGACGTTTACCAACAAAGCTGCGGGGGAGATGATTGCCCGTCTGGAGCGTTTTTTTCCGAAAAAAGTGGTTTCCAGGATCGAATCGGGTACTTTTCATGCTGTCAGCTATCGATGGCTCAAAGAACTGCACCCAAACCTTGCGCTCAAACAGCCTGGAGAGCTCAAGACACTCTTTCGCAGCATTTATGAAAAGCACAACTTCGAGCGGATGAATATCGATGTCGCCCCGTTTTCGGCAACCTATCTCTACGAGATGTATTCGCTTTACCAGAACGCCTCACTTGACGGCTTTGATGTGTGGTTTTTGGAAAAATACCCGGAACACGAACTCCTGATGGATACCTACATGCATATCGTCGAAACGTTTGAAGAGGAAAAAATCACTTATGGTTTTGCTTCATTCAATGACCTACTGCTGCGTATCAAAGCACATTTGGAAGAGAACCACATTCCTTTCGATGAAGTACTGGTCGATGAGTACCAGGACACCAATACCCTCCAAAGTGCGCTCATCGACACACTCAGACCGAAATCACTCTTTTGTGTAGGCGACTATGATCAGAGTATTTACGCCTTTAACGGAGCGAACATTGAAAACATCGCTACCTTCGGTACACGTTACCCGGAAGCAAAAGTCTTTACGCTTAAGACAAACTACCGATCCACGGCGCCTATTCTATCGCTGGCAAACCGTGTTATTGAACGAAATGAACGTATCTACCCCAAGAAGCTCGAAGTAGGCAGACACGGCAAGACACACCCGCCGAAATTGCTCATTTACAACGATCTTTTTGAGCAGTATCAGGCCATTGCCCATTCCATCAAGCATACTCATGTACCCAACGATGATATTGCCGTGATTTTTCGAAACAACTCTTCTGCAGACGGCATTGAGGCAAGCTTGAGGGAGCTTGGTATCACCTGCAAGCGAAAAGGCGGTACAAGCTTTTTCGATGCCAAAGAGATCAAGTTTCTTCTCGATATGCTCTCGCTTTTGGTCAACCCCAAGGATATGATGGCGTTCATTCACATCTTCGAATATGCATCAGGGATCGGTTCAGCGCTCTCAAAAGAGATGTTCCAGTGTTTTGTCCATTTTGGCAAAGGAAGTTTTCGGCAGGGGGTACTGCACCCTGTGCAGACTGACCTTCCCAAGCTCAACCCCAAAAAGAATGTGCAGCTTGGGCTTTTCGATGACGATTTTGAGATAGGCTCGGCCACACGCTTCCGGCATTTGGATCTTCCTGCGGAAGTCTATGGCCATCCGCTGCTCAAACATCCCAAAATTACGCAGGAGGGGGTGAAGTTCTTCGAAAAGTTTTACCGTCTCATGGCACATATCGACCCCTATGAAGCACCTTCAAAAACACTCCAGACGATTATCGGTTCAAGGCTTTACGAGGGGATTGTAGAGACACTTTCCACCCAGCGCGGCCGCTTGAAAACAGGTGAGATCGATGAAGAGAAAAAGAAAACAGCCAGAGAACGCATACTCAGAAAAGCCCGTCTGCTGCTCGATCTGAGCCAACAGTACAAGGAGCTTGGACGCTTTGTCAACGCCATGGTGCTTGGCGGTGGTGAGCTGAGTGAAGGCGAGGGGGTAAACCTGCTGACAGTGCATGCCAGTAAAGGGCTGGAGTTCCCTGAAGTCTACGTTGTCGACCTGGTAGACGGCCGCTTTCCCAACCGCAGGATGATGAGTTCCATCGAAGAGGAGCGCAGACTTTTTTATGTTGCGGTAACACGTGCAAAGGACAAACTCTACCTCTCTCTTGCTAAATATGACAAGGTCAAGAAGGTGGAGTATACCCCCTCACAGTTTCTCTATGAAGCGGGACTGATCAAAGGTGAATTTGTTGAGCCCGAACAGCGCAAAGGCAAAAAGAAAGAGAGTGTCTAAAGCATCCATTAGCTTTTCCAGCGTTTGTCCCGAATGCTCATCTGTTTGCTTACCTCATCGTAGGCGATATCGAAGAGGTCGATTTCTTTGATGAGCGAACTCAGTTTCTTGTAGCCGTAGTTCAGGGGAGAAAAGGACGATTTGTTGTTGATGTACTGTCCGACTTCAGAAAGATTCGCCCAGCCGTAGTCATCTGCAGTCTGTTCAACAGCAGTACGCAGCAGATTGACCAGCCAGCTGTCCTGACGAAGCTCTCTGCCTGTTTTGCGTTTCTTCTCTTTCTCAACCGGTGTCTCAGCTGTACCGTCCGCATGGTTTTCCATCAGGTTTTCGGTAAAGATGAACTGTGAACAGGCGGCCATAAAGGGCTTTGGTGTCTTCTTCTCACCAAAGCCGAATACTTTGATGCCCTCTGCCTGCACACGCATTACCACCGGGGTGAAGTCGCTGTCACTGGTGGCAAACGCAAAGGCGTCGATGTCTTTGGTGTGCAGCAGGTCTATTGCATCGATGGTCATCAGGATATCGGTAGCATTCTTGTTCTTGGAGTAGTCGAACTGCTGAATAGGCTTAATGGCAAACTCAAGCAGTTTGTCTTCCCAGTTTTTGAGGTTCTCTTTCGTCCAATTGCCGTAAGCCTGGCGGATGTTCACCACGCCGTATTTGCTCAGTTCGTTAATAATCCCCTCAATCGAGCGGTGTGAAATATTGTCACAGTCGATAAAAAGGGCAATATGGTCTTCTTTTTTTGTCATAAAACTTCTTTTTTGGAAGCATTATAGCAAATCTCCTTTACCAAATGTAAACGAGTTACTCAGACGGTGTGTAATAGGAGAGGGTACTGCGGCCGAATTTCTTCTTTTTGACTTTGCTAAGTGCACCGATGGTTTCAGGCATGGTAAGGTTGGTCATGTGCTCAACAGCAACCATTTCACACACTTCGGGCTCTATCTGTTCTATGAGAGCAAGGGTTTTGTCGTACACATCATCCATACCGTCACGGGTGGAGAAGGGCGGGTCGAAGTAGAAGTAGGTCTTCTCTCCGGTACGTTTGATTAAAGCATACACATCAGCAAACTTTTCAAAACTGTCTCCGTAAAAAGCGTGGCATCTGCCGGGGTCTGTCTGCTTGATATTATTTTCCAGTGACTGAAAAGCGATGCGGTTGTATTCCATAAAATAGCACTCCGCTGCGCCCCTGCTGAGTGCTTCAAGGCCTACAGAACCGCTCCCGGCGAACACTTCAACAAAATTTTTGCCAATGATCTCAAACTGAACCGTATTAAAGAATGACTCTCTCAAAATCGATTTGGAACTGCGTGTCGTAGCGATGTCGGGAATTTCAATGGTTTTACCCTTGAACTCCCCGGCAATGATAGTGGTGGTGAAGAGTTTGATCTTCTCTTTGTGTCTGCGTTGGTTTTTCATGCTGACATTCTACCCAAAAGCATCAAAATTTCACAATGGTCTTGAGCGTATTGATGAGTCTGCTTTCAGGCTTGGTGTCTCTGCGCTCTTTACCCGGTTCGGTGGTCGTAATGATGGTTCTGCCCGTAATAAGCTTGGTACCGTCTTTTTTACGGATACCCCAGTAGGTATGCATGATGACCGGTTCTCCTTTGTACTGCCCAAGGTAAAGTACAATGTGTCCAGGCACATAGAGCAGAGAACGGAAGGGTTCCGCTTCACGGATGATCTTTTTCTTTTTGGCATTTTTTGGCATACCTTTAATATAAACCGACTGACCGTCCTGTGCCTGTTTGCTGGAGTTACGTCTTAGAAAGATGCCAAATACACCGAGAAAATCCCGTGTGGTCGCCGAACAGTCGCGGCATCCGTATCCACCGCCCCAGCCGTAGGGTTCATTGTAAAATTCTCTGGCGACCTTTGCCACATTATGTGCGGTAAAAGGCAGCGGCTTTTTGGCAATGATCCCTTTGGTGCGCACCTGCACTTTTTTAATGAGCGCCTGTCCGTTGGCACTTCTTGCCGCCGCGAGGTAACGTACGCCGTCTTTGGCAAGAGGAAAGAGGGTACCAAGTTTGACAAAACTGACAGGTTTGCCTTTTTCATTGTAGAGACGAAGGTTGTCCTTGACGGTCATGGCATACCGTCCGTTTTTGAAACGACGTATAAATTTTCTGTCAACAAAGGCAATATCACTAACCTTTACCCAGCCGAAAGCGTAAGAACCGCGCACGAAAGCCCACTTTCGGTCTTTGGAAAAGTGAGAGACGTACAGCGGTACATTCATGTGCAGCGCAGAGTTCTGGTTGTAGTTGAACGGAAAGCCTTCACCCGGTTTGCGGGGGTCAAGGTAAAAAGCCTGTGCGGTAGGCAGGGCATGGACATTCGTTCGCTCTGTGGTAATGGCATAGTAGCGTTTGGAATCTTTTGCCTTGTAGTTGGCATTGGCGATCCATCGTTTGTAGACAGAAGCAGGAATCTCTTTTCGGTTGACAGTGTAGATCTTGTTACGGGTCACAAAGCGTACTTCCCAGCCGAAATCTTTGAGGGGAATGTCGAGTTTATGCAGTTTCCACGGTTTGAAGTATTTGCGATTAAAGGCTTCATCTGCACGTTTCTGCTTTGCTTTTGGCCAGGGTTTGAGCTGTCTAGCATAGTACGCCGGATCCTGAGGGATGCGTTTCATGTCCGCGACCATCCCTTTAGGCATATGGTCAATGCGGCTGGGGTGGCGTTTGCTTGGTTTGAGCAGATAGTCTGCATGGATGCTGACCGTCAGCATCAAAAGGGAAAAGAGCATAAGAAAAGAGCGTTTTTGCATTCCATATCCGTCACATTGGTTTGAAGCAATCATAATACAGTTTGATTAACCATTGGTGTACTTCAAAACGGTTACGTTTTTATCTATTACAAGATATTATAAAATAAAACTAATTTATACTTTGTTATAATGATCCCATTAAAGGAAAGGAGGGGAACGATGAAGTGGTACAACAGTGTCAAAATCAAGCTGATTGGCTTCTTTCTCTTCGTTTCTGTCATCTTTCTTACAACAATCATTATTGCTTTTATGACCATGCGTGATAATTCTCTTGAAAAAAATGCACTGAAAGAGGCTGCACTGATGACTTCGGTGATATTGCAGGATATACGCAGCAAACAGACAAAAGCCGAAGCAGTTGTCCTGACACTTGCTTCGGTGGGCAGCAAACTCAGTGAAAAAAATAATGAAAGCACCTATCCCTCCATTATCACATCCATACTTTCGGCCAGTGAAAAAAACAATATCGATATCATCAGCGGCGGTATCTGGCTTGAAAATAACATTTCCGCCTCCCCAAAAGTCTATTTTTTCGATAAAAAACAGGGAGGCACATTTCAATTTGTCAAAGAATATATACCCAATATTGACCCGAAAACCATGGCGTTTTACAAACTTGCACAAAAAACCACCTATCAGCAAACTACCTGGACAAAGGTGTATGTAGACCCTGTTACACATCGCCGCATGATTACCGTTGTTTCCCCAATCTACAGAAAAGGGCGCTTTGCCGGCACGGCAAGTATCGATTTGAATATACAGGCCGGTATTAAAGATATATCAAGCGATGGAAAGGTCATTATCCAGCCTGAGCACTATCTGATGATGCTCGATAAAGAAGGGAATTTCATCAGCAAGTCACAAGAGGTTTCCCGTTTTGACAATTCAGAAAATATTTACCGTTCCAAAAATACGGCAATACAGCAAATACTCAAACAGATAGAACCGTCACTTGGACATAAGAGAGGTAAAAACACCGATTGTTATGCAACTGTCCGCTACAGTGTACATCCTGCCGACACCGCAGATCCTTTTTCCAAGCCGGGATTGGGTGTTAAAGAACGTTTATGCACTATTAAGAATGATCCGATTCTTCAGACAGAGAGTATTGTGGTTATTTATCATTTTACCGATACGCACTGGAATGTCATTATCGGTATTCCCAAAAAGCAGGTGCTTGCAAGTTTGGACAGCCTTTTCTATCATATTTTTATCATAACCATCATTTTGACGATCCTCACTACCATTGCCGGCTACCTGGTGCTCTACCGCGTTTTTGTCCGACCTATTGAATCGATCAACAAGCAGTTGAAAGCAGCCATTTCTGAGCATACCCTGATCAAATGCAAAGATCAGGGTGAAATCGGTATGCTGGTAGACAATCTCAATGCCAGAACCCAAAACCTTGAACATGCCAAGGCACGTGAAAGCCGGGAGCATGAACTCCGCCTGGAGCAGCAGGAGATGCTGATGCAGCAGTCAAAAATGGCGATGGTAGGAGAGATGATGGATTCGGTCGCCCATCAGTGGAAACAGCCTCTGAATGCACTGATGCTCTACAGTGAACTGATACGGAATGACTTTGAAGAGGGTATTGTAGACAAAGCGTATGTCGAGGAGTTTAGAAAAAATCTTCAGGTGCAGATCGACCATATGGTCAACACACTTGACGAGTTCCGTTCTTTCTTCCGCCCCAACAAGGAGCGTGTACACTTCAAACTTATCGATGTGGTCAACTCTGCGCTTTTCCTTGCCAAAGACGACATCCTTAAAAACCGTATTCTTGTGAAAACCAATCGGCAGGACGAGATAGAGCTCTACGGGTACCCCAATGAATTCAAACATCTCATTCTCAACATCATCAACAATGCAAAAGATGCATTCATTGAGCATAATATACAGCAGCGCCTCATTACGATCAACCTGATCGCCTCAGAGCATGGTGACAGGTTAGAGATATGCGACAATGCCGGTGGTGTACCCGAAGCGGTCATCGACACTATTTTCGAAGCCAACGTCACAACCAAAGAAGAGGGAAAAGGAACAGGGATAGGACTCTACATGAGCCAGCAGATCGCGCAGAAGCATCAGGCGAAGATTACCGTAGAGAACAGAAACGGCGGTGCCTGCTTTATTGTGACTTTTCATCACGATTTCAAGAGGAAGCCGCTCTCCCCGCGAGATATCCGCTAGCAAACGACCACTGCAGATTGTAGCCGCCGCAGGGACCGTCAAGGTTGACCACTTCTCCGCAGAAATAAAGTCTGTTTAGTTTCCGGCTTTGCATTGTGTAGGGGTCTATCTCTTTGAGACTTACTCCGCCGCGGGTGATCATGGCCATTTTGAAACCCTCGTGTCCGTTGACGGTCAACGGTGTAGCTACCAGAAGCTTGAAGAGTTTGTCACGTGCTGCGCCCTGCTGCTTTGCCAGCGTGCGTTCGGGGTTACAGCCGGCAAGTGTACACAACACCAGCGAGAGTGACCGGGGGAGCAGTGTTTCAAGCAGCTCAAGCAGTATGCTATGTGGGTTTTTTTTGATCTGTTCTTTGAAGTGACTGCGTATCTCTTCTTCATTCATCCCTTTGGTGAAGTTCGCTGTCAAGGGTACTTCATCAAACTTTGCCAATAGCGGAGTGATCTCTCTGGAGAAGTCAAGCACCACAGGCCCCCGGATGCCCTCTTTGGTAAAGATGAGATCACCGGTAGCATGCAGTTTGCGGTATTTTTTGATTGCCACGCGCAGCTCTACTTTAGGCAGTGTGTCCGCACGGCAGTTTGCCACCCACTTCTCCTTGGTCTTCAGCGGCATCATAGCCGGATGCAGCGGTGTTACGGTATGGCCAAGCGACTGGGCTATGGTGTAGCCGTCTCCCTCTGCACCAAGCACGGGGTAGCCTTTTCCGCCGGTTGCAATAATGATATGCGAAGCACTGAACGTTTCCTTTTCCGTCTTTACCCCTGTTACTACACTGCCGTCATGTTCTATGGAAACAATACGCGCTTTGCACTGCACCTCCACACCCACACGCTGCATCTCTTTTTCCATCGCTTCGACAATGGTGGCGGCATTGTGGGTAAGAGGAAAAACACGAAAGCCGTCTGGGGCATGGGTCGGCACACCGATGTTCTCGAAGAAATCGGTAAGAGCATGATGGTCGAATGCATCGAGTGCGGGCATCATGAATTTGCCGTCACGTCCAAAACGGCTCATAAATGTTTCATTGTCCAGTGTATTGGTCAGGTTGCATCGGCCGCCGCCTGTGGCTTTAAGCTTCGCACCGATTTTGGAGAGTTTTTCAAGCAGCAGCACCCGTTTGCCGCTGCGTGCGGCGGTAATGGCAGCCATCATGCCTGCTGCACCGGCTCCTGCAATGAGTATGTCATACTGTTTCATAGCTGCAATCATAGCGAAATTCCCCATCATTTGCCCAAAAAGTTTCACTCGATGGCGACAAAGGAGCACTCAGCCCGAAGGGCGGCTTAGCCATTTGCGACTGCCAGAGCTATCGAGTGAAACGACCTATAGATTAACATTTGGTTAAACTACCGGTCGTATACTGCGGTCAACCCTTCCCAGATGCAATGTTTAAACTCCTCCCTTTCAAAAACATAAGGGCATTTTTCCTTGTTATGTCCAAAAACATTCTTCTTCCTTTCCCTGGGGAAGGGGGCTTTAGAAAAACAGTCGCTATAATACCTCCAAACAATCCAGGATGCTGCCTTTATGAAGATCAGAGAGTCTTTTTCACAAAATGCCAATGCCTATGAACGTGTCAATATCATTCAGAAGCGTGTACTTGAAGCACTGGTGACACATATAAACGATGCCCCGTCACACATCCTCGACATCGGCTGCGGCAGCGGCGGACTCTACAAAATGATTGACTGGCCTGTAGAAACATTCATCGGTGTCGATTTTGCCGAAGGGATGCTTGCTTTGCATCCCAAAGCGGACAATGTTACCCTGATGCAGTATGACTTCAACGACCCTTCGCTTTTCAAGAAACTCTCTTCCTGCCGTTTCGACCGCATTGTCTCTGCTTCCGCACTCCAGTGGGCAGATGATCTTGACAGCGTCCTTGCCAATATTGCTGCGCTTGATACGCCTGTCTCACTGGCTATATTTACTGCTAACACGTTTAAAACACTCTATGAAACTGCTGGACTGCCGCCACTGCTTCGAAGCAGAGAAGAGACTGTCAGGCTGCTTGAAAAGCACTTTAGGGGTGAAATGGAGATATTGGAGTATACGCTGGAGTTTCCCTCCGTCAGGGAGATGTTCCGGTACATGAAACAAAGCGGCGTGGGAGCAGGGCGCAATGTACTTGGCTACGCCCAGATGAAGCGTCTGATGGAAGCTTATCCTCTTGACTATCTGGAGTATGAGATTGTACTCCTTCACGAAAAGCAGCCAAGATGACATTTACCAACGAACCCCTCCACACCATCCTTTCTCACCTTGAAGATCTGCTGCAAAGCAGGCAGCACATCACCTTTGAGGTACTCAACCCAGACTTGCACCGCGGGGTTTACGCCGGTACGCTTGTCGAAGCGGAGGGGAGGGCGTACCGCTACCGCAGTCTGCGTGCGTGGGATGAGCTGGCACAACTGCTTGGCTGCCGCATGCTGACCCCGGAGCGTATAGCAGGTACACCACATATCAGGGTAACGTTTGAGAAGATCACCAAACATACATCGTTTCATGATGCACCGGTACCAAAGAAGGCGGAGAAGTACGGTACCGACTCACCCTTTGCACAGATACACAAGATGGAGGAACCGGACTTTTTCTACTACTTCCGTCAGGCACTGCACAATGTCACTCTGCCACGCCGAAAGCGCATCCTTGACCTTGGCATCAACCGTGCCGATGAGTTTGAGGTGATCCGAAACATGGTTAATACTAAACAATATCAATCTATGGAGCTTGTCGGCATCGACCACTCCCAAAGTGCCATAGAAGCTGCACGCGCAGCCTTTCCTGAACCAAACGTCCGCTTTTACACCCACGACATTAACACCCTTGACACACTCAATCTGGGACGCTTCGACCTGCTCATCTCCATAGGCACACTGCAAAGCCCCGGCATTGCCTTCAAACCACTGCTGATGGAGCTGGTGCAGACCCACCTTAGCAATGAGAGCGCTCTCATCCTTGGCTTTCCCAACGCAAGATGGCAGGACGGCGAACTGGTCTACGGCGCCAAAGCCCCCAACTACGCCATGAGCGAAATGAGCCTGGTACTCAACGACCTGATGTTCGCCAAACGCTACCTCCAGCAGAAACGCTACCGAGTGACTGTGACGGGGAGGGGGTATCTTTTTTTAACGGCGACGAAGATAGGGGTGAATAATAGGGAGTAGGTTTTAGGGAATAGGGAGTAGTTTAACCTTTTCTCGTTACCATGCTCCTGCGTGGTAATGCAGACTTCAACTTTTTATAGACGATCTACGCCATCATATCCAACGGGCTCATGACTTTTGCTTTGTTCATCTCTGCGACCACATGCGTGTAGACCATTGTCGTCTCTACGCTTTTATGCCCCAGTAACTCCTGAATAGAGCGTAGATCTATACCACTTTGCAGCAGATGGGTAGCGTAGGAGTGTCGGAAGATGTGGGAGGTGACGCGTTTGTTGAGGTTTGCTTTTTTAGCTGCCTCTTTGATGTTTCTGCCAACTGTTTGAGGGTGAAGATGGTGCCTTCTTCTAGCTTTAGTGCGTGGATCAGTAGAAATATTTTTCATAGGAAAGAGATACTGCCATTTGGTTTCATATTTTGCATTGGGGTACTTTTTGCTCAATGCGTATGGAATAAAAA